>CAZSRD010000001.1:0-9357 GCA_964609455.1 uncultured Methanosarcinales archaeon
TGCGAAGCAGACTATATTTTATTTAAAAAATATAAGGGGGCGATTTTGTGTAACACCTATTAAACGAACCAATGAGTTTAATAGGGATGTTATACTACATGGCTGATCCACTGAAAATAGGGGGTTTCAGGGGCTTTAGGGGAGAAATCCGGTATTTCTCACTTGCCACCACTTGCCATGCCCGATTCCTTGAAATTCGGGTGTTTTGGGGCTTAAGGGGGCAAAATCAACGGTTCACTTGCCACTTGCCATGGGTGTCCGTGAGGTTTATATACTCAAATGCTCTGGAAGCCTTTCTGGAAGGTGATTCAGATGAAATTTTTCCACTATTTCCCCAGGAAAAAAGGGCCAACAAGGAAAGAGATTTTAAGAAAAAGGTTTAAGAATTTTGTTTTAGAGTTAAGAGTAAGGAACTTCAGTAATCAGAGTATTGATGCTTATCTCTACCACAATGATAGATTTCTAGACTTTATTAAAAAAGAGCAGAGAAGCATAACTTCAAAGGATATAAAGGCTTATTTGAATTATCTTATTTTAGGTGGCGCTGGCCCAAGAACAATGAATATGGCTATTAATTCTTTGAAATGTTATTATGAAAGTTATCTCAGGAAGAATATATTTAAGAATATAAAGAGGTCAAAGATTCCTAAAGATCTGACCCCTGTTTTGCCGAAAGAAAAAGTTAAGGCTATGATTGATAATACAAACTCATTGAAACATAGATTATTGATTGAACTGCTTTATTCATCTGGAATGCGAGTTGGGGAGTGTGTTAAGGTAAAAGCAGGGGACATCCAGGATAACATAGTATTTATAAGAAAAGGAAAGGGGAATAAAGACAGATTCACAATTACTTCAAGAAGGTTTATTGATGACTTAAACCAGTATTTAGCAAGAAGGAAACAACAATCAGATTATTTATTTGATAATGGTTTTGGAGAGCATATAACGATAAGAACTGCTGAGGAAATAGTAAAACTAGCTGCGAAAAGAGCAGGCATAAAAAGAAGAGTTTATCCTCACCTATTAAGGGCATGCTTTGCAACTCATCTTCTTGAAGATGGGCTGCCTATGCACAAGATCCAGCGGCTTTTAGGCCATTCTGACATAAAAACAACGCAGGGTTATGCAAGAGGGCGAACTGATGATTTGAAGAAAATCAAAAGCCCATTAGACTGATAAAAACCGAAATCACATACTAAAAACCGAATACTTTATATATAATAAACTAATTCTTACCTATGAAGTGAGAGAAGAAAAGGAGAATTGAAAGTTTTCTCACAACTTTGTAAGATGAAGGTAAAACCTAGTCAAAGGCCGAAAAAAAGGTATATTGTGTTTGAGGTTATCTCAAACGACTTAGATGATGATTCAGCTATCCATAATGCTATTAAAAAGTCTGCTTTTAATGTTCTGGGTGTTAAATACCAGCAAGCTGACATAAGGTTTTTAAAGAATAAGTATAAACCTGGAATACAAAGAGGGATTTTTAGGGTAAATAATAGCCACGCAAGAGTTTTGATTGACGGACTTAAGAAGAGTAAGAAAATCAGAACCGTAGGGATGAGCGGAATTTTAAAAAAAGCTGAAGAAAGATATTTAAAATTAGCTAGTTGAAATATGAGGTGAAAAATAAAATGGTTGAACCAATGCCGCATCAATTAATGGGTTATGACAGAGCAATAACTATGTTCAGCCCGGATGGAAGATTACTGCAGGTTGAATATGCAAAAAAAACAGTAAGACAAGGATCTACTGCTATTGGAATGATATGTTCTGATGGCGTATTGTTTGTTACAGACAAAAGGATTGTTGATAGTTTAGTTGTACCGGAAAGTGTAGAGAAGATATGGCAGATAGATGATCATATCGGTGCTACTGCTTCAGGAATCTTATCTGATGCCAGAGTTTTAATTGAGAGAGCACAGCTAAAAGGACAGCAGCATAGGGTAACATATGACAGCCCGGTTGATGTTATAACAATAGTAAAGGATATTGCTAATCTAAAGCAGATATGCACACAAAGCGGAGGGTTAAGGCCGTTTGGTGTTTCTGTTTTGATTGGCGGGATAGACGGAAATAAGCCAAGCTTATATGAAACAGACCCAACTGGAATATTCTTTGAATACAAAGCAAGTGTTATAGGCGAAGGCGAAGTAGAGATAGAAGAGATTTTACATAAAGAATATAATCCTGAATTGAAGATAGAGGAAGGGTTAAAATTATGCCTAAAGGCTTTGAAGAAAGTTTTAGGGGATAATTTCGCTACTGAAAGGATAGATGCTGCTTATATCAGCATTGATGAAAAGAAGTTCAAGAAATTCTCAAAGGAAACTATTGAGAGAAACTTGGGCGTTGTAAAAAAGGTTAAGAAGAAATAAAATGATTGCAGTAGATGAAGCAAATATAATAAAATTGAAAACCCATGGGCAGAATTTTGAGATCTTAGCAGATAGTACTCAGGCTTTGGCCTTAAAATCCGGCGCTGATATAGATATAAGGGAGGTTTTAGCAGCTCAAAAGATATTTACCGATTCAAGAAAAGGCATGGAAGCTTCCCCAAATGATTTGAATAATATCTTTAAAACAGACGATCCTTTAGAAGTTGCAAAACTCATAATACAAAAAGGGGATATTCCAATTACAGCAAAACATAGAGATGAGCTGAGGGAACAAAAGAAAAGGCAGATCATTAATATGATACATAGAAATGCTGTTGACCCCAGAACACATACTCCGCATCCTCCTAACAGGATAGAGGCTGCTTTAGAAGAGGCAAAGTTTCATATTGACGAGGTTAAGGATGTTGGCAAACAAGTTGAAGAGGCGCTAAAGGCTATAAGGGCAATATTGCCGATAAAGTTTGAGATCAAAGAGATGGCTGTAAAGATACCGCCAGAGTTTGCAGCAAAATCCTATCCAATATTAAATTCATTTGGAAAAAAAATAAGAGAAGACTGGCAGACAGATGGCAGCTTGGTTGTTGTTGTAGAGATCCCCGGCGGGTTAGAAGAGGATTTCCACAATAAGCTAAATGCACTATGCCACGGTAATGTTGAGACTAAAGTACTAAATGTAAGGTGATGAATAAAATGAGCAAACTATTAGTAACGGAAAAGGAAATTGTAGTTCCTGGCGAAGTATTGGCAGAAGGTATGGATAATCTGCCTGGTGTAGGAACTTACAGAGACGGAGATAAAATATTAGCTGGAAGATTAGGGTTAACTTATATTGATGGCAGAACCCTCAAGCTGATTCCATTGTCAGGAAGATATAATCCAAAAAAGAATGATATAATAATAGGGAAGGTTATTGATATCAGTTTCAGCGGATGGAGAATAGACACAAACTCTGCTTATTCTGCTATGATGTCAATTTCAGAAGCAAGCTCTTCATATATACAGAAAGGAGCTGACCTAACCCAGTATTTTAATCTTGGAGACTATCTTGTCTGCGGGATTACAAATGTGACTTCACAAAAGCTGATAGATGTATCAGCCAAAGGGCCTGGCCTGCATAAGATTAAGGGCGGAAGGGTGATTGAAGTCTCCCCATATAAGGTTCCAAGAATAATTGGAAAGCAAGGCTCTATGGTCAGCATGCTGAAACAAGCAAGCGGCTGTAAGATTATAGTAGGGCAGAATGGCTTAGTATGGGTAGAAGGTGAGCCAGATAAAGAGCTTTTGGTAGAGAGGACAATAAGAAAGATAGAAGACGAGAGCCACTTAAAAGGGCTAACGGATAAGATTCAGAAATTTCTGGAAAAAGAAACAGGAGTTAAATTAGGTGGTCCACAATGAGTTATAAAAAAAGATTAGACGGCAGGGGATTTGAGGAGTTTAGAAAAGTAGAGGCAAAAGTCGGGGTTATTAAAAGGGCTGATGGTTCTGCTTATTTTAAGTTTGGAAATACATGGGCTTATGCAGCTGTGTATGGCCCTAGAAATTTATACCCCAGGTTTTTGCAGGATCCTTCTAAGGGCATATTAAGATGCAATTATAATATGATGCCTTTTAGTTCTTCGGGCGAAAGAGTCAGGCCAGGAGGATCTAGAAGATCAAAAGAGATTTCAATGGTTACAGCAAAAGCATTGTTGCCTGTGCTTAACCTTGAAGAATATCCAAATTCTGTTGTGGATGTCTTTATTGAGCTTCCAGAAACAGAAGCAGGCTCCAGAACAGCCGGCATAAATGCTGCAGCAATGGCATTAGCAGATGCTGGTTTGTTGATGAAAGATTTAGTTTCTTCTGTTTCAGTAGGCAGAGTGGATGATAAGATTTTAGTTGATTTAGATTATTCAGAAGAATCTTATGAAGACGGGCCAGTAGCAGATATTCCTATTGCAATAATGCCAAGTTCAGGAAAGATTACTTTGCTTCAAATGGATGGGTTAGTATCCAAAGAGCAGCTTTCAAAAGCGATTGAAATGGGAAAAAATGCCTGTCAAAAGATTTATGAGATACAGAAAAAAGCGCTTAAGGAAAAGTATAATAATGTTAAGGGTGATGCAGAATGAATGAAGATTTAAAACAGCATGTGATTGCTCTTCTTGAATCAGACAAAAGATTAGATGGAAGAAAACCATTAGAGTATAGAAAACCATTGAAAGTAGAGTATGGATTCACAAAAACAGCAGAGGGTTCTGCTAAAGTTACTTTGGGTGATACAGAAATATTGGTCGGAGTCAAGCTAGAGGTTGGTGAACCTTACCCTGACAGCCCTGGTGAAGGAACAATTATAGTTGGAGCAGAGCTTTTGCCAATGTCCAACCCTGAGTTTGAATCTGGTCCTCCAGGAATTCAGGCAATAGAAATTGCAAGAGTTATTGACAGGGGAATTAGAGAGAGCAAAACAATTGATTTTAAGAAATTGTGCATTAAAGAAGGGGAGCATGTATGGCTTGTGATTATTGATGCAATATCACTTAATGATGCAGGCAATCTGTTTGATTCTGCTGCGTTATGCGCATATGCTGCTTTGCAGAATACAGTGTTTCCTAAATTTGATGGTGAAAAGGTCATCTATAAAGAGAAAACAAGCAAAAAACTGCCTCTAAAAAACATTCCTTTATCTGTTACGGTTTGTAAGATAGGGAACAAATATCTAGTGGATCCTACAACAGAAGAGGAAAAAGTTATTGACGCTCGTTTGACAGTAGCTACAATAGAAGATGGCACTTTATGCGCTTTACAAAAGGGAGGAGAAGCCCCTTTGACACAAGAAGATATTGATAAGATGATTGATATTGGAGTAGAAAAAGGAAAAGAACTTAGAGGTGCATTGAAAAATGGATGAAGAAAAATTTACTAAATACGAATCTGCTAGAATACTTGGGGCAAGAGCTTTGCAGATTTCCATGGGCGCTCCTTTCTTAGTTAAGTTTAGCGAGAAAGACCTAGAGGAGATAAAATACAACCCTGTGGAGATTGCCAAGAAGGAATTTGCAGCAGGTGTTATTCCGATTACTGTTAAAAGGCCTTATCCTACTAGCGAAGAGTATGAAAAGAGCAAGAAGAAAGAAGCATGAATCAGGTAACAGAAGATAAATTAAAGAGGTATTTCTCTGTTACAAAAAAGGCCATATCACAAGCTGAGAAAAGCCCTAATAGGACTAGCCTTGTGAAAGAAAGAGCAGATTGCCTTGATATGATAAAAAGATATTTCTCAGATGCAGAGCATTTCTATAAGAAAGGAGATTTTGTCAATGCATTTGCTGCACTTAACTATGCTCATGGGTGGCTAGATGCCTGCGCAAGATTGGGCATATTTGATGTTCACGATTCTGAATTGTTTACTGTTGATTAATTGCCATCACAACAAAAACTTTATAAAGAGGTTTTAATTCTGCGCTTACTATGAAAGATGAAGGTAAGATTAAACACCTGAGAAGGCATATTGACAGGATAGATACTGTTATAATCACTGCTCTTGCTGAGAGAATGTCTTTGATGCCTGAGATTGCTGATTATAAGAAAAAGAATAATATTGCTGTCTTCGATGAAGAAAGGGAAGTTGAGATTATGAAAACATTAAAGAGTATTGCAAAGGAACAAGGATTAGAGGAAGGATTTGTTGAAGAAGTTTTCTTAAGTATTTTAAATGAATCCAAAAGGATTCAGAATGATATTATCAATGAGCCTGAATAATTCTCAGATTTCAGTTATATTTTTAAACAAAGCTTGATTTTTCTCTAGTTAGTAGTTACATATATGTGATTTAAATGCCAAAACCTTTGGTGATAGACGGAACAGGATTGATTCACTTAGAGAGAACTATAGAGGGCTCAGAGAAAGCTGAAGCCTTTTTGAAAAAAATTGCAGAGCAGGCTTCAAATGGGCATGAGCAGTATGCAGCTTATAGGCTTACACCAGAAAGCATTATCAGAGCAAGGTTTCATGGTGTTGATAGCGATAGAGTAACAAATTTTTTCGAAGAAAATTCTAACTGCTCTCTGCCTGATGTTGTAAAGGCTTTAATATCTGACTGGTTTAATGCTAAGCCTGCTGAGCTTAGGGTAAGAAATGGAAGGATTGCATTGGTTGCTGATGATCCAATACTTTATGCAAGGGCAAACAATGCTCTAGGAATAAGCCATTGGTTGTCGAGAGATGGACATACATTTTATTTAAATCCAAGAAATTTAGAAAAAGCAGTTGAATCCTTGTTGAAAAAAAGTGTCCCGGTTGATGATAGTTATAGGCTGCTTGACAGCCAGGAGATAGAGCTTATAGAAGCCGGAAGGATGTATGAGCTTCCTTCTCTTCTTTTTAGCAAACAACTGTTAAGGGAACACCAAAGAAAAGAGCATACCACCAGTATAGGCGAGCTTGCAGAAGAACTTTGGGAAGACTTCAATTGGTTTGGTTCTGATACTGTTGTAAATTCACCAAAACTTGAAGAAGGTGTAGCTAAATTCAAAGAAAGGATTAAGGAATTGTATCCTGTATATGCTCGTCTTTTGCCAGAGCCGCAAAGAAGGAATTTAGATGCTGTTTATGGTTCAGGCAGCTGTGAAAAAGGGAGAGGATATAGGGGGCACTACTTGGATGCATTAATATCATTGTTCTTTGTAGCAAAGCATGATTTCCTGGCAGAAGCAAAAGAAGAGGGATTTCTTGATCCTGGATGTATTAACCCAAAAGGTTATCTATTCTACAGATATTATGCTGCCTTAGGCGGACCTGAAATTGATGTTGCCTTGATAGACTCAATAACAAAAGCATTAGGTTATACTTACATTGACCTTGGTGAAGTGTCAAGATGCTATGTGATCCCTTCATCTGCATTGATTAATGTAGATAAGATATACATCTGCACTCCCCCTAATCCCCTAAAACAATCCGTCTTGGCTGCAACACCAGATGACCCAGAGGTTCTTGAAAGAGAGATACATAATTTTGAAGAAAAGGTAAGGCAAAGGATGTCTGGAAAAAAAAGACTCTCACATCATGGAAAAATCCTCAGGGTAAGGTATGGCTCAGGGTCGGATTATGAGGGAATAAGGGGCGAATTCGCAAGATATGCTGGTGTAACAAGAGAAGACAGCCTTCAAGTAGCGAATGAAAAGCACGAAAAAGCACTTGAGTTTTTAGGGATTATACCTGGATAAACACGCTCTCGCTCTTCACAGCAATTCCATTATCACTTTTCATAATATCTTCAGAGCTCATTCTTGCTTTTCCCAAAGCAATCAATTCATCTTTTAAGGTCATTACTGCAACAACATCCTCTTTATTAATTCCTGACTCTAATTTACTTATTCCGGGAACAGCTAACTGCCTTCCATGGCTTAATGGTTTTATCGCGTTGTCTAAAACCCAGACTTTTGGCAGATATTTTACAGCTTGTTCCATAGGCTGGATTATTTTTCTGATAAATTTATCATT
Source organism: uncultured Methanosarcinales archaeon (assembly GCA_964609455.1). Taxonomy (GTDB): domain Archaea; phylum Nanobdellota; class Nanobdellia; order Woesearchaeales; family JACPBV01; genus CAZSRD01. The sequence goes on from CAZSRD010000001.1 coordinate 7,887, forward strand.
TTTTTCTTCTTTGTAATAATAGAAAGCGTCTGCTAGATCATGGAGGGTAGTCAATGTTGATTCGTCAAATGGGCCTGCTTTTGTCCTTCTCAATTCTGCCATATGCGCTCCGGTGCCTAGTTTTTTACCGATGTCGTGGCAAAGTTTCCTTATATATGTTCCTGCCTGGCAGCCTACTTTGAATAAAACGTGCTGGCCTTCGATTTCAAGAAGCTCCATATAGTAGATTTGCCTTGTTCTTTCAATTCTTCTTACTGCGCTTTTAATTGGGGGCAATTGCCTTATCTTCCCTGTGAATTTTTCAAAAACCTCTCTTATTGCTTTCTCTTCTACTGGCCTGTGTAAATAAATTAAGGTAACATATTCTTTTCCTGCTGGCAATAGTGCCTGAACTATTCTTGTTGCTCTTCCCAAAGCAACTGGCAAGACTCCGGTTACATGAGGATCTAACGTGCCTGAGTGGCCTGCTTTACTAAGCTTAAGAATTCTTTTTACATAATCGCTTACCTGATGTGATGTTGGGCCTGATGGCTTATCTATATTAACAATACCATAATTGATCAAGTCTTGTGTATCTCTTTCCTCTGGTTTGCATCCGAAATTGGCTACTGATTCTTGTTTAATCAATATTTCCCTTTTAATGGTTTCGAATGGCAATTGGTTCATAATTATAAAGAAAAAGTATTGCTTATTTTAAATTTATCCTTTCTGCATTGGCGCAGTTGGGTGCTGCTCAACTCTTTTTGGCACTTTTGGCTGTTTGAGAGCGTGATGTTTTAAAGCTGATTCCTCTTTTTTCATCTCGTTTATTTCTTCTTTTTGAATTTTTTTGGCTTCATCTGCTTTTTCTTCCTTAACTGCCTCTTCTTTCTTCTCCATCTTTTCTAACTTGTCTTCTTCCCCACCCAAAGCATCCTTGACACTTATCTCAACTTCCTCTTCTTTCTTTGGTTTCTTGGCTGCTTTTTTTGGCGCCTCTTTAATCTTCTCTTCAGGTGCCCCTTCAATCTCAACTTTAACAATACCTTCTTCATCTTTTTTGCAAACAACCTTAATATGATGGGGTGGATTTTTAATGCCGTGTTTCCATAGCTCTAAATTAGAGTATTTTCCTATCTTAACCTCTTTTGCCTTCATATTTTTTAGAACGAATTCCCTTAAAGCCTTTACAGCCCTATTTGTTCTCTTCCATCTAGGCGCTCTTTGATATTTCTTTCTAAGAGGAACATTATACACTCTCTCCAGGATAACCTTGGATTCCTTTTTGTCTTTTTTATCTGCCATTTTCAAGCTTTGGTTTTTGTCCTTCTCCAGCTTCTCTTAACAACAGTATGCCTGCCTGGATGAACTCTTCTTCCTTTTCCGTATTTTTTTGGAACGGTCCAAAAAGGGGCCCATCTAGTCTGGGTGTTTAATTTTGTTAATCTTTTTTTTCTGCTTGGGTGCTTATATCTTGACATTTTACTTCCTT
>CAZSRD010000001.1:9457-52995 GCA_964609455.1 uncultured Methanosarcinales archaeon
TTTGTTAATCTTTTTTTTCTGCTTGGGTGCTTATATCTTGACATTTTACTTCCTTGTTATTTTGAAATCCTTTTTTTCTGATTGTAATTGTTTTAATATGTTTTTTAATTGCTCATCTGTGATTTTTTCCTTTATCTGGCCATTTTGCATTGCCTGGCCCAAAACAACCAACAACTGAACTGCCTTATCTTGGTGTGCAGCTTTTAAGTTGCCATATCTTTGAAATGCCTCTTTTGTTAAAAATTGCTTAACAACAGCCTCTAACTGCTCAAGTTGAGCCTGTAATTGCTGTTGTTCCTGCAATTGTGATTGCAATGATTCTTCTTGTTGCCTTTGCAGCTCTATTAATTTTCTTCTTTTTATCTCTTCTAAATCGTCAGATTTTGAAGAAGGAAAATCTTTGATTTTCCGTTCTTCTAACTCATCACTCATTTTTTTCTTGCTTTTTTGCAGCTAATTCAGCTGCTGTTGGAACGCTTTGGAAATTCTTCGAATTTCCTAACCCTTTTTGATTCTTCGAATCAAAAAGTTTTTCAGCTTGTTTATTCTCATTTTTTTTAGGATGTTCTTTTTTAGCCTCTTCTATTAACTTCTCTGCTGCTGGTGTTTTTCCTTGAGCAAATTCCTTTGTTTTTTCTACTATTTTTTCTGTTTTTTCTTCTGTTGGTTTTGGCTTTTCTTCCTTAGCCTGTTCTTTTGGCTGTTCTAGTTTTTTCTCTTCTTGCTTTGGCTTTTCTGCCTTTGGCTGTTCTACTTTTTCAACAGGTTTGCTGCCAGCAATTTTTTTTGATACATTATCAAGTAATTTTATTCCTTTTGGGGTTATTACCCTTCCATTATGCGTTCCTTTTTTCTCTTTTTTTAGCAACTCGGATTTTTCAAGCTGCTGCAATAATTTCCTTATTATATTCCCAGAACCTCTTTTGAAAATTTCAGATTTATGGCCTCTGCTTTTTTTACCGCCATAAATTGTCCTTAATTTAGAAACACCAATAGGGCCCTTTAATCTAACTTTTCTTAATATAGAAGCTGCCCTAACATACCACCAATCCTGCCTGGCAGGTGGCCTTTCCTTATGAACGCCTGTTTTAACGAAAACAGCCCAAGCTGGGGGAGTTATAGATTCTTCTTTTTGCAGCTCTTTAGCTACTGCTTCTATCAATTCAGTTGCATCAACATCGTACATTGTCATTTTAAAGTTTCACGCCTTGCGGCATTAGATTGGTTATAATAAAAAACTTCGTCTTTTATTAATAATCAAAGGCCCAATATTTTAACAAAATATTGTGTCCTTTGATATATATTGAAGTAACCTGATGATGAGAATTGGATAGTTATTTATAAATGTATTGATTTTATGGTTTCAAACATATAAATGTTTATAAACTTGGGTGTGTTTTGGTTGGTATGAGGTGGGAACTATGTCGGATACACAAACTGCTTCAAATCTTTTTGAAATAATACAACAAGTAGGTGGTTCTTTAAAACACTCCCTTATAACCAAACATTTAGGTGATATAGCAGCATCTTCACCAGATGATGTTCTTGATGTGGTTGTTGGTGATCTAGTATCTAGTAGAGACTATGAATCATTACTTAAATTATGGGATTCTGCTTCTAGAGTTGGTGCAGAAAGGGGCAATGTGGTATTTGATAGATATCTTAATGCACCACTAGACAGGAGAGCTTTTGCAAAGCACTTATTAGATAAGGAAAGAGGTGAGCGGGTATCAATGGATGGCAGGTATATATTGCGATTATTAGACAATTCTGAAGGAACTGATGATTTAATGGCGAGATTAACTACAAATCATAACTTTGTTATGTACCACCCAGTTACATGCTTAGGCAGAAATTTAAAAATTCAAAATTATGGGGGTATAGCTAAGGCAGTGGTGGAGATAGTATGGAACCAATCAAAGTTAGATCATGGTAGTGATGTTGATAGAGATAATGAATTAAGGGATGTTAGGACAATGGCACTTGATGTAGATGGATTAAGAGTATTTTTTGAGAAATCAAATGCTTATCACGCTTCATTGAGTCATCTTTATCGAGGTACTAGGGGAGAATCTCCTACAGATGAAGAATATGCTCTTTTACATAGGTCAAGAGAAAATCTTCGTCATGCAATGATTGCAAAAGTAAAAGTTATGATTAATGCTTCTGAAGATCCAAAAAGAGCATATGAGGCAGTGGGAGATGCTTTTATGAAACATAAGTGGGAGCAAAGAAATATATTTCGGCAGAATGAAATTGAGCATTATGAAGGAGCATATGGTCATGCAATTACATTTTATGTCCTTAGTGAAAACTTAGAAAAGATTTATGAAGCTTGCAAGATGGCACAAAAACATGGTAGGGGGATGGGCAATATATTTGATGGTTTTAAAGCAATATTTACGCAAACATCAGGTCTTTCTAGGTTACATCGCAGGTCCAAACAAGAATTAGTGACTATATCAACAAATTTAGATGATAGTAAATACTCGACAGAACAAAGATTTGAAGCTGCTGAATTAATAGGAGATTTCTCAGGATTAAGAAAAGGTTTTTATAATGGAATAATGAATAAATCAGAACCTTGTACAGAAGTATATCAAAGGCTTAAATCAGAAGGGGAGATAGATGATGAAAAGATTAGAGCAGCTATTATAGGTTCTCTTAGAACTATTAATGAAAGAAGTTCAACATTGGCTCTCCAATGGTTAATACAATACGCTGATTTAGCTGGATTGCAGATTCCTAGAAAGAACATTATAGGTGCTATGGAAAGAGTTGGAATGAATAAGGAAGTTGCAACAGCTGGTTTTGAGTATTTAGGTAGAACAGAGCAAATGACAGATCAAGACAGGATTTCATACGAAGCAGTAAAACTGCTTTAGATTCTTTTTACTTTAAGAAAAAATGCCCCTTATCTTGTCTTCTGCTTCTCTAATCTGCGCATCACTAAGTACTAATTTATCTTCTCCGCTTTCATCTCTCTTATGGTCAGGTTCAGCCCCTACAGAGTAAATCCTTTCTTCTAATCCTGCCTGTTTCTTCATTCCTGGCGGCAAGTCAGGAGTTATGCCTATTGCCTTTCTTACATCAACTGGGAATTTTCCAGGGTCTGCTGTTTCATAAGAAACTGCAAGCCTGCTAGTATCTCCTTTAAGGGAAGCTTCTAAGGTTCTCCATCCAACAGCACCATGAGGATCAAGAATAACTCTTTTTCCAGTCAATTCATCTATGTATTTCTCATAAACATTTAACATGGTATCGTAATGCTCTTCATTGGTTATACTATGCACAAAGAAATCTTCTCTCATAGCATCAAGATCAGGCATTCTATCGATAACTCCTTCCCTAATAACTTTATTGGTCTTAGGATCTTTCTCATCAAACATATGCCCGCCATAAAGATCAATCAATCTTGCAAGATTGCTAGGATGGGAAACTTTCATCGCAGATGAAGGTGTTTTAATAGAAGCAGCAACATTATACTTACCAGTTTCAATGAAATCAAGGAATGGTTTGTTTGGATTAAGCCCAACAAGTATTTTCTCTATTGGCAATCCCATCTCTCTTGCAAATGTAGTGCCCATCATATCTCCAAAATTACCAGAAGGGACGCTTACAATCATTTTTTCTAATCCATCAGCAATTCTTGAATGCGCATAGAAAGGATAAACAGCCTGAGGGGCTAACCTGCCAACACTAATTGAATTTGCAGAAGTGAAATGTTGTGGATCTCCAAAAAGCCTGGCAGCAAATTCTTTATTAGCAAGAAGATATTTTGCCAAAGCCTGACAAACATCAAAGTCTCCATTAACTTCAAAAGCATATATATTATCTCCTAAAGTAGTCATCTGCCTTCTTTGCCCTGAACTTACTTCCCCTTTTGGGTAGAATATAACATTTGTTACATTCTCAAGACGATGTAAAGCAGCTGCTCCTGCACCCCCAGTATCTCCACTAGTTGCTGTTATAACACACCTTTGTAATCCTCTTTCACCAAGAAAATGATTCAATGCTCTCCCAAAAAACCTCATAGCATAATCCTTAAAAGAATATGTTGGGCCTTGTGTCAGCCACATTACATACATTTTGTCTACAATCCTTTGCACCCTTGTAGGGATTATATCTTCCCTGTAAGCATCATCAAGCAAAGCATGAAGCTTTTTTTCAGGTATTTCTGCACCCAAAAAAGGATTCAAAACCTGAAAAGCAATCTCTGAATAAGGCATCCCTTTCATATCCCTGATCTGTTCAGGAAGCAATTTTGGAATATCATTTCTCTCTACCATGTACAACCCAGAATTAGATGCCATACCATTAAGTAAAGCAGTTTCAAAATTAACTACCTCAGATTTATTATTAGTGCTATACCAATTAACTGGTTGCATAAACTGAGAAGAATCAGCAATGATTTATAAATCTTATTTAATCCACTTAACAATTCCAGCTTCGTCTTTTCTTGAAAATGCTTTTTCTGGAAACTTTACTGGGTAGCCAAAAATAAGATGCACAAAAACCTTGCATTCTTTAGGAACGCCCAATTCATCCATTAGTGCCCTATCCTTGTTGATTACCATATCAGCGAAGCCTACCCAACAACTGCCTATGCCTAAGCTTCTTGCTGCTAACATCATGTTTTGGGCAGCGCATGCGCAATTAACATTTGAGAATCTTCCCGGCTTTGCGCAGACAAGTATCAATAAAGGAGCATCGTAGAAGAAAAGGTCTTGTTCTGTAATAACTCTCTGTTTAGCAGCACCAAGTTCCTGTTTTATCTTTTTGTTGAACAAGCCAACTATATTTCCTAACTGGGACCTTAACCTGAACCATTTTTTTATATGATCAGAGAGCTCCTTTATTTTAGATTTGCTTGTTATTACGACAAAGCGCCATGGCTGTGAATTATGTGAAGAAGGAGCGTATCTTCCAGAGCCGATTATCTCTTCAATGAGGTTTTTAGGAATAGGTTTCTGAGTGTATCTCCTTATGCTTCTTCTTTGCCTTATATTTTTAATTACAGGATTCATTTGATTTCAATATAGAAGAAATTATCTCTTTTTTTTAGAAATCCTTTCCACATTAACATTCTCTAGCTCTTGTAGGTTTTGCCTGATATTGTCTATTGTTTTGCTGTTATCCTGCTGGTTAAGTAAGACTCCACACTCTGGGCATTTGAACCCAAATTCAGTTGCCTGCTCAAAGTCTAATCTTGCGCATGCTTTACTGCATATGAAGAAGTTGCCTTTATTGGACTCTTCTTTCCTTAACCTATCGCTCAATTTAGCTATTTTCTCTCTCCTAAGCTTGTCCATCAGATCTTTGATTCTTTTCCTGTTAAATGTCCAGTAGCTTATGTACCATCCTTTTTTACGGTCTTTTCTCCTAATATATGTTGCAACATTATGGGAGTTTAGAGTGTAAAGTATGTTTCTAGTAGTCTGCATATCAAGCTTTACTTTGTCAGCTATGATGAATTCAGAAACATTCTTGCGGTTTTTTAGATATTCGATTATAGGAACTGCCTGTTCACCGGCAATTTCGTTTATTAATCCGTATATTTTCTTGTTTGTCAGCACCATTTTATAGCATTTTATCTATTTTTTTAACCTTTTTTTCACATTCAGCCTCTCTGTTATTAACTATCTAAATTGCTGTTTATCGGCTTTTCTAGAGCATTGTCAGTGACACCCCCTAGAAAAGTTACTATACCTATCCTTGGATGAACTTATATTTAAATGTTTCGTTTTTTTCACTAAGAAGTAGCTATTTGCCGTATTTTTTGCTCTCGTAACAGCCTTTGCAGTAGGTATGGATGGTTTTACCGTCGTTGGTGGTTAGCCTGCAGTCATCTGCAGATTCAATTTGCTTGCCACATGACTCACACTTATTCCACATGTTTTACCCCCTTAGATATAGATATATCAGGGGAATATATAAATTTTGTGTTTGTTTATAAAGTATAAACTCAGTTTATACTTTTAAACTAGAGAAAATTTCACTATTTACTATACTTTATGAAATTTTCTCGTTAAAAAAATAAAAAATAAAAATTTATGCCTTACCTAGGATCCTGAAGACTTTTGTGCCGCATTTTGGGCATTCTCCTTTCATAGCCTTCATCTTGTTCTTCATAACAATCTCTTTTCCGTTCTTAATCTCTACTTGCTTTTGACATTTCATACATCTTCCTTTTGCCATATTATATTCACCTCTATATGTTGTTTAGGTTAAAATCCACCCTATTTTCCTATACTTTGATAGTATTACTATATAAATCTTTGGTTGATTTATTGGTAAATCTATAGTTACTGAGTGATAGAAAACGTATTTGGTGCCTGAAGCAACTCTTTGCTTTGAACCCCCATAATCCATGTATAGATTCTACTTGGAACATGAAAAACTATATCATTAACTGTGTTCCACTTCCCTCCTGCTATTAGGTAAGGCAAATGCAAATGCCCAATTACTTTTGTCAAAAATGTTGGCTGATGGTAGGTAATTGCGTCTTTGATAGGCCTTACACTAAAGAAAGGAGCATACCTCCTAATCTGCCTCATAGCTATAGCTAGGCATTGGTCTGCTATCGCGCCTCCAACATAATTGGATCTACTATCTCTAAAACCCCCCATATCCCCTTTATGGATAGGAATTCCATACTCATGAAATGTAAATATTACCTTGTCTATAAGGCCTTCATCAACTAATTCATGACTTTTAAGAGTATAGTGTGGGTGACTGTCAAATAATACAGTAGTATATCTATATCTATCCACATTTCTTAATACTTCTTCAAGAACTTCTCTGGGTCTTGTGTTTTTCTTAACATCCATTAACCTAGCTAAACCATCACTCATTTCCAATTCCAAATAGTATGGATGAACAGCACAAACATTGTATTGGCTTACTCTGCCTGAAGTATTTGCAGAAGCATGATCTTCACAAACAGCAATTATTCTTTGCCTTTCCTCCTCTTCTAGAACCCTTTCATCTATATGTGCTTGTTCTAGAGTTTTTTTAGCTTCTTCCAAAAGTGTGTTCATAACCTAGAAGAATGAAGTTGTTTTTAAGAATGTTTTGTTACTTCACAATCTTTAACAATTCTTTGATATCACTGATTTCATAGTCTGCATTGCCCTTTCTTTTCTTTGTTGGGTCTCCGTACTTAGCAAAGCAGGTCTTCATGCCTAGTTTCTTTGCTCCTTCTATATCCCTGTTTGGCATGTCTCCTACCATAAGGCATTCTTGAGGTTTAAGGTTTAGTTTCTTTAAGGCAGCTTTAAATGGCAGGTTAGAAGGTTTTAACTGCTTGGTATCTTCATATGTTACGACAACATCAAAGAAATTGCCTATTTTCATTGCCATAAGCCTTATCCATGCTTTAAGCCTAGGGGCATCTGTCACTATTGCTAGTTTTATTCCTTTTGACTTAAGCCTTATGAGAACATAATCAGTATGCGGGTAAGCTTTAAGATACGATGACCTTACTCCCCTATATGCTACAATTGCATTTGCAAGAATCCTATAATCAACCTTGCCTGTTTCTTCGTTTAGGAATTTCTGAAATATCTTGTTATCTTCTAAACCGAACTTATCATACAGATTGAACAGCCTTTTTAATGCCTTTTCTTTCTTTATCCTTAATCCTGCATCTATCATAGCTTCAACTGCAGCTTCACAGCTATTTCTCTTCATTCCCATAAAGTCTATCAATGTGTTGTCTAAATCGAACAGTACTGCTTTAATCATAACTATAAAGAATATGTTTATGGTTAAATAGTTTTTGTTTTGAACCTAAAGATTTATATTCTATTGATTTAATTAATAATAAAATGACATTCCTATCGGTATTGGCAACGGTTTTTGGGGCTGTGAGCGGATTAGCTAATTTTCCGCAGGCTTATAAAATATTCAAAAGAAAAAGCGCAAAGGATATTTCAATCATTACTTATTCGGTTGTTTTTATAGCAGGCATAGTTTGGTTATTTTACGGAATTGAGATAAAAAATGCTGCAATTATTGTTTTAAACTCACTGGTAATATTGAATGTAGGGCTGGTTCTGATTGGCTGGTTCAAGTACGGAAGGGATTAAACGAAATTTTTGGAAATGAATTTCCAATCCGTTTGGAAAAACTATTTTTTTCCAAAAGCTTTATTAATTACTGCTTAAATTTCTCTTTCAATGGATACAATTCAATCTATTCAATGGCTAAAAGCTAATAATTTGTATGAATTAGCTGAAAAATCCTCATTTTTCATAAAAAAAATCTTTACTCCCTGCTTCGGCATAACTGAGGAGAAGATATTGATATTAGGAGATAAGGGTTTTAGCAAGAATAGGATAGCTCCAATTATGTCTGGCGCTTATTATCTGGCTGCTAAATCTATGAATATTGATACAAAACTTATTCTTCAAGATGTTAAAGCAAGAGGGAATATGGCAGAGGAGGAGGTTATTGAAGCATTAGACTCCCTAGAAGAGAAGAATGTTGTTTTTGTTAATATGTCTGACAAGCTTGGCGCTATAAAAGATTTGGGAAAAAGTTTTAGGAAATTTTGCCAAAAGAAAAAGCATAGGTTTGTTTCTGCCCTAAGCCTAGGGGACTTAGCTACTGAAAGGTTAGATGATGTTACTTTTGCTATTGATGTTGATTACAAACCATTGCAAGCTAAGCATCAAATGGTAAAAGATGCTCTTGACAATGCAAACGAGATTCATGTCAAGACTAAAGCAGGAACTGATTTTTACTATAATGTTGAGGGTATGAAAGCAATAGCTGCTGACGGAACATATATATTGCCTGGATCAGGGGGGAACTTGCCAGCTGGGGAAGTGTATATCCCTTGTAAAGGAGATAAGGTTTCAGGAAAGATTGTAATAGACGGGAGCTCTAGAAATCATAAGCACACTACATTGATAAAAAACCCTATAACACTTAAGATAGAGAATGGCACTATCGTAGAGATAAAGGGTGAAGAAGAAGCGCAAAAATTGGAGAATACTTTGAAGTGGGCAGCCGGAAGGTCTAAGCATCCAAAAAGTGTTTATAGAATTGGGGAATTTGGAATAGGCTTAAATCCAAAAGCCAAGATTATTGGCTCTACACTGGTTGATGAGAAATCATTAGGAACAGCACATGTTGGAATAGGCTCAAACTATTGGTTTGGTGGCAGCATATATGCTATAATACACCTTGACCAGATATTCAAGGCTCCTGAAATAACTGTTGACGGAAAAAAGCTAGATATTTGAAAAGGAAGTTTTTTATAGCTATACCTCTTTCTAGGCAATAATGGGGGTTAAAACGAAGAAATTAGTCTTATTATTAGGGATGTTAATAGTCTTAAGTAGTTTTGTTCTTGCCCAGGATTCCTACATCGTTGTTAATGCTGTCAATCCTGAAATGATAGAGATTGGAAGCATAGAGTGGCGGGTCATTGGTGAAGGTTTTTTTGATTTTTGGATTGAGATATATGATGGAGCAGATTTTTTAGGTTATGGCGCATATGACAAACAAACTGCTAATACACCTATAGCAGTTTCTTCTGGTGCACATACTATTAGAGTTGACTTCAATGGCATGAGTATAGAAAAAATAGTAAATCTTGATCCAGGCAAAACAGAAAGACTGGTATTTATATTTGATAGAACAGAATTCAATATATCCCAAGTGCTTAATGATTCTATTAATGCGCAGTGCAGTGTATCTATAGCAGGAACATTTAACTTGGATGAAGATCAGGGTTATGGAGATATCGATGAATGTGAGGATACATTCTTAGCAACGGTTGGTATATCAGCAGAAACAGAAAGCGATGAAAGCCTTACAGGAAGTTACTCTGCTGACATGTCTTTTGATTTTGAAGGGACCTCTTTTTATTTAGAATCCTCTGTTAGCTTATCTACAACAGGCGATGGTTGGGCAAATCTTTGGTCATTCTTTAAACCTGCTGATGGGTACACTTACAAGGTACCTATGGTCGGCTCAAATATGCCTACAAACAACGATTTTGATTATTGGATATCCCAGTATATAAGGGAAGGAGACTACCTATCTGTAAATGCCTGCCCTTATGAAGGATTTGGGATAACTTGTGGAACCATAATCTTAAGAGGATGGGAAGGAGACGATATGGAAGGCTATGATGTACTCGTATTTCCAGCTTCAGATACATATACAGTATGGATTAGTGAATTTGCGCAATTTATGCCTGTCTTAAGTATACACCCACTTGACCCCCCTAAAAGCGAGATATGGCAGGGCCAAGTAACTGATTTAAAACTATCATCTGTTCCTTATGATATTTTAGGAACGGGAGTGCTAATAGAGGAAAAACCATTTGCTTGTTTCAGGTATTCTGTAAGTGAATCGGTAATAGGGGTAACAGTTGATGCCTCTTGCTCCTATGACCTTAGTGGAGGGGAAATTGTTGAATATCGATGGGACTTCGAGGGTTGGCAGGGTTGGCAGCCAACAGGAAAAGTAGTAAATGTTCCATATTCTATGGCAGGGGTGTATACAGGCACCTTGACAGTAGTGAACGACAAAGGACAGACAGACTCAACAGCAAAAGATATGCCTCTTTTGATAATGGGTGATAAAGTTGGAATCCTAAATATGGATAATCCCAAAGAAACATCAAAAAAGCTATGTTTTGCATATACTGTAGAATGGGCTGGACTTAGCACCCTTATTGCAGGTGTCAGTCTGCTTTCTAATTTTGTGTTCATAAGCGGAATTGCTAAGGTAATTATATTAGGAGCATCACTAAGTCCAGTCACTATTATCGCAAGTTTAGCTTCAACTGGTCTTATAGCCATATATAATTGGCAGAATGATGTTTGGATAAAAGAGACAGAGGCTCTTTGTAGACTTGCTAACGACCCTCCTGATGACAATTATACTGAAGTGATGGAAATAGAACTATATGAAATTTATCCTACAGGAGAAGGCAATACCTCAATGGATGTTTCTATAATAAATTTCACAAATCATATGTCTGAAAATCAGGCTATACTACAAGCTTTAACTACTTCTATTGAACGTTTTGAAGGCGCTTTGATAGCAAATGAAATTGAATACATTCTTTTACAAGCAAAAGCATTAAAAAATTATTCTGACATGATGATTGAAAGTTTGATTAAATTAAATAATTCAGCTGAAGATTTGATTGGTGAAATAGAAATTATTGAATCTAATCCAACTATCTCAGTTCAATTGGAGGAAATGCAAGAGAGAGTAGAGATGGAAGGCTTTACACAAGAGGAAATTGATTATTTTGAGAGTTTGGGAGCAAATGATACAGAGATAGATAATTATGAAGAAAAGCTGATTGAATTTAGTATTACTGAATTTAAAAATAAAATTGAGGAGTTTCGAGCAGGATATGAAGAGAGTATACTTATCTATATTAATTTGTCTGATCAAGCATCAGATATTATTGAGCTGCTAGAAGAGGGGGAAAAGCTTCCAGGAGATGTCAATTTGACCTTAACTAAAGGCTGGAACCTAATGTCAATCCCTTTAAACCTACCAAACAATTCTATCAATTATTTATTTAATGAAGCCAATATTTCTATTTATGGTTATAAAAATAATTCATGGTTGGTTCCTAATGAAATTGACAATACCCTAGCATATTGGATTAAAGTTAATCAAAGCTTGAACTTAACCATAAATGGAAGTAGAATAATAAATAAAACTATTAATATGCAAGAAGGGTGGAATCTAATTGATTATATATTCCCTACTGATAATATAACAACTGCTTTATCTTCTATTAATGGCTGTTATCAATATGTCTTCAGTTGGTATGACCTTTGGACTAGCTTTAATCCTCTAAGGTTATTTTCTCAAAACAGTTTGAAGAATATGACTTTTAGTCGGGGTTATTGGATTAAGGTTAACTGTACCTATGTTAATTGGACAGTTAGTTAAAAAAACTAAAGGTCATCAAATGTTATAACTGCATTTTCTTTAGAAGTCATCCATTTTGGAAGTTCTATATCAGGATAAAGCTGCCTTATTTCCATCTCTTGTTTTTTTGCCATAGGTTAAGATTTATGATGGCTTTATTTAAATATTTTCGATTAAGAGAAAGTGATGAAATGGAATATTGACTGGGAAGTTAAGATTGTTAAAAATAAGAAAATACCCAGGTAGAAAAAGTTTTTGGGGGATTTCATCCTGGGTCGAATCGTAAGATTCGTTATTACTATGTAGTAATACATATTTAGTATATAAATGTTTCATTTTTTACCTTATACTGGTAGTTAAAAAAGGCCTAAATCATCTTACGATATTTAGCGTATACTTCGAGGAATAAGTGATTTCCTCCGCCAATTCTCTTATATTGCTTTTTTAGATAGAAATCATATGTATGTGGTGTGTACCTGTAAAGGGCATATGTTGCAGAATTTTTGACAACTTGTGTTTTTGGTCCTCCATGTTTGCCATTGTAATTAACCCCTGTAAATGTGAAGGGGTACTTGTTTTGTTCTCCTTCTCTAAATAATGCCCTTAACCTTTTTGCAGCTTCATTAATTTGTTTCTCAAAACCCTTGAATTTAGAGATTGTACCTCTGTCTGTAGCTCCATAGCCAAGAGCCCAATCAAGCTGCTCTTGAGATGCTGAACTAGCAGAAATAAGGCTTTGCTCAACCTGGAGCTTTGTAAGTATTATTAAAGGATTTATGCTATATTTTTGGCATGCTTTAGCTATAACTTCAGAAGGCGTTAGAACACTTTTTTCAGATTTAACAGGATCTTTAAGAACAGAGCCCATATCTTCAAGAAATTTCTGTATTTGCTTTTGGTTCATAAAGTTATATGCATTAAACTCTGCATCAGAGATTAAAAAGCTGAAATTATAGTCTGGTGCAGGAATATTTAGTTTAGCCTGTGCTGGTTGTGTAGTTATCTTTGCAGGCTCAGTAGTAGCCTGAGGCATTCTTATCTGCGCTCCTTTTAAAAGCTGTAAAGCTTCCTTTGTCTGCTGCTGCGTTACTTGTTGGTTTTTTGTGGCGCTATTGCTCATCGTAGAACTAGCTTCCCTGACACCTAAAGCTATCGCAAATACAACCACTGCTGCAGCCACTTTTGGAATGAAGTAATTGGCTGCTCTGATCATCCTGTTTCTCCCTTCATTCTGCGATAATTTCAAGAAAGAATTTAGTATTTGGTATACGTCTTCTCTTGCAAGCTTTTCATCCAGCCTTAGGCCTCTTTTTAAGTTTCTTGTTATCTTCTTTATTTGCCTTTTTGCCCTTGCATCTCCAAAAATGAAGTAGAACCTATCTTTCTTTCCGAGCAGCCTGTCAAAAATAGCATCAATATATTTGCTTTCTCCTTCAAGCCTTGAAAGCTCTGAATTAACTGCATCTTTTATCCTGTCTATCTGCCTTATTATGTTATCCAGGAATTTAAAGTGGTGCTGGTATCTTGCATTATCGCTAAGTTGAAGCCTGTATACCCCGATTGAGTCCAGCTCTCCACGTACTATCTTCAATACATGGATCTCATGCTTAAGAAGCCTTGTCATTATATTCAGATTTCTTAATGCTGGCTCTACATCTCTTGTCCTTTCCAGTTTTTTAATTATCTGCTCTTTCTTTCTCTCAACATTATTAAGAAATATAACAAACCTTCTTGTATTCTCTTCCATCTGGGCTATATCTATATCACTCATAAAACATCCTCTTTTACTTTATTCCTTGATTAATTCATATATAAATCTTGTTAAAAAGATAAAATATAAAAATGGATGAGTAAATTAGGTTTATATGAGCTATAAACAAGTGATATTGGTAAGGCAGGATTTAAAGCTTCCAAAAGGAAAATTGGCCGTTCAATCAGCTCATGCTTCCTCTTCAGCTTTGATTAAATCTCATAAAGATTATATTAAAGAATGGCATTCAGAGGGTATGAAGAAAGTTGTTCTAAAAGTAAAAGATTTAGATGAATTGTTAAAATACAAGCAGGAAGCAGAAGATTTAGGCTTAGTTACAGCTTTGATTGAAGATGCTGGCAAAACAGTTGTTGCACCTGGCACTGTAACTTGTTTAGGCATAGGGCCAGATAAAGAAGACAAGATTGACAAAGTTAGTGGAAAGTTGAAGATGGTTTGAATAACATTTATAAATAAACTTTATTTCTTTGTTTTTTATGGGCCCTTAGCTCAGCCTGGTTAGAGCGATTGCCTCTTATATGGCAATGGAGTGAGCAATAGGTCGGGGGTTCGAATCCCCTAGGGCCCGTTTATTTTTCTGGTTTGTGGAGAAAGGTTTTTATTCAAATCATTAACTTCCCACTTACATCAACATGAAAAGAAGCAGAAAGAGAAAAAGCGTATTAAGCCAGTACCAGCAGGGATACATCCATTGCTTATGCAATGTAATCAGATTAGGCTGCAAGAAAGTTTCTGATGATCTAGACGATTTACTTATGGGAGAGGTAGACTCAACAGAAGAGGAGCTATGTAAAGCTATTGAAAAGATTGCCCCGCAATACGGGGTAAGAGTGTATGTTGACCATTATACTGATTATATTACGACCAAAGGTTCTGTAACAGTTATAAGACCTGATGGGTCAAGACAGGAATTAGGACCAGGAAAGCATAAATATGAGACTTTTTCACTTATCCTCTATAAAAGAGAAGAGGATCTAGAGCGGCTGTTGGCATTGCTAAAATCAAGCAAAAAAGATAAGAATTACCATAGGAAAATGGGGGAGCTTTATGGGTATGGCGCTGAAGAGATTGAAGCCTTTGTAAGAGAGGATTTCAGCGAAGCAAAACCAAAAAGACGATAGGCCAGTTTTCATTCTTTAGATGATTTATTTGATGGAGAGGTTATGTTCCGTGCCATATACTCAAAACTCCTTATAAATTGTATACTTAATCATTTCTCACTAACCAATCTCTGTAGAGCAGAATAACCTTTAGCAGAGTCTTTCTTAGAAACAATAAATGTCAGCTCTGTTAATGTTGAGACTAGTTCGTATATGTTTACATTATCCCAGTTAAGCTTTCTTGCTGATGTAGAGATAACACCAGGGGTATGCAGGAAATCTCCTGTGAAGCTTAAAGACAGTGAAACTAAGTCGCTTTCAACATTAAGTATCTTCTCCCCTTTCAATTCTTTCTTTATCTTATCCATATACCTCATGTTAGAGACAATAGCAACTTCATAATTTCCGTGGATAATATTCAAAACATCTCCTTTTTCATAGTTAACGATAGATTGAACCTTTTTTAATTTGTTAAACAAGGAAGGTGATTTCCTAACAGAGATATCACATAAGTTAGTCTTCATAATAATCTCAGAATTGTAATCGAATTTGGGTTTAGTGTATTTCTTTTCTAAATTTTCAGAAAATCTTCTTAAAGACATAACAACAGCAGAATGTTTTACTTTTTTGTCTAGTTCAGCCTCTATCTCAGGAATTAAATGCTCTGCTAAATTCCCAAAGCTGATAATCCCTTGCTCTATCGCCTCGTACAATACAGGCCTTGAGTTTATTATTTTTCCAACGATATGGGATATTGTTGCCATTTTTACTTTATAACAAATTGTTATAATGATAACAGAAAGCTTAAATAGCTTATAAAGTTATCGCTTCTCATTATGAATGTATGCATTGTGGGCTATGGTAAAATGGGGCATATTGTAGAGAAGACTGCTCTAGATAAAGGGCTGAATGTCATAGCTAAGATTGACCCCAAAGCAGAAGATGCAACCCATAAGGAGATTAATAAAGATTCTTTGAAAGATGTTGATGTCTGTATTGAGTTTACTGCACCTACAGTTGCTGTTGAGAATATTAAGAAAATAGCTGCTTTAAAGAAAAATGTTGTAGTTGGAACAACCGCTTGGTATGATAAATTAGATGAGGTTAGGAAAGTTGTTGAAGAAAATAATATTGGGCTGATATACTCTCCTAATTTTTCAGTTGGTGTAAACATATTTTTTAGATTAACAAAATATATCTCTAAAATGATGGGCAGCTTTAAAGACTATAAAGTTTCGATGAAAGAGATACATCATGTACATAAGAAAGATGCACCTTCTGGAACGGCAAAGATGATTGCTGAGTTGATTAAAGAGAATAGTGGCAGAATCAAAGATGTCAATATTGAAAGTGTAAGGGAAGGAGAAGTTCCTGGAACACATATTGTTAATTTTGAAAGCTATGCAGACATAATCAAGTTAGAGCACGAAGCAAAAAACAGGCAAGGTTTTGCAGTTGGCGCTGTTATGGCAGCAGAGTGGATAAATGGAAAGAAAGGGTTATTTTCAATAGAAGATATGATGGATGAGATAATAAAATAAAAGGTGATATATATGTTCAAAGGCGTTTTTACTGCGATAATTACTCCATTCAAAGAAGATGGAAGTGTTGATGAAGAATGTTTGAAGAAATTGATAGATTTTAATATATCAGCTGGGGTATCTGGTATTGTTCCTTGCGGAACTACTGGAGAAAGCCCTACATTAAGCCATGACGAGCATGATAGGGTTATAGAACTAACAGTAAAGCATGTCAACAAAAGAGTTCCTGTTATTGCCGGCACAGGCTCAAATGCTACGTCAGAAGCCATAAGGTTAAGCAAACATGCAGAAGAAGCAGGAGCAGATGCTTGTTTGGTGGTTAACCCTTACTATAATAAGCCAACACAGGAAGGCCTGTATAGGCATTTTAAGGCTGTTGCAGATTCTGTCAAAATACCTATTGTTGTTTACAATATTAAAGGGAGAACCGGAGTTAATGTTGAAACTTCAACTTTGATGAGAATCGTAAAAGACTGCAAGAATGTTGTTGCAGTAAAAGAAGCTTCTGGTGATTTAAACCAGATGAAAGAAGTTATTGCTCAGCGTCCAGAGGGATTTTCGGTTCTTTCTGGAGATGACAATATTACTCTTGAACTTATCAAAGCTGGAGGGGATGGTGTTATTTCAGTAGCTTCTAATTTAGTTCCTGATAGGATGGTTGCAATGGTTAAAGCTGCTTTAGATGGAAACTTTGAAGAGGCTGAAAAAATAAATAAGGAGTTAGCTCCTTTGTTTGAAGCACAATTCATCGAAACAAACCCAATTCCAATAAAATGCGCTTTAAGCCTGAAAGGAATGTGTAATGAAGTTTATAGGCTGCCTATGTGTGAGTTAAGGCCTGAAAATAAAGAGAAACTTAAAGAAGTTTTGACAGATATGGGGATTATTTAACTTTCTTTTTTAACCCAATAAGCATTTCCAGGCTCTGCCATTTCAAACATATTGTTATTTCTGCCAGGAATGTAGCTGTAATAACTTCCGTTATAGCCATATACAACGCTGGCATTAATCCATTTACTTATATTAAGTGCATTTAAGCTTGGAACACCTATAAGGTTCCAGCCAGTGAACAAAGGAATATAAGTGCTTGTGAAATCTTGGCCATATATTGTTAAGTTAGCATCTTGGGTTACTTTTAACCATGCGCCATGCTTTAAATCAGGCTGACTTTCTAAGTTGTAAGGGTCTATTTCTTCAAATTCTTGGTATTCTGCATTGAAAGTGAACATTGAGTCTAAGTATGGTTGTATTGGTAAAAACATTTGAGTTAGGTTAGTGAAGTTTAATGGTGAGCTAATTAGATTCCATCCGGATGCAAGATCAATAGTGAATTTACAATCTGGATCTATTCCTTCTGCACAGTCTGGATCACAATGTTTATCTGAATTGTTTATGCATAAAGCATCTAAAGACCATGCTCTGCAATCTTGCCAACAGCTAAGGTATGTTTCTGAGCCGTTGCATATGCTGTCTTGATTACAGAAGTCTAATATTTCAGAAAAAAGGATATCTGAACCGTTCGTTAACTCCATTTTATGGGTTCTGTTATCATAGTTAATTCTCAAGCTTAGGTCATAGTAATCCAAATTTAGACCGCTATAGTTTTCACCTTTTACCATTGGACCATCATAGTAAAAGAATGCATAGAATGTATAATTAAAGATTGTATTGTTGTTTATATCTTTTAATAGTAAACTATGGGTCCCTTCATCATTAGTTAGTATAGATGGTTCACCATCTACTAGATGAATCCATCTTTTTTCAACTGAGTTGTTTTTATTGATTAATAAATCCAAGTCAATAATTTTATCCTCTACTTCTGATTGTAGCATTGTAAACATTGATTGTATAGCGCCTGTGCATTGGAGTCTTGAAAATGTGTTTAAATGGGCTTTGGATCTGTTATCAAAAGCTCTTGGTCCAGGAGCATCAGCATAGGACATTATAGCTCTTCCGCCTAAATCATTGATGTTTCCTTCACAACATACAAAATAGTCACTTAATCCAGATGGGTCACCTGAACGAGAGCAATCATCACAACATCCATTAATATGTGAATCACACTCCAAATCAGAACCTAAATAGTTTATATCTTTTGGTCTCTTTGGTATTATTCCATCCCACCACCACTCTCCTCCATCGTTACACTTTGGGTTACCTGAACCTGCTTGATTAGAACAATATTCGTCTGATAAACCATAAAAATGACCTATCTCATGCGCAGCAACTACCTCATAGGCTGTATATGCCCATGCAGTCTCTACCTTGTTACTACATCCTACTGTTCTTCCACACTGGGCATGATCAATAAATCCAATAATATGGTCATAAATATTAACATTAACACCTAGGCTTTCGACATAAGGCTTAATATCTTGGACTCCGCAATCTGTCATTGAGCAAGTAAAGTTAACAAAGTTTTTTGGTAGATCTAATTTATCAATTTTTATTTTTTCTCTGCAATCATTTAATTCTGTAGAGTTAATAAAGAAATCTAATTGCAAATTTACTGCATCATCAAATTCTTGTTGTGTGCCTTGCCAGTTCAATGGTAAAGCTAGGATTTTTAATTGCCTGCAATCTTCTGAACAAGAACCCCCACAATCAACTCCTTCTTCATCGCCGTCTTGGATTCTGTTGCTGCAACTTATGCATGGTTGGCAAGAGCCGCCACAATCTATTCCTTGTTCATCCTGGTTCTTAATTCCATCATCACAGCTAGGTTCTATATTGGAATAACAATATTTGAATTTTATTTTGCGTAAATCGTAAGAAAAACAGTTCGGATCCGTTCCAATACATAAAGCAGAACATGAAATATCCCTGTTATAATTATATAACTTCAATCTAATCTTTCCATTTTCAATAAAGTCAGAATTGATTTCAGATGATACCTGGCCGGAGAAATAACGGTTCTTATAATTTTCAGAATTATCGTAATTATGAAAAACCTTCCAACTTTGATTAGAAAAATTATATATTGATATGTTAAAAATGAAATGGATAGAATTATAGTTGCCGTTTGTTTCAGGGTAGTATGTAATCTTTCCGTTGTATAATTGATAATTTAAATCTATATAGATTTTATTTATATCTCCTGTAACATCCAAATCAAAATTTCTTTCAAAAATGAAATTAGTCATCTTGGAAGCTTTAAAAAGACAATCTGGCCATCCTCCACTAGGAACAAGTCTTACGCCGCCCTGAAAAGTTGAATTCACCAGCCAAGAATCAAAATTCACCCATGATTCCTTGGAGTAGGTTGCAGAATCAGTAGGAGGTATCCTGGTAAGATTACTAATTCCTTTTACATTTGCTGTTTCAAAATCAGATTCGCAGAAAGGGTCCTCCAAAGCAGAAGATTTGTTAACTAGTTGAATTAAAAAAATGCACATTATAAGCAATAATATTAATTTCTTAATTTTAACCCCCCTTAATACTAAAGAATTCTTTAGCATATATAAACATTATCCTGCTTTAACCCAATAACCCTTTCCAGGCTCTGCCATCTCAAACATATTACTTGTCCTGTTAGGAACATAGCTGTAATAGCTTCCATTATATCCATAAACAACACTTGCATTAAGCCATGTACTTAGATTAAGAGCAGTTAAGCTTGGAACTCCAATAAGGTTCCAGCCAACAGATAAAGGAACATCATTGCTTGAAAACTCTTCTCCTCTAATGCTCAAATTTGTATCTTGTGAAACTTTAATCCATGCACCATACCTTAAGTCTAAATCACCATCAAAAGTATAAGGATCTAGTTGCAGGAACTCTTGTTCTTCTGCATCAAAATTATACATCGCTTCAAAATAAGGCTGTATAGGTAAAAAAACTTCAGTTAAGTTTGTAAAATTAAGTGGGGAGCTTATCAGATTCCATCCTTGATTAAGCATCATTGTAAAAGCACTGCAGTCCAGATCTATATCTTCTGCACAATCAGGATCACAATGCTGGTCAATCTCATTTATGCACAACCCATCTGTGGACCAGGCGCTACAGTCATCCCAGCAGCTTAGGTAGGTCTCAGAGCCATTACAAACACTATCCTTATTGCAGAAATCCAGCAATTCCATGAACAATAAATCTGAGCCATTCCACAGCTCAACCTTATTCATTTCATCGTCATATCCTATTTTTAGGCTTAACTCATAGGAATCAAGGTTTATTCCGCTGTAATTTTCGCCTTTTACAACAGGCCCGTCATAATCAAAAAAAGCATCAAAGGTGTAATTAAACATTGTATTGTTGTTTACATCCTTCACCAACAGGCTGTATTGCCCTTCGCCTCCTGAAGCAACAGATGGTGTTCCGTCTACAAGGTGAATCCATCTTTTTTCAACAGTATCATTCTTATGAATCAGCAAATCCAAATCAATAATCTTATTATCAACCATTGCCTGCATTGAAAACGATTTTATTGATTGTGCCTCTGCCTGGCATTGAAGTTTTGTGAATGTATCTAAATGGGATTTAGAATAATCGTCAAATGCCCTCGGCTCATCGGCATTTGCATAAGACATTATACCTCTTCCCCCCAATGAATTGATATTTCCCTCGCAGCAGACAAAATAATCTCCGCTTCCATAATCATTGCCATCAGATGAGCAATCAGAGCAGCAGTCACCAACATAGGGGTCACATCCTAAACTAGCATCTAATTGGTTCTTATCAGTTGCAGGCATAGGTATGGGGCCCATCCACCACCATTCTCCTCCGTCATTACATCTTGGGTCATTAGAGCCAGCCTGGTTAGAGCAGTATTCATCCTCTAGGCCATAGCAGTGGCCAAGCTCATGCGCAGCTACCCAATCATAAGTCGTAGTTACCCATACTGCATCTTTGCCGTTGCTGCATCCCATAATAGGGTAGCATGGGCTGGACTCTGTAAAAGCGACAATATGGTCATAATTCTTTACATTTATGCCTAAACTTTCAACAAAAGGCTTTATCTGCTTAACTCCACAATCTTTTTTTGTACATGAAAAGTTTTCAAAGTTATATTCTGTAATGTTTGATATGTCAACCCTCACGCTTTCCCTACAACTGTTCAGCTCTGTAGAATTGATAAAATAGTCTATTTGAGTATTGACCATATTCTCAAATTCTTCCTGTGTACCTTCCCAATTCAATGGCAGGGCAAGTATCTTTAACTGAGAGCAGGGATAAGCGCAGCTTCCTCCACAATCAACGCCTTCTTCATTCCCATCTTTTATCCTGTTGTGGCAGCTTACACAAGGCTTGCACTGCCCTCCACAATCTACACCTTGTTCATTCTGGTTTTTTATACCATCATCGCATGAAGGGGGAAAATACTCACTGCAGAACTGATGGGTGAACCGATCTAAACTTATTGTGCCATGCCAACCTTCACCACCTTTTCCATAGGCACTCCAAGAACCAGTAGGGCCATCTGTATCTTCATTGATTTGGGTAACTTTCAATCTTACCTTTCCATCCTCTATTCTTTTTGATAATAGGTTTATACTAACAACTTTATCTTTAGGATTATCATCCGGCATGTCTGAATCAGAATAAGCAGTTTCCCATAAATTATCCCTAAAATTATAGATTAAAACTTCTGTTGAGAAATTAACTGAGTTTTCAGTACCGCCTGAAAGGTAATAGCCCAGGGCCATAACTAACCTATTTTTGTTTGGAGGGACATTAAGCTCGTATTCTAAAACAGATTTCCAGGACATGTTTTCAGCATTATGGGGGAAGAACTCAATTACTGGATCAAATACATAGTCTGAACGTGAAGAATCCCTAATCCAGCTCAAAAAATTAACCCTCCAGTTATCATCTGTATAATTAATCAAATTAAACCCTTGCTGAGAAGCTGGCCTTAATTCATCGCAATTTTGATAATCGCATGTATGTGAGCAGCCTTTTGTGCCATTGTCGCTCCACAACCAGATAAAATTACCTGGCTTATCACAGGCATTGCCATAACCATAATTTAAAGCCTTGTTAACATTGTATACATCGATATCAACATCAGTAGGATCACAAAATGAATTATCCTCAAAAATATGGCCTACAGATGAATCCGATAACCTTATTGATCTCCCATTGTGTTTAAATTCATTATTACTAAAGTAACTGTAATTAGAATTCATGTACACCCCAGTATTGCTATTAAAAATTTTATTCCCTGTAAAATTATTGTTTGAAGAATATAGCAAAATGCCATAATCAGCATCATCTATTTCGTTATAATCCACCTTATTGTTTTCTGACCTGCTTAATAGGAAAGCATAACTTTCAATTCTTTCTATATTATTGGAAGAAAAGGTATTATCTGATGAACCGGATATGTAAAAACCAATATCACTGTCAATTAGCTCATTATTTCTGGAGGTAATATACTCACAATTTGAAAACCGTACTGCTGAAGGATTCGATTGATCCGAGGTTGTCTCAAAAATTTTATTATTCTCCAATAAACTGTTATCTACATTGCTAAGATATATCGAATTTGCTTTGTTATGATGGATTGTATTTCCATCTATAGTAATGTTCCCTAGGTTATACCCATTTAAGTTACTTCCATCTAAATCATTATACTTTATAATTGTACTATTAGAATTCCTTATATATAACAAAGTATTGAAAAGTTTATTTCCAGATATCTCTCCACCTTTTAGATTGTACAATGTTAGTGTGTTGTTTTCAAAAGTGTTATCAATAAGATTTGCCTTAATTCTTCTGTAAGTACTACTTAAAGATGTGCTAGCTAAAATATAAACTCCTTGAACAGTATTGTTCAATAGTCTATTATTGATTAATGTAAATTCAGTATTTACAGAAGTGCTAGGCTTAATATAAAATCCGTATTTTGATTCTTTTGCAGTATTATCAATAGAAGTCACATTATCAGAATAATATATATAAAAAGCGCTGTCTGTGGCTTTTGCAGCTGAATTATTCATAATGAGTATGCCTATAGCATGATCAACATAAATCCCATATAAGCCACAATCCACCATATTATTGCCACTTATTCCGCCGGCTGTTGCATCGCTTATTGCTATACCAGCAAGGGTTGTGTTGTATACTTTGTTATTTAAAATAGAGATATTATTGGGATTAGGCGCTCCGCCTACATAATAGTCAGAATAAATACCAATACTATAATTGGTGACGATACAATTTTTTATAATCAGGGGTTTGTTTATATTTTGGTGCCTGATAATGTTTATCCCTGTAAGGCTTTGGTTTCCAAGGATTACGGCGCCATTACAATCTAAAGTGAGTGATTGGTCAATACTGTGGTTTACAATTATACCACTAGAAAAATTATAAACTCCTGGCTGGAAAATAATGTCTTGATTCACCTCGCAGCCATCTATAGGTACAGGCCCGCACTCTACTGCATATACAAAACTAGATAAAGCTATTAAACTAAATAAAAAAATAATTAATTTCTTAATTTTAACCCCCTCTTGCTAAGAACTCTTATTAGTTTATAAACATTATCCTACTTTCACCCAATAACTATTTCCTGGTTTTACGATAGTTAGGGTGTTATCGCTTTTTCCAGGAATGTAACTTAACCATTTAGAACTATCATAATAGTAGATTATTTTATCTTTAAGGTCTGGCATATCTACTATGTTTCTTTGTACATCACTCTGGTAAGCAAAAAACTGCCAATCACTATTTGAGTTTACTTCCCAGTCTCCTATATAATCTCCTTCTATATTCAGATTATTGGCATTATTCATCTTAACCCAGTATCCTAAGCTTTCATTTATTTTGTCATTATCCCCTAATTCAATCCATTTGCCAGCATAAGTTATTATTTTGGAATATTGGCTAAACACATTTTTAACAGTGTTATCTTTAAGCTTAAGTGGAAATGCTATTGAATTCCAGCCCTTCTTGAAGCTAAAGCTGAATGTCTCCATACATGCCCCATTATAACAATTCTTTGAACCACACTCTTCTTTCTTCTCTTCCTTATTGCCACAATTATCATACCAATATGAATCTCCAGAATAACATGTTGAATAGCTATGGGTTATGCATATACAAGCATCATTGCTGCAGCCATTCTGGCAATAACTATTTCCAGCTCCGGATGTAGAAGAAGGCCAATCCCAGCATGGATCAGAATCGTACTTGCCACATACCTGCTCATAATTTCCATTGCATCTTTTCTGCCCATCTCCACAACTGTCATAACAGAAATCTTCATTGCATGTTCCATCTGTACAACCTTGTTGGCATTCTTTTAATATAATCATTTTTGTTCCAGTTGATTGATAGCAGCTATATGTGCCTGTCTGGCAGCCAACAAAGTTACACCATACATTTTTAACGGATTTACCACTCCAACAAAATTGCTCACCATCTTCCTCACATACAGTATGGCCACATTCAATTTTCTTTCTTAGCATCTGCATACCTGGACCATCAGTACAATATGCTTCTTTTGTTCCTGGATTAATGCATCGCTTAAATGCCTGCCCATACTGCCATACATCTCCACCATCATCATCAGTAACATCCTCATCAACACACATCTTTGCGCCATTCCATATGCAGAATGCACCTGAACAATCACAATCAAGATAGCAGGCTATTTCAGGTATACAAGCATTATTCTCGCAGCCAAATTCGCAATACTCATTTCCAGTTCCACTAGTTGATAATGGCCATTCCCTGCATACATCAGAATCATAATTTCCACATGTTTGTTGATAATTTCCACTGCATCTTTTCTGGTTATAAACACACTTATCTGTACAAGTTAAATCGTTACAGTCTCCATCAGTACACCCATCTCTACAGTACTGAACAACCCTTTCTTCCTCAAACCATGTACAACTTGAGTCCACTTGGCCAGGTCTCTGGCAATTAGGAGTGCTGTAATACATGTAAAGATTTCCGCCACTGCAATGTGCACCATAACTAAATTCTGATCCACAATCATCATCGTCATAACAAATCTCTTTGCATTGCCCTTGTTCTACTGAGTTTAATTCACATTCATATTGGCAGGTTTTTACTTTTTCATCCTGCTCGATTACATCAAGCCGGCAGTTATTGCTTGAGCAATACCTGTCGTAATAGTTTCTCTTTTTTCTAAGGTCTTTTCCATTGCAATAATATTGCCAGCCACTATATGAACTATCCCCACACTCATTTTTCTTTTCTTCTCTGTTATCACATTTGTCATACCAATAAACATCACCATCAGAACAATCATAAGAGTCATGGCTTGTGCATGTTATGCAGCTTCCATCTCCGTTGCATTCTTTTCCTGTTCCGCAAGATGTATGTTTTGCTTCATAAGTATAACTATCACATGATCCAGCAACACAAGTGCCTGCACCATTACAATATTTATCGGTATCATGATAATTTATACAAGAGGTATCAAGATAATCACAATCTTTAGTTCCGCAACTTGTTGAAGAGCTGTAATAGTTGCATGTTGAGTCTCCTGCTGTACAGTACTCACATACTCCGCAAGTGTCTTGGGTAGTAGACGTAGATTGAGCATTGGCACTATTCCCATTGCAATAATAATCTAATTTCTTAACATAATTTGTTCCAGTTGCTGAATTAGAACCCTCACAAGAATAACCATCAGCATATCCACTTGGTTGTGAGCCAAATGATTTATAATAACAGGTGTTTGTATTGCAACAAGCTCCTGATGCACAATCACCATCAATAACTTTAACATCAACAGCACTAAGCCTAGTTGTATCAGTAGAGGTTCCAGCTTCGCTGCTTCCTTCACATCTTAAGATTAGTTCGATTTCATCTCCTGCATCTCCTGTTGCCCAACTTCCTAAATGTAAATCTTCAAATGTGTATGAGAATGTCTTTTTTTCACAACTATAACTTGATTGGGTTAATGTTGGAGAGCTGTTTAAATAATCATCATCTAACATGGTAGCATCCTGTTCCCATAGATTGATATTTGCATCAACATCAAGAGTCTCTAAAAAACACCAAGGAAGGTCTACAGGCTCGAATTGGTATGTTAATTTGGTTTTAACATCAATATGGCCTCCAGCGCATTGCGCAGGTGGGTCTGTTCCTGGAATTTCGTTTTCTATTGATTCAATCCAGCAAGTTACATCCTCTGCTATAACAGTAGAACTAATTAGGACTAAACAAATCAAAGCTAATAGTATATATTTCTTAATTTTAACCCCCTCCTCGCTTTTAAGAATTCTTAGGAGTTTATAAATTTATCCAACTATTATTATAATAACAAAACCTTTAAACGAGAGAAAATGCAAAGCATTTTCTAAGTTTAAAGGTCTTGGAAAACTTTGTTTTCCAAAACCTTTAAATAATAACAACCTTTCCATTTTATAAAATGCCAGTTGTAAAAATAGACATGTGGTCAGGAAGAAGCGTAGAGGAAAAAGAAAAGATAATCCAGAAAGTGACAGATGCAATCTGTGAAACGTGTGGCTGCCCGAAAGAAGCAGTTACAGTGGTAATTGATGAAATCCCAAAAGAGAATTGGGGCAGTGCTGGCGAGCAGCATTCAAAGAAGTTTAAGAATATACAATAAAAAGATAACTCCTTTAAAAGTTATCTTTTTTTGTATCCCAGAAATCCTATAGGATTTCCAGGATACCTTGAAAATGGTTGAAGTAAAACTACCTTTTACGAAAAAGAAGATAATTGAAGTTATAAATAGCTATCCAACTCCTTTTCATATTTATGATGAAAAGGGAATTAGAGAAAATGCCATAAGGTTTAAGAAAGCATTTTCTATTTTAAATGGGTTTAAAGAGTTTTTTGCAGTAAAAGCTTTACCTAATCCATTTATTTTGAAGATTTTAAAAGAAGAGGGTTTTGGCACTGATTGCAGCTCTTTGCCAGAGCTTATGCTTTCAGAGAAAGTTGGAATTGTTGGAGAAGATATAATGTTTACAAGTAATGATACACCTGCTGAAGAGTATGTTAAGGCTAAAAAATTAGGTGCTATAATCAATTTAGATGATATTAGTCATATTGAATTCTTGGAGGAGAATGCAGGTATTCCTGATTTAATCTGTTTTAGATATAATCCTGGGCCTGTAAAGAAAGGTAATGTTATAATTGGTGACCCTAAAGAAGCAAAATATGGCTTTACCAAAGAACAGCTTATTGAAGGTTATAAGATAATGAAGAAAAAAGGAGTAAAAAGATTTGGATTGCATACAATGGTAGTGTCAAATGAATTAGATGTTAAGAATATAGTTCATACAGCAGAGATATTATTTGACCTTGCAGTTGAGATAAAAGAGAAAACAGGTATAGAACTTGAGTTCATTAATCTAGGTGGTGGAATAGGAACTCCACAAAAACCTGATGAGCCAAATACAATGCCTTATGAAGAGATAGCTCAAGCTATAAAGAAAGCTTATGATGAGAAATTAAGTGAGAGCGGTATTAAGATATACATGGAATGTGGAAGGACAATAACAGGACCTTTTGGTTATTTAGTAACGACAGTTAGACATATCAAAAATATCTATAAAGATTATGTCGGGACAGATGCAAGCATGGCTAATTTGATGAGGCCATCTTTATACGGTGCTTATCACCATATCATAGTTTTAGGTAAAGAAGGAGAGAAAGGAACCCATAAATATGATGTTACTGGAAGCTTGTGTGAGAATAATGATAAGTTTGCTATTGATAGAAAATTGCCTGAGATTGAAGTAGGTGATATTTTAGTAATTTACAATGCAGGAGCACACGGACATGCAATGGGCTTCAACTACAACGGCAAGTTAAGAAGCGCTGAGTTGTTGTTAAGGGAAGATGGTTCTGTTGTTGAGATAAGGAGAGCAGAAACAGTTGATGATTATTTTTCTACTTTGGATTTTAAAGATTTGGAGAAGTTTAAGGCTTAATTAACGTCCATTAAGCATTGCATTTGCTACTCTAATGAATCCAGCAGCATTTGCTCCAACTACAAAGTTACCTGGAGCACCATACCTTGCTGCAGCCTGACTAGCAGTTGTGTATATATGTTCCATAATGCCTCTTAATTTTTCATCAACTTCCTCACGAGGCCATACTACGCCATTACGGTTCTGTTCCATCTCTAATCCTGATACTGCAACTCCCCCAGCATTTGTTGCTTTTGCTGACCCGTATAACACTCTATTTTGGAGGAAAACTTCAATAGCTTCAGGAGTGCAAGGCATGTTTGCCCCTTCTGCAACAGCAACACATCCGTTTCTCACCAATGTAATTGCATCTTCTATATTTAATTCATTTTCGGTAGCACATGGTAATGCAACATCACATGGGACAGACCACACCGGATGATTACCTTCCAGATATTCATCCCTAGGTGTATAGGCAGCATCAGAATGTTTTTTTGCATATTCCTGCAATGAACCTCTTGGCAGCGCTTCCTTTATTTGTTTTAATGTTTCCAGATTGATACCCTCTTGGTGATATATCATTCCCCCACTATCAGTTGTTGTAACAGGTATAGCTCCTAGTTGATAGAGTTTTTCAATAGTATATATAGCTACATTACCCGCACCTGATACTGTACAAATCTTACCCCCTATAGACTCCCCCCTAGATGATAACATTTGCTCTAGGAAATACACTAAACCATATCCTGTTGCTTCTGGCCTTATATTGGATCCACCATGATCAAAACTTTTACCAGTTAATGAAGATAAAGAACCATTCCCAACTAATGTCATATATTCTTCATCCATCCAATCTAGCATTCTACTTGTAACACCTATGTCTCCAGCTGGAACATCTATATATTGACCAATAAATGGTCGTAGTTGTCTCATAAAGCTCTGGCAAAATCGCATCACTTCTGCTTCAGATTTGCCTTTCGGGTCAAAATCCGAGCCACCTTTGCCGCCACCTAAAGGAAGACCAGTTAATGCATTTTTAAAGATTTGCTCAAACCCAAGAAATTTAATTATGCTCAAATTCACACTAGGATGAAATCTTAATCCACCTTTATAGGGGCCAATTGATGAATTAAACTGCACCCTATATCCCTTATTAACGCGAGTTTCTCCAGTATCACCAACCCAAGTTACATCAAACCTTCTTATATTTTCTGGTTCAACTAATCTTTCAAGAACCCTTCCTTCAACATATTCAGGATGCTCATCAAGAACAGGTTTTAAAGAAGTAAGAACTTCTCTTGCTGCCTGGTGGAATTCATGTTGTTCGGGATTTGCTCTAACCAGATCGTCAAGTACCTTACCTATATACTCTCTAGTTCCAACATTCAATGAAATAACCATTCTACTCTTACCAAAATAAGGTATAATTTATAACCCTTTCCCAAGATTTTTGTCCTAAACAATGCAAAGATTTTAATATTCAAGCATATTTCAAGCCAAACAAGGGTGATTTTAATGCGAAAACTAGATGAGCAAGAAAGAAAGATTATAGTTGAGTTGATAAGAAATCCTAGAATATCTGACAATCAAATTGGGAAAAACACAAGAGTGCCTATCAGAACAGTAAGCAGAAAGAGAAATAAGCTGGAAAAAGATGGCTTAATTTCTTATTTTACAAATCTTAATATGGGAAAAAGGGGCACAGGAAGATTTGGAACAAGACAATTACACGTTATAAAATTTAGATTGGGTATTACTAGAGAACAAATCATTAAAGAGATTAAGGAAGAAAAGATGGTTAAGATGAGCTACGGCAAATATATCTATGAAAGCCATATTGCTGAGATTGAAGGGCATGTTGCTTTAGTAATGATCATTGAAGGCCATACTGATGAGGATATAGTTGAAAACTTTAACAAAGAAGTCGTACCATCCCTAACAAAAAATCATGGAAAAGACTCTATTAAAGAGGTTTTTACAATAAGGCTCAGTGATCCAATAAGAATCTTCCATAATTATATTCCAATGGTTAACATGGAAAATGGGTTTATGAAAAAAGAATGGACAGATGATTTGATTTTTGCTGAATGATTTATGTTATTAATAAAACATAATGTTTTTATACCCCTTATTAATTCTTAGAGATGATGTCACAAACAAACCCACATGAAAGTGCAAAAGAACTAATAAATGAAGCTGCTGATAAAGTTAAGCTAGAGCCATGGATAAGGAAATCATTGCTTAATACCCATAGAGAGCTTCACGTTACTTTTCCTGTAGAGATGGATGATGGCTCTATTAAGATATTTAATGGTTATAGGGTACAGCATAATCATATGAGGGGACCGTTCAAGGGGGGAATAAGGTATCACTGGGATGTTAGCTTAGATGAGATCAGGGCTTTAGCAACATGGATGACAATAAAATGCGCTGTTGTTAATATTCCTTTGGGTGGAGGGAAAGGCGGGGTGATTTGTAATCCTAAAGATATGTCTAAAAAAGAATTAGAGATGATGACTCGTGGTTTTGTAAGAAGGATTTATCCAATAATAGGGCCACAAATAGATATTCCTGCTCCTGATGTTTATACAAATGCAGAGGTAATGGGGTGGATTGTTGACGAATACGCAAAATGTATTGATAAGAGGGGCGGTAAAAAATACTTAGGGGTTGTTACTGGAAAACCATTAGATATGGGCGGCTCAGAAGGAAGAGAAGAAGCAACTGCAAAGGGTGGGATGTTTGTAATAAAAGAAGTCATTAAAGAAAAATATGTTGTTGGATTAGATTCACTAAAGAATAAAAAAGTTGTTGTCCAGGGATTTGGTAATGCTGGGTCAATCTTTGCCAGGTTAGCTTATGAAGAAGGCGCTAAGATAATCGCTGTTTCAGACTCAAAAGGTGCTGTTATTAATAAAAATGGTTTAGATATTCCTAAATTGATAGAACATAAGGAAAGAACAATGTCTGTAGCTAATTGTGAAGGCTGTTCAAATACAACAAATGAGGACATTTTGTGTTTAGAATGTGATATTTTAGTTCCTGCTGCTTTAGAAAATGCAATTACGATGGAAAATGCAGATATGATTAAGGCTAAGGTGGTGTTAGAGTTGGCAAATGGTCCAGTAAGCGCAAAAGCCGATAAGGTTTTGTATAAGAAAGGAATAACAGTAATACCTGATGTTTTAGCAAATGCAGGCGGTGTAACAGCCTCTTACTTTGAATGGGATCAGAACTTAAAGAATGAACACTGGACAAAGAAAGAAGTAAATAAAAAACTAGAGAAAGTAATGAACGAGAATTCTAAATTAGTTATTGAAACTGCAAAGAAACACAAAGTCAGCACAAGAATAGGGGCATATATACTAGCAATACAAAGAATTTCTGAAAAAGCAAAGAACGAATTAGACACTAACCATTATATATGCTTGACTGATTATCTATAATTCCTTCTTAACATTATACATTCCTTCTTCAGGGATATTCTCAAACTTAAAGCCTTTTTTCTTAAACAGCTTTATCATCTTAAAATTGGACGTTAAAACACCCGCATATATGCTTTTCCATCCTTTCTGCTTGGCAATATCTATAACATAATCCATCATCTCTTCCCCTAATCCTTTGCTTTGCCATTCATCCTGCAGCACAATAGCAAACTCTGCTGTTTCATTATCCATGTCTCCGGTTAATCTGCACACACCCAGCATTCTCCTCTTGCCTTTTTCTTCTACTATTGCAACTAATGCAATCTCCCTGTCATAATCATTATGGCAATACCTCACCCTTTCAGCATGCGATAATTCCTTAATCAGCCTAAAAAATCTGTACCTTACAGTCTCTTCTGAAAATCCTTTGAACATCTCTTCGTGCAATGGCTCATCCTCTGGCTTTATAGGCCTTAAAATAACATCATTACCCTTAACATTTACTTTTCTAATTAACTCTGTAGGGTAAGGGATTATAACTAAATGCTCGTGTTTTGGAATATTCTCTTTAAATATTACATTTTCATCAATTATTATTCTTGCGTCTAATGCAATTGCTCTTTTATCATCTATATTTAATGGGTTTATATCTACCTCTTTTATCTCAGGAAAATCAACAATTAAATGAGAGAATCTTACTAATATCTTTTTTAATAAATCAATATCTGCTGGCTTTCTTCCCCTAAATCCCTTCAGAAGCTCATATACCTTTGTTCCTTCCATAAGCCTTTTTGCTAATGTTTCATTTAAAGGAGGCAGCCCAATCTTTTTATCCTGGAATAATTCCACTGCAACTCCTCCCATACCAAATAATATCACAGAACCAAATAAGGGATCTTTTTTAGAGCCAATAATCACCTCATATCCTTCAGGAGCCATCTGTTGTATTGAAATTCCATCTATCTTTGCTTTTGTATCATACTTTTTTGCATTTGTAATTATTTCTTTAAATGCATCTTTAGCATCTTCATCTGTTCTGATATCTAATTTTACACCACCAGCGTCTGTCTTATGACTAATATCAGGTGATTGAATTTTCATTACAATAGGGTATCCAATTTTCTTAGCGATTTTTACTGCTTCTTCTTGATTTTTAGCTAATATCGGGTTAGAAACAGGTATTTGATATTCCTCTAAAATTGATTTTGATTCAATCTCATTTAACAAAAATCTTTTTTCTTTTGCAATACTTTTTAGCATTGCCCTTATTTTATCTTTATCTGGTGTTAAACCTTTTATAATATCTTCAGGGGTTTCATATAACAGCTGTATATTTCTACCATACCTATATAGGTACATAAAAGCCTTTACAGCATGCTCAGGTGTAAAATAGCTGGGGATTCTTCCTTTTTTTAATGTCTCTCTTCCATCAGCAACATCTGCAACACCCATCCAAGAAGATAGTATTGGCTTATCAAATCCTTTTGAATGTTCAACTAAATATTTTGCAGTCCCAGTTGGATCTGTCATTGCCTGCGGTGTTAAAATAACTAAAACACCATCAATATTTTTATCTTTTAGGCATATCTCCATCGTTCTTCCGTATAGCTCAGCACTTGCATCTCCCAATATGTCTACAGGATTATTTCTGCTCCAGCACTCAGGCAGGATTTTATTTAAAGCATTCATTGTTTCTTTTGAAAGCTCAACCAATCTTCCGCCATATCTTACCAGAGCATCGGTTGCCATAACTCCTGGACCGCCTGCATTGGTTATTATAGCCAATCTATCTCCTTTTGGCACTGGCTGCATTGCTAAATTCTCAGAACAATTAAATAAATCCATAATCTCTTTTACTCTTACAATTCCTGCTCTTTTGAAAACAGCTTCATAGACAGCATCCTCGCCTGCTAAAGCGCCAGTATGCGAAGCAGCTGCCTTTGCTCCTTCGCTATAAACTCCTGACTTGACAAGAATTATTGGCTTGTTCATTGCAAATCCTCTTGCAGCGCTCATAAATGTTCTTGCTTCCTTTATTGATTCTACATACATGATTATTGAATGTGTGTTTGGATCAGAGCCAAAATAGTCTATCAAATCCCCAAAGTTAACATCAAGCATTGAGCCAATAGAAACGAAATTACTAAAGCCAACTCCCCTTGAAACAGCCCAGTCAAGTATTGAAGTGCATAAAGCACCGCTTTGTGAAATAAAAGCAATCTTTCCAGGCAATGCCATCTTTTTTGCAAAGCTTGCATTCAATTTTAATGAAGGCCTTATAAAACCAAGGCAATTGGGGCCTACTATCCTTTGGTCATGTCTTAAGGCTATCTCTTTTATCTTAAGCTCAAGCTTATGCCCTTCTTCACCCATCTCTTTAAAGCCAGCAGAAATTATGACAATACCTTTTATGCCTTGCTTGCCGCACATTTCTACAGCTTCTGCAACATACTTTGCAGGTATTGCAATTATTGCTAAATCAACAACCTCTGGCAATTGCTCTATAGAAGAATAAGCCCTAACTCCTTGAACACTTTTTCTTTTCTGGTTTACAGGATAAACAACCCCCTTGTAACCAGAACTGATAAGATTCTTCATTAGAATATAACCAACACTTCCTTCTGTGTCAGAAGCGCCTATTACAACTATGCTTTTTGGGCCAAAAATTTTATCTAAGTTTGTTGTTGACATCTTAATACTTTTTAAAAGAAAACATAACTTAGCTTAAATCTTTCGGTTTTGAAGAAAGTGGTTGTGGTGGATAATCTATCTAAGATATCTGTTAATCCTCTCAATAAGTCTGTGGCCAGAACCTTGCTTTGTTAAATCCAGATATTCAGTTGCGCCTGCTGCTAATGCAAAATCTTTTGTACTCTTGCCACCACCAACTAAAAAATCAATGCTGGGGCTGTCTGATACAGCTAAGATTGGTGTTTCCTTATTAATGCCTTTCCTAGCTCTTTTAATTATCTCTTCTGCTATTTTTACATAGCCCCTATCAGAATTACCATATTGGTCCACAATCTCTTTGATCTTAGGATCTTCATGATAGGCAATTCCTGGTGCAAGAACAAGGCTGGCTACAATCAGCCCATATCTTTTTTGGGTAAGAGACACATTAGCAGGGCCAACCTGCTGGAAGCTTTCTACTTCAGCTTTACCTTTAAGCATTTCACTTAACAGATAACATAAAGTTTCACTATTATGCACCAAAGCAATATTTTTATTTGCCATATAAACCAGAAGAATGCAGGCTATTTTATAAACATATCTCTATAACTTCCAATAATGTTTTAGGTTAGCCTTAAGCTGCTCAAAATTATCTTTAAATTTTTCTTTGTTGTAAGCTAAGGTCTTTGTTGGTGGATCTTCTTTAAGGTCTGCTTCCTTTCCATTGACTCCATCCTGGAATGCCATAACACATTTTGCCAGCCACATAGGATCATAACCTCCTTCTAAAGTGGCAGAGATAAGATTAAAATTTTCTTTTAACAATTTTCCAGTTTCATAATAAGCGTGTAAGCTATAACTTAGATCACAGATAGGGTCAGAATGATGGCCATCAAAACCAGCACTGCATATAACAGCGTCTGGCTTGAATTGGGCCTTAACAATAGGAATAAAAAAGTTCAATATATCCAAATAGATATCGTCTCCTGTCTTTGGCAATATTGGAATGTTAATGGTAAACCCTTTCCCATCCCCTGAGCCAATCTCATTCACAAAGCCATTTCCCGGGTAATAAGGATATTGGTGCAGTGACATATAGAGAACTTTATCTGAACTATAAAATATTTCAGAGGTTCCATTCCCGTAATGGCAGTCAAAATCCAGGATAAAAACCTTCTTTCCTTTATTTACTAAATTTTGGGAAGCAATAGCCATATTGTTGAAAACACAAAAACCCATTGCCCTGTCTGCAGTTGCGTGATGGCCAGGAGGCCTTACTAAGGCAAAATTTCCTTCTAAAGCAGCCTTTACAGTTGCACCTACAGCATAACATGCAACTTCATAGGTCTTAGGGCATGTTTTAGTGTCTGGGTCTAGATCTAAGCCTTGTTTGCTAGCTTCTCTTACAAAATCGATATACTTTTTTGGATGTATGAGCTCTAGATATTTTTCACCATTTTCTACTTTTGTTTCTTTCAAATTTTTAAGATAATCAAATCTTCTGGCGCTTTCTGGATGTATTCCTGTGTCGTGTTCTAAAAAGATTTTGTTATATATCAAGTTCATAGCAGAAAGCAAATAATAAGCAGTATATATACTTTTTCCTAAATAAAAGCCGTAAAATGTACGTAAAATCCGTAAGGTTTATAAATGACACTGTATCTTAGTGGTTTATTGATTATATAGTTTATATAAAATTTAATGTGTGGTGGTTTTAATGTCAGATGATGATGAACATTTCCAAAGAAGACCTAAGGGTACTACAGGATTAAGCGCTCTCATAGAGCCAGCTGAAGCTTTTAATTTGCTTACACATTTTGGCAATCTTCATGATTTGCATACAGGAGAATCTGATACTTATGGAAGAGGTGATTTATCTCCTCCTGATCCTGCACCTTCTCAATTAGATCTTTGGGCAAGAGTAGAGGAAGACGCAGAAAATATATCTGGAATGGTTGGTAATTCTCTGTTTAGATTAGATCCTCAGGAATTAACATACTTAAGGCTTAGGTATGAAAGCTTAGGATTAAGAAGCCCCGATGTTATTAATCTTATAGATGTTTTTGGTGAATTAATGTCAAGAAAGCCATTACAAGCACAAGTTAAAATTGCAGAATATCTTGTAAAAAACTTTTCTCAGGTAAAACTGGGAGAAAGAGGATTGGATAATGCTGTTTCTATAATATTAGCGCAGCCTGCTTTTCATTTGGCAGTATACCAGAATATTAAAGCATTATCTTATGCTGCATTGAATAGTGTAGTCAAAGTATCTCCTATACAAATTGATGAAGTCTCAGATACTGTTGTAGGATATCATGGATTGCCTGATACTGCTACTGAAAAAGAAAGTATGCATGTTGATACTCCTGATCTTGATGAGAGGAGAAAAGATAGGGCAAGAGGTAATAACAGCAAACCTAACGGATGGCACCCGCACAGTTCCCATTATGGTGCAACCAAAACAACATTTTTAGCAAGAAGGACAGCACCACAAACCCCTAAAGATATAACAATTGGGGATATTGTTCCTAGTGAAAGCACATACAAATCAAGATACTCAGAGATAGATACTACAGGTGATATGCTTGGTATCAGGACATCAACTGTTATGGCAGTAGCTTCATACTCTGTTGATCATGGCTTAAGCACTGATTATGCTCAGGATTTGCTGGTTACATTGGGTTCACGTAATAAAAGTATGGAAGAAAGGGCAATGGTATATGCTTTTGAGCATGATACGGATATTTCTAAGCTACTTTATGGGCTGAAAATCCTGGGAAATAAGTCAGCTAGAGATATTGGAAGCATAATTAGTTCATTGCAAGACCCAAATGTGCTTGATGTCGTAAGATTGGCTGATAATGGCGAAAATGTAAGTGCTCTAACCACTGAAGAGGTAAACGCTTTAATACACAAATCTTTGATGTATCCTGTGGAAGTTCTAGATGCTGAACGTATGTCTGCTGTCAATTTATCTGAATTATCCGACTCTAATAGATATTTAGGCAACAAACCTATTAAAAGCGCAGAAGAAAAAGTATTGAATAATCTGGAAATGCTTTCTGGCGTTCCTTTAGAGCTATTAGGCGATATGCCTAAGGTCTATCAGGGAATTTTATATGCGGGAAATGCTGCCAGATTAGAGCAAGCTAAGAGGAGGATGTCTTAAAGTGGCAACACTAAGTGATGGGGCAAGGGGCAGAAAAGGCAGAGAAGAGTATAGTAGCAATTTTTTAGAAGCTATTCATGATTATTTGATAGAGCGTGCTGTATGTGCTTTAGCAGACGAATTGGGAAAACATGAAGAAGAAATACCTTTAGAGGAGGGAGCTATTAATCAGATTATCAATTATGCCTGGACAGATGTAATGAGCGCTATAGAATGCTGCAGAAAGATGGGTCTCCATGTAGCATGCAAGGATGTTGCAGACTCAATTGAGTACCTTAAACCCTCCATTGACAAAGCAATCGATTGTGTAGTTGAGGAATATGTTACTGCTGCAAAAGCTGCTGCTGTACCTGCCTCTCAGATGAGGTATCCTTTAGGGGATTTAATTAATCCTATTCCTTTAGACGGGCTAAGTGAGCAAGCACTATCAACCCGTGGAAATGGTAAAAGGGCAGTATTATTGATTTGATTTTGTTAATACTGCTACACAAGATTTATAAATAATCTCTTTATTTCTTCTTATTATGAAAATTGAAGCAAGTAATAGAGTGAAAAGCATTGGAAGCTATGCTTTTGCAGATGTGGATAATGAAGTAAATAAGCTAAAAAAGTTAGGCATTACTCCAATTGATTTCGGCGTTGGTGATCCGAAAGACCCTACGCCTGGCTTGATAAGGAATTATTGCAAGAGAGCAATTGATAAAAGAATGGATTCTGGTTATCCCAGCTATATTGGCACTCAGGAATATAGGGAAACAATTGCAAAGTGGACAAAAGAAAGATTTGATGTAGAATTAGATGCAGAAAAAGAAATAACCTCTACAGTTGGAGCAAAAGAAGGGGTATTTAATTTTCATGAAGGTGTTGTTAATCCTGGCGATTATGTGATAATGCCAAATCCTGGCTATCCTCCTTATGAAAGGGGAACATTATTTGCAGAAGGCAAAGCTTATTTTTATAATTTAATTAAAGAGAATGGTTTTTTGCCTGATTTGGATAAGATCCCTAAGGAGATAAGAAAAAAAGCTAAATTGATGTGGATCAATTATCCAAATAATCCTACTGGGGCTATGATCACAAAAGAGAAATTAAAAGAAGTAATTGATTTTGGCAAAGATAATGATATCATTATTGGCTCTGATGAATGTTATTCAGAAATATATTTTGGTGAGAAACCAGTTTCAATTTTGGAGTTGACAAAAGAAAACGTCTTTGCAGTTCAAAGCTTAAGCAAAAGAAGCGCAATGACAACTTATAGAATTGGGTGGATGGCAGGTGATTCGAGAATTATTGATATTTTTAAGAAAGTAAAGACAAATATTGATTCTGGCACTGCAACATTCATACAGGATGCTGCAACAGCAGCTTTATTGGACGAGAAACATGTCGAAGAGTTTAGAGAGGAGTATAAGAAAAAAAGGGATATCATAGTTAATGCTCTTACTTCAATTGGATTAGAGGATTGCACGCCTGAAGCTACAATATATATCTGGCAAAAATGTCCTGATAATGTTAGTTCTGTAGATTTCGCAAAGAAACTCTTAGAGAAGGATATAGCAATTGTAACAACACCTGGCTCTTGGTTATCCAGAGAGGTTGATGTAGCCAACCCAGGCGAAGGTTATGTAAGGTTTGCATTAGTTCCAACAGTTAAAGAATGCAAGGAAGCTGCTGAGAAGATTAGAAAATTAAATCTATAGATAATTATTGTATTCTTTGATATATTCTTTTTTTAAGTAATCTACAAAAGGCCTTTCAATCTTATTAATCTGGCAGTTTTCCAAAGAATCGTAATAATCTTCTCTGTCAGCATAAGGTATGTCCAGCATCGGAAACTCTTTTTTCTTCAGCACGAAATTCATTAACAGCCTTGACATTCTTCCATTTCCATCTCCAAAAGGATGGATTGTTACAAGCCTAAGATGAACTAATGCTGCTGATTCAAATGGATGCAGCCTATCTTTTGTTTTTTCATACCATCTGAAAAAATTGTTTAATTCGTAGCTTAAAGCTTCAAATTCAGGCGGCCTAAACAGGGTTCCGCTGATAGAAACATTAAAGCTGCGTATTTTCCCGGCAAATTCTTCGTTTATGCCCCCCATTAGCATCTCATGCAATTTTAAAAGAAAGCCTTTGTCCAAGTCTTTTTTATAGCCATACATAAACTCAAAAGCTTTTGCGTGATTTTCTGCTTCTTTGATTTCAACAAGGCTTTTGCCTTTTGGCGTTATCTTATCCTTCAAAATTAATGCGGTTTCCCTCAATGTTAGCGTAGAGCCTTCTATGGCGTTTGTATTATAGGTGTATTTTACAAGAAAATTATTTAAATTTTTGTCAAAAACAAGCCTTGGAACTTTCTTTTTCTCTTTCAGGAAATTATCTTTGATATTATTTAGTATTTTTATATCTTCCTTTGTTAAATTTGGCTTTATTTTTGTTAAGTCCTCTTTTCCGATGTATTTTAACACTTTCTGCTGCGGTTTTCCATTTTTGTAAGTAGTTTCCACTAAATACTTATACCTGTATTTCCCTATCCTTTTTGTCCTTATGAAAGCCATTTTAGGCACTTATAAACTAGTAAAGTGCCTAAGTTTATAAGCTTTGTGGTTAGAATTTAGAATGCAAGGAAGCTGCTGAGAAGATTAGGAAGCTGGAGTTATAAGTCTTTTGAATTCTAAATTTTAGAGTAACTAAGGCTCTACAGGCAGCAATACACTAGAAGCCAGCTTATAGAATGGGTTTGTTGAAGGGTTTCTAAGATCCCAGCTGTAGCGAGGTTCCTTAAGGGTAGCATTATTGGTTAGAAAGTCCATAACTTCCTGGTCTATTGCGTCATCTGGGTTTTTTAAAATTAAGTAGATTTCTTTTCCTTTTATTATGCCCTCAAATTCATTAAGGTTGTCTTTGTTTAGGAAAATTATAGGTGAGTTCAAGAAGGATGCGTATAGCGCTGATATCAAACCTAATTCCTCGTTATTATAATCCAGAACAACAACAGTATCGTACTTTTGCCAATAATCAAAATATTCGCCTTCTTCTGTTAATATTACCTGATAGTATGAGTTAGGTATCGGACCTTCTTGTATTCCTGGCGGAAGTTCACCATAAAAGTTTGCCACTTCCATTCCATGCGTGCTCAGCAAAAATGAAACATCGCTGTTTTCAAAGTCCTGCGTGTAATAGTAAACTGAATAAAGATATTGGTGCGTGCCAAATTGATCTCTCCACATTGTTACCGGAACAAGCCTTAGGATGTCACGCCAGTTGTCTTCCTGTGTAGATAATTTATCTGCTATTAGGAAGAGGGTTATTATCTCTTCTTCTGGCGGTTGCTGGGTATCACCTGATCCGCCAGTGCCCCCTCCCCCCCCATACCGACCATAATTCCTCAGGTTAGTGGGGTATATTTTTAGGATTGCGCTTTCTTTCCCAATTGCACCCTCTTTGTTTAATACAGTTAAAGTAACATTATATTCTCCTGGCTCAAGGTACATTATGTCAAATGACTGCTTGGAAATATCTATGCTCCTGTCTCCGTCTATGTCCCAGTGATACCCTACTATTTTAGAATATTTGTCATAGCTCCTCGAACCGTCAAAGGAAACATTACGCCCTATAAACTGAGTCCTATTTGACATATTTATTACTGCAACTGGCGCTGGCACTGGAATTTTTCCCTCAAATGTCCTAAAAACCTTCACCCCTTTTGACAAGAAGGATATTAATAATATCAATAAGGCTATGGCAATGAGGACTATTAAAAATGTTTTTGCAGTTAACATAAACGATGCTTTTTT
The DNA here is from genome assembly GCA_964609455.1 of uncultured Methanosarcinales archaeon. GTDB lineage: Archaea > Nanobdellota > Nanobdellia > Woesearchaeales > JACPBV01 > CAZSRD01. Next base: position 50,708 of record CAZSRD010000001.1, read on the forward strand.
TTTCATCCGAAAATCGCACTCAATACCCTTGACCATATGTCATAATATGTTACGCCGCCTTGCTGCCTAACATACCATTTTCCTTTATAACATGTTCCATTAACCAATATGTCTTCCAAATAATAGGAAGTAGAGTAGTTCCATGTTTCACCTATGTCATCACCGCAGCAACTGCCTGTCCCTTCAATATAAGCGTGGGTACTCCAGCAGAACTGCTCATTATGCACGTCACACTGACCTTGCATACCTGGAGCAAGGCCCTCACATAAGCAAGGTGATTTGTCTGGGTCAGTTAGATAGACTACAGCATTGTACTCGCTTGAATATGCGCAACCATTACCTAAGGAGTCTGTCCAACATTCTTCATCACCTGTTTCGTTGTCATCTCCGCAGCAAGATGTATCGTGAGTTGGATCAATAGGAGTATATGGATCCCAGCATGCTGTTTCACCTGCATAATCACATTCTTCCTGATTGCCTGGTATGAATCCCTCACAAAGAGGGACGCTTTCGTCAGGATCAAAACAAGCAGGATCTTCAACAAATACATTGCAAACACCAACTATTACATTGCCGTAACCATCACAGGTTGAATTAACATCGAAGTAATCGATGCATGTTGCATCAAGGACGTCACAATCAATTGTATCAACAACATAGCCTTCTGTCTGATTGATCTTAGACCAACAACCTCTTGGGTCCATTTCATACCAGCAACATTCATTATTGTCGCAATCATCAGGATAGCTGATTGGGCCTTCATCCGGACAGCTGTCAACTGTATCGCAGATACCATCATCATCTAAATCATCACAAGTACAATAATAATCATTATCATTTGTTGAATTTCCATTGCCATAACAATATTCATAAGACTCACAATCCTCATCCACCTGCCAATTGCCTATCACTTTTACACAGCTTCCCTGAGCATTGCAAGTAAAGCTAATTAAGCGTACAGATGTATTTGTGTCCAGAGCATGGCCCCATGCGCAGCTATATTCATTGTAACCTGTACCGCAGCTAGAGCCTACTGGCTTGAATTGGTAATTGGCACATTCTTGGGTAGTTGTGCTTCCTTGACCATCACATGTTATACTGACATTAAGATAATCTAAACATTCGGTATCTGGGCATTCATATTCCCCTATAACATCAGTCGTATCATTGAAAACAGATTGACAACAGCCAGTGGTGGTATTAAATATCCAACTAATACATTCTTCTGGGTCCTGACAAATAGCCTGATTCTCATCGGGACATAAATCATTTTCATCACAAATCCCGTCTCCATCACTATCCAAACATGTTATTGTAAGGTTGTTGCTGAACTTTGTTTCTCCGGATAATATTCCATCAAAAGGTGTGATACTACATTGCCATAAATCAAACAAGGAAATGTTACCTGAAGTTATTGTTTGAAGATTTTCTAGCTGTGGCTGTTCTAAGGTATCTTTGTACCATTTATAGCTATTGATTACATTGTCGCCATTTGAATCATAAGTTGAAACATTGTAACAAGTTAAGTTCTCATATGTAAAGTTTGTTCCATATGTTGAGTTTAGTATTGGTGTGTCCTGAGTTGGTGGGACATTGCATGGTGAATCATCAACTACACACTTATCATTATCTTCGTCACAACTATCTATTGTGCATTCTATGCTATCATCACAATTTGGGGCTGTTCCAGTTTGGCAATCGAGTAATGCGTCACAAGATTCATCTCCATTGCACCATAACCCATCTAAGCATAATGAGTCATCTTCTGTATGTGTGATAGTATCAGTCGCTTCGTCACAGTTGTCTATTGTACAACCAATAAGGTCGTCTGTGCTTGGCGGGATTCCTGCCTGGCAGTCTAACAATTCATCACATATCTCTGCACCATTGCAATACAATCCATCCTCACACAAGCTGTCATCAGCTATATGCAACAGCTCATCATTTTCTTCATCACAACTGTCTGATGTACAACTAACACCATCATCTATTGGTTTATCATCAGCTATACATGAACCAGCAGAGCACCTGTCATTTATAGTGCACCAGAACCCATAATCACATGTATTTTCATCATTATTTATATTTTCACATTCAAGGTTTGCATTACAAATATTGTCAGTGCAGGAGTTTGAATCATCACAATCTATATCTATTGTACAAGAACATGGTGTAGTATCTTGTTCACATGTCCCAACATTATCTGCTGTATCAATGCCCTCATCGCAGCTGCCTATTGTGCATTCTATGCTATCATCACAATTTGGGGCTGTTCCAGTTTGGCAATC
>CAZSRD010000001.1:53095-151192 GCA_964609455.1 uncultured Methanosarcinales archaeon
TCTGTATGTGTGATAGTATCAGTCGCTTCGTCACAGTTGTCTATTGTACAACCAACACCATCATCTATAGGGGGGGCTACACCCGCTTGACATCTATTACCTACACAAGTTTCTTGACCATTGCAGTATAATCCATCATCACACCCTATATCAAGCTCACATTGGCAATCATTAGGACAGTTTTCATTAGTTTCTCCTGGATCGCATATGCCATCATTGTCACACATTACTAATGTAAAGTTATAATAAGCTTCAATCGAGTCACCGCTTCCATTCACTAATGGCACACAATTATTATCCCTTACAATAACATATGCTCTGTAAGTTCCTTCTCCGTATGTGTTGGTTGATGTATTCCATCCTCCAGGCGGATGAGTTGGGTTCCAGATTTTATCAAGAGCTATATAACTTCCTGCTTTTATTGTTCTTGGTGCAGTTAATGAGTCATCAACTATATTTGCTTCATCAATCCATTCTTCAAGAGTTTCATTAAAGTACTGTACCTTCATCAAAAGGCATACATCAATGTCATTAGCAGCATTATTTGTTATTTTGCTTTGATCTTCTTCTGGAGTGTTCTTCATCCAGATGCTGCCTTTAATTGCCCATACATAGCTGCCATGCGTGCATGTTATTGTATAGTACACAGAATCTTTGTCTGTTAGGTTAATCCATCTTGTAAAATTATAACTTGTCTGCCCTTCAGGCATATCATATCTTCCAGGAATATCATCAAAAGTTATTATGCAGCCTGCATCTGGGTAATGAGCATTTTGGTGAGCAGCATCAGTATAAGTTAAGTCTGCATAGAATGTTACATCCCCTTCTAGTGCGTTTTCTGGCCATTGTTTTTCATACCTGTTTGTCAAGCTAACATCGATTTGGTCATCTACAACATCTACAATAACAGCGCCTGTATCCTGGTCAATAACACCACACACATCGCCAGTATCCACACTTAGATGAGCATCGTTTATTATTGTTTGGGCTGGTCCTGCTTGATTTATTGTGTATTTCATATCAATGTTGTTTGACTCTGTTGCCTTAAGGTTCAAGCTATATGTAAGCTGATTTCCATTTATTGCAATTGGAGCTGGGTCGCTTTCTATAAATGTAACATCTGGACCTAAAGTTAATGTAACAGTTGCTATATGCGGCGGAACAAATTCAAGTATCTCGTCTGTTATCTGGTTGTATATCCTATCCAGATCTGATGTAGATGGCACATGATAATATATACCTCTTCCGCTGCCTGACTTTGCCATTTCTTTGAGTTTTTCTTCCCAAAACTCTGTGAAATCATGCCCAACACCAATGCTGAATACTGTTGTGGTTGAGCTTATCTTGGGCAATACCTCATAAAGCCATGCTGGCTCGTTCTCCATCCCATCGCTCGATACAATTATAAAATCAGTTTCGCTTTCTATACATTGATGATTTTGCACCATGTTTGAAGCCATGCATAAGCCATCACCGCAGCTTGTCCTGCCATTAGCTTCAAGATTATTCAAACGATCCTTTAGATTTATTGAGGTTGGGTCTGCAGGATCATAAGTAGTCAGTGGAGAAACAAGATATGAATACTCCCTGAATCCTACTGCGCCGTAAGAATAATCATCAGCATCAGCGCCATTCAGGAATCTGTCAACAACGCCCTTCAAAGCTGTTTTTGCATCTTCTATTTTCTGGCCAGTCATGCTTCCTGAACTGTCTAAAACAAAAACAACGTCTCCTCCTTTGTTGATTGCTTCTCCTGTTACCCCCATAGATATCCTTAGGTCTCCTAGGCTATTTGTTGAGACAGCATTTCTATCTAAGAGATAGTGCGACTCAGCTGTTATAGAAAGACCAAGGTCTCCACAATTTGCAGCTATTACTTCTGGTGTACAGAAAGAAGGATTATAACCTGCGACGTTTGAAGGAACAGTGCACGAGCCCGATCCGCAGGTAGTTCTTTGTGGCGGTTTTGATTCCAACAAGATAGGTATGGTCCTAGGCCACGTTCCAGAAGAAGGCAGCTTTTTGAAATTATTGCTTGTATCAATATAATAGAGGCCGTCAAAGTTACCTGCTGTTATATACAATCTGTTGTTAGCAACCTCCACATCTTCAACATAAGTGTTAAGGTCGCTACCGCTTTTAACGCTTACTTGGTCTAGTTGTGACCATGTTGCACCTTCATCTCCAGAGTAATAACAGATTACTTCATAGGGGGGTGAGTAATCGGTAAACGCATATATCTTATCATTAAATGAGGCAATATGTGAAATTGAGCTATGCAGGCTGTCTGCAGGAAGAGAAGAAACTTCCCAACTAGTGCCATCATTTGAATTGATGATATAATCATCTGAGGATGCAGCATATATGCTATCACCTAAAACATCCATGCCAACTATAGTTCCTGCTCCTGCATATGCTGTCTCTGTATTTTGGGTGTTGGGATTATAGGCGTATATGTAGCCTTGGCCGCTAACGTCAGCTATGTAGATTTTTCCTTTGAAAGCTGTAATTGCAGTCAAGTAAGTGCCGGAAAAATCAGTTATTTTTTTTAGTGGTTCATTCCCAGAGCTTGAATATAAAGAGTCTCCATCTATAAAATAAAATATATCATTATATTCTACTGTCCTTTGCGGGAAGTTTATGCCGGGGAATCCTCCACCACTATTGCGATTATATCCTGCATAAGACCAGCTTTGCCCATCATGGAAAGCACCTACTGATACAGTGCCAAAACCACCAGGATCAAAAACAGCAAAGAGCTTGTTTTTATACCTTCCAAGCGCACTTATATAGGTTGAACTATCAGGATATGTTACAGGATCATATCCTAAGTTATGTATCATATCAAGCGCACTGTTAGAATCAATATCAGCAACTGCCATACCATCAAATGTCTGTACAAAATCTGCTGCTGTAAGCCCATCTTTATGCCCTGCAACATATAAAATTCCAGGTTGGGTACCCCCTATACAATCACTATCTTCACAATCTACATCCCCATCACAATCATTATCCTTTCCATCATTGCATACCTCTTCTGCCCCTTCATGTATACATGAGGCGCATACAGACATGGCTGGATCGTTGCAATCTACAAGAAGAGGATCTACTGGGCATCTTCCTGGATCATCTGTAGGATCATCATCACAATCACCATCACCTATTTTTTGTACGTTCTCTAATAAAGGATCATTATAATAATCTCTTTGCTTTATTTGGAATGCTCTAAACTCTTTTTTACCAACACATTCTTCAGCTTCAGGCAAAACCCTATATCCATCATAATCGTTATCCACTGCTAGTTGAGGTATCTTTACCCATTTGTTGGCATCTGCATCGTTACAATCGCATGGGTCGTCACAGCCAAGTATTGCGTTTCCATTCTCGTCGCAAGCTTCAATCATATCTTCATCTGCATCTACACAATCCTCTCCGCAATAACCTTCGGGGCCAAAAGCAACAGGATAATAGAAAGAAGTTATTCCTCCTGTAGGAGCTACACCCCAGGAATTTGTACCTTCATTATACATATATAATTTATAATTACCAGAATCACTATCATAGAGGATAGCATACAGATTTCCATTATAATTATTTATTCGCGCTTCCTCTGGATAAGTTATTCCATCATTTATTTCTACAAAATTTTGGCCATCATATGCATACATTCCATTACTTGTAGAAACAAATAATCTGTCACCATAGCAAGATTTAGGCCCCATATGGTATACCTTAGGATCAAGGCCATACCCATATACTATTAGGTCCCACCCATTTATTTTATCGTAACTTGCTAAAGTAGAATATAAGCTCACATAAAGCTTTCCTTGGAAAGCATAAGGATAATCTACATACATATAATCTCCTACTTCAGGAGGGTAAGGTATTCCTCTCCAATTAACCTCATTATAGGCAAATAACCCATAATAGTCTGCTGTAACATATAATTCATCATCATATACTTCCAACTGCCTTATGCTCATTGAACCAGTATGGCCAACAGCCAATGCCAAATCTTCAGCACTTATCACCAAGCTCCAAACACCATCATAGACATAGATTCCATCATACGATGAAGCATACAATTTGCCATTATAAACATCAAGATCCCCAACATATTGTGGAGAATTAGCCATATAAGACCAACTGCTAGCATCATATACATACACCCCATTATATGTAGTACCATATAACTTACCATTGAAAAATTCAAAAGAACTTATACTCTCTTGCGGATTTATAATTTGGGCTAATTGCATTTCATCATATGAATAGATTGTGCTATCATAAGTCCCAATATAAGTATAATCTTCAATAGTACCAGCTGCAGGAGGATCAGTCAGATTAACAAACTCATCTAAATAATATTCATCCTTTAGTGTTTTTATCTGGGGTTTTAGATCAATAACTATTGGTGGAGGCTCAACAATGGTAACCTTCCATCTGTCTGTTTCTTCTCTTACTGTTGGATCGCTTACTAAATTTGCAAAAGCAAAGAATTCATAACTTGAATCAATCTCTCCGGTTGCATTAACCCTAAAAGTGATTATTTGGCTTTCATCCTGGTTTAATGTTATTCTCGCAGGATTAGCATCTATTGTGTAAAAGGGGGTGTCTCTTATTGTAGTAGAGATCAGCCCTTTTCCAGGCGTATGCGTAACTTCCCAATCAATTACAATATCTCCGCAACAATCTGTCTGCCCTTTATACTTAACATAAACGTCATTGGCTGTTTTTAGGCAAGCAACATATTTTTCAGACAGACCATCACACCATTCACCAGCTTCCAAACAATAGTTAAGACTTGCATCTGAATATATCCTTCCATCAGCAGGACTACAAACAACACTATCAAAATCACCAATCAAACTATTTGTCAAAACTTGTGTTGTTCCGTTCTGCACAAACCAATTACAACACCCATTAGGATCTTCAGCAGGCCCATGTCCTTTGGAAAGGTCTGCGCTAACATCATAAGCAGGAACTTTTGTTAAGCTATCAAAATCAAACCAGTAACTTGTGGATTCATCTCCGGACACACCGCACATATCCCCATTCTCAGGTGTTCCCCAATCTAGGTCGCAAAGTGTGGTACTGCCTGAATCCCCAACAATAGGGTCCAAACTTACATCCACTTCATCACAATTAGCATGATAACAAGTTACTTCTACTTGAACATCAAAGAATTCATTCTGAGTAGCGTTCACTGCGCTTTCAATTGGACTAATCAGTTCTATTCCGACTCTTGGCTGTAATGAAAGAGTAAACTCATCATAAACATTTGTTAATGTTGTTATATCTATGTTATGAACTTCAGTTTGATAAAATTGATTTGATGTTTCAGTAGTATACGGCCCATAATAGGTTACTGTTGTTCCATCATTTATGTAATCTATCAATCCTATTTTATCTGTTTCTCCCCCTACATCAGTTGTTAAAGTGTCAACAAGAGCATCAGAACTGTTATAAATCTTGATTTCTGCACCAGGGAAATCTGTTCCTAAAGGATCAGCAACATGTGCTTGATAGTACCATTTTCTTATAAGTTGGGAATCTGTATCAACTGATTCTTCTTCATAAGTCACATTTAAGAAGATGTTATTTTCTGAAAAGGGAAGTAGATACACATCACCATTCAAGTTTGAGTTTATTGTACTGTCTCTAACAAGGTTATCTGAGCTTGAGCCAAGGAATATTCCATAGTTATCATTAGAGTTTGCAGTTATTCCTTCAAGAGTATTGCTGCCAGAATTGGGCTCAAGCCATATTCCTGCTTGTGCGTTTTCATTCACAATTATATTTTTTAAAAGATTGCTAGTAGTACCTTCTGCAATCAGTATTCCTTGATTGGAGTTTGAGTTTACAGTCATATTTTCAATAGTGTTGAAATTGGATTCAATCCAGATGCCATCCTCAAAATTATAAATCTCTCCATTTTTGATTGTAGAGTAATTGTAGCCATTAACATAAACTCCACTGCCAGAAATATCGCCTGTTATTCTATGCCCATTAAAATCCAAAGTTACATTATTTGCTTCTATAATAAAGCAAGTTCCTGATGATGAGATGTCATTCTGTAATGTATAAACTGCATTAGGTATCCTTAAAGTGTCACAGTCTACTACAGCGGTTGGATCAGTAAGAGTAAAGACATCGTCAATCAGGTTTCCGCCTCCAACTATTATATGAGTCTCTGTTGAGGCAAGCGGATGTGATGCCTCAACTGTGTGTGGGCTATAATATGTTCTTGCTACCCCGTCGTATATATAATCAACAAACTCCTGTGTTTCTATCTCACCATTTGCATCTGTTGTCAAAGTATTAACAGGATTTGCCAAAGCATTTTGAATATCAACAGTTGCTCCAACAAAAGGATTATTTGCTGTATTTTTCACATAAGCTTTATAGTACCATTCTCTTATTAGCTCAGAGCCAGCTTCAACATATTCCTCACTTTGAAGATAGGTTGCATTAAGGAAAGTATTATTTATAGAAGCTCCAGTTACATAAAGGTCATTCCTTACAGTACCCGCTAAAATTATATCCTTGAATAGATTGTTATTTGAGCCGCCAGATTCATCAGGATATAAGCTAATTCCATTACTAGATGATGGACCAATGATTCCCCCTGATATAACATTATTATTAGAAGACTGTAAAAATATACCCCCCCTATAGGAAAGTGTACCTACACAATTACTAATATAGTTATTTGTTAAAGTTGTATAATTTGAGTAAGAGAGGGTAATGCCATAACTGTTCATGTCTAACCTATTACCAACTATCTCATTTCTGATTGGAATCGGGTTTGAATAGGTTCCTTGAATATAGATTCCATCCACATTCGAATTTATAGAGTTATCCTGAATTACATTATAAGACCCTGACCCGACATAAATTCCTTTTTCATTGTTTGCATTTACATCATTACCTATTATATTATTATTAGATGAGAAAGATAAATAAATTCCTCCACTACTAGGCCCACCCATATTGGAATTCACAGTATTGTTTATTATGTTATTCCCGAAGCTTGATTCTAGATATATCCCGCTCTTAGAATTTGAATTCACTGTATTGTTAATCACATTATTGCCAGAGCTTGATTCAAGATATATCCCATTCCTCGAATTTGAACTTGCCGTATTGCTTTTAATATTATTATTCTGTGCGCCTTCTAGAAGATAAATTCCGTGGAAATTATTTGAATTAACTGTATTGCCAATTATATCATTAGCATCTGATTCAATCAAAAGCCCTTGAATCCTATTCAAGCTAGCTTGATTATCTCTTACTTGATTGCTGCTCGAACCAGAATCAAGGAGTATACCATTATAGTTAGAACTTAAATTGTTATTATCAATCTCATTTCCAATACTATCCTTAAGATAAACACCATAATTAAGATTAGAATCTGCTTTATTGTTGATTAATATATTACCTGAACTTGATTCGATATATATGCCAGAACCTCCTTGTGGCTTATCAAATCCCCTTAATGTTGGGAAATTATCAGCATGTTCCTGCCAAACATTATTAAAATCCCAGGTGGGTGTTACACTAGTGTAAACCCCGTGGCCTTTGTTGTACAGTTGTGCAATATCACTTACTTCACTACAGCCAGAATTTGTATAGGGTATACATTTCCATACATTCCATCCCCCAAACTTATACCAATAATTATTAGTAATAACCCAATCTGGATTTGTATACCCAATAAGCCCACCCAAGCGCCAATTTGCCCAACCAGTAACACTGCCAACAGAGTAGGAATTATAAACCATATTTTGGTAGGTAATGGTGTTTTCATTATCGCCGATTAATCCACCTACAAAATCATAACCACTTACTTCAACATTAGCATAACAGTTAATGACTGGCCCATAATTGCCCCCTATAAGGCCGCCAATATCATAGCTGTTTGTAAGAGGCGCAGACACTTTACCAGTTCCATAACAATTGGTAATTGAGCCCCAATTGCTGCCAACCAAAAGCCCGGCATATACATTACCATTAACCTCGCCAGTAACAAAAGAATTAGTGATAGTGCCTTTATCTCCAGAAAATCCACCAACTAAGCCGCCAATATAATTAGTACCTTTAACATAAACATCAACTAAACCAACATTCTTAATCTCACCACAGTTAACTCCTGCAGTACAACCAATATCTCCAACATGAGAAAACAAACCTAAATACTTATAGGATCCACCACCTATGTACAAATTTTTTATTAGATGGTAATTTCCATCAAAATGCCCCCTAAATGGTTTTCCAACTTCATATGGCTCGAATCCAATAGGCCTAAATCCTTTTCCACCTCTGCTGGGCCAAGACCAATCAAGAGTTTCAGAACAATCAATATCATTAACTAAAACATAATAACCATTAGGGTATAGGGGAAGAGTGTCAATGGCCTGTAAGTCCTTACAATTTGTTATCCTATAAGGATCTGCTGCTGTTCCTGAACCGCCTGCTGTTATGTTGTTATACTCTAATCTGTTATCTTCAATTATATTGTTAAACCCTGCTTCAATATAAAGGCCGATAAAATTAATATTCAATATATTATTAAATATATAAGAATTGTTCGAGCCTGCCAGATGTATGCCATACCCGCCAATATCTTTCTTCATGCTAACATTACAATTCTTTATTGTAGTGTTATACTGATTTGAGTAAATCCCAGCTGCAGCCAAGTTTGTATTAGAAATTGAATAGCCCATACAATCCAATGTAATATTTTCAGCAGCAATAACAATGCAATCTCCAGGTCCAGGGGGTATGATATCTGCTGTTATAGTATATTCTGTATTGGGTTTGTCCAAGACAATACAAACAGAAACAAACGTACCGCAATCTTCAATACAATTGGCCTCTGTTTCCCCTCTTCCAGCCTCACAAATGCCGTTGTTGTTGCAAATGGGCTCTCCCACACAAACTCCCGCACTACATACATCATTTATTGTGCCTGCATCACCATCATCACATAATATATCATTAGGTGTATATAAGCATCTATTTTCTGCACAACTATCATCTGTGCATACATTCCCATCCGCACAATCTGTATCTAAATCACACTGGCAATCATTGGGGCAGTTCTCAGTTGTTTCAAAGGAATCACAAACATTGTTATTATCACATATTACAACCTCTTCCCCAAATTTATATAAGTCTCCCTTATTATTTGCAACAAAAACAACACCACCAGCAACAGCTGGTGAAGATTTTACATTATCACTTGTAGTATAACTTGAAATGAAAGAAAGATCAGTTGCATTTAATGCATACAACTTATTATCGTTAGAGCCTATATAGACAATACCTCCTGCAAGAGCAGGTGAAGATAGTATATCGCTGCCAGCCTGATAAGTCGCCTTTATTTGGGTTATATCGCTGGCATTAAGCTTATAGACTATTTTATTTCCCTTACTTGCTACATAAACAAAACCATTCCCAACAGCAGCAGAAGAATACACATTGGCACTAGTCGGAATATTGGCAATTTCCTTGCTTACATTGCTGGCATTCAGTTGGAAAACCTTGTCAGAAAGGCTGCCAATGTAAACATAGTCCTCAGTTACAGCAGGAGAAGCCCAAACTGAATTACCTGTATTGTAATCAGCAATCTTCTGGCTTATGTCGCTTGCATTTAATTGATATAGATGATTATCATTGCTCCCAATATAAACGTATCCATTAGCAACAGCAGGAGAGGAGCGTACACTTGACCCTGTTGAATAAACGGCTATTAAGTTCCTTACATCGCTAGCATCTAATTGGTACACATCACCTCTGTTGTTTCCAAAATAAACATATCCATCAGCAACAGCAGGTGAACATTCTATATTGTTCCCGCTGTCATAAGAATGTATCACTTGGCTTATATCGCTGGCATTCAACTGATATAAAAATCCCTTAGTGCTTCCTATATAGATATAGTTACCGGCAACAGCTGGTGAAGAAAGGAAATTTGAACCATCACTGTAAGAACTAATAACCTGGCTTATATCACTTTTGTTTAGCTGATAAACAGTATCTCCTATTGCCATATAAACAAAACCGTTTGAAACAATAGGAGATGCAAATTCCATTGATTTTCCTCCACTGAAAACATCAACGCTTAGGCTTAAGTCACTAGGCCCGGGCATTGGAGTATACCTATTATTATCTAAATTTCTGCCAAACATGCGCCACTCAAGAATATTTTTTGAATCTGAAGATAAATCAGCACAATCATTAGGGCAATTCTCAAATGTTTCTCCTGAGTCACAAATCCCATCCCCATTGCAGTCCGCTGGCACACTCACTTCCACACAATTGCCCCCAACCAACAAAGGCGTGAAAGCACAATCCCCTAAGCCCAAGCATTCTTCTTCATCGCAAAGGTTAAGTAAACCTTCACCACAATCCGAGCAAACAGCAGAAACACTAGAAGCACAAAACAATATTATTAATGCTGCTAGTATAGTTTTGACTAATAAGATAATGTGCTTATTTACAATTTCACCTCTTTTTTCAGACATTTTTTATCAGATATTCCTTAACCTTTCGAATATCTCCTCTCTTTTCTTATCAGCAATAGTTGATTGTGATTCTTTCTCTATTGGCTCTTCTTTCACAAGAGGAGCGCTTTGCACTGGCCTTATTGGGGGCGCCTTAGTAATTTGTGCCTCTTGTTTTGGGGCGAGTATTGGTTTTGATGGGATTACTCTTACAACAGGGGAATGTGGATTTGGGTAATATTGTTGGGGCTGCCGGATTGGTGGCCTTGGTACTTGCCTAGGATAAAATGGCCTTGGTGGTGTTCTAGGCTGGTATGCGCCCCTTGGCGTATATGGCTGCGGGTTAGCTAATCTGGATTTTTTAGCTTCACGCTTTTCCCTTATCTTATCACGAATATGTTCAATCAGTTTCTCCAATTCTTTCCTATAAACAATTACAGCTGCAATAAGCAGTATTAGTATTATGTATATCAGATATTTCTTTAAAAGATCTATAGGGGAGAGTTGTTCTCCTGGTATTACCTCAACAAATTTCTTTTGGTAAGTTATGTCTTCAGGCAAATTAGATGTTAATGGGTCTGTTCCGATCTGGTATTCTTCCAGATTAGTCAGGCCATCATTATCTGGGTCTTCTTTTGAATCATCCATATCATATTTTAGGCCGTATTTTTTCTCCCATAGGTCTGGTATTCCATCATTATCAAAATCAAATGGGTATGGATCTTCTGAATCGGGCATGCCATCTTTGTCAGTGTCTTCTGCATATGAAATCCTAATAACCGATAATAAGATTAATAGCAAAATTACAATATTTATGAATTTATTATGTTTCATTTTTCAAATAGTCTGCTAAAATTCTTTTTTAAGTGCTCTATTAAGACAGTGTTTAGTTCTTCGCTTACCTTTACATTCTTTATTTTACAGTAAGCTACGAACTTTCTCCAAGTTTCCTCATCCATGTCTTTTATCAGCTTATTTGTCATTTGGTTTAACCTGTTAATCAATATATACTAGTTTATTTAGTTTAACTATATAAAGATTTTGGTTTTTATATTTGTGAATGTATAGAACTAATTGTATAACCCCTTTTTTATTTATCTAAACCACCCTTAAAGTTAACCAAGTTTAACTTTGAGCTTAGAACTTATAAATGTTTTGATTTTTTGCTTAGCAAAAAAAACAAAGCTCAGAAAAACGAATAGTTTTTCTTTTGTTTTGATTTTTAAAATAGAAATCTTTATAATAGAACATATTTTAATAGCTGATAATGGAAGAATCAATGCACTGGGCAGATCAGATAGCAAGGGAAGTAAAAGCAAGAGTCGAAAAAGATGAAACCCTAAAAAAGATAGTAAAAGAAAAAGGGTATATAGTATATGACGAGAAAACACCTTCTGGAATTATTCACATAGGCTCAGGAAGAGGATGGGTCATACACGATGCAATTGCAAAGGCAATGAGGGACATGGGCTTAAAGGCTAAATTTATCCTAAGCAGCGATGATATGGACCCTTATGACAAGCCAAATACTGATTTGCCAAAGAGCTTTGACAAGTATATTGGAATGCCTTTTAGGAATATCCCTTCCCCGGAAAAAGGATATAAAAACTTTGCAGATTATTATTTTAGCCAGGTAACTGACAAATTCAAAGATTTTGGAATAGAAGCAGAGCTTGAAAGCACTGGAGAAAGATATGAAAAGGGTGATTTCAACAAAGCGATAAAGACAATATTAGATAATGCAGACAAAGTTAATGATATTTTTGAAAGACTTTATGAAAATAGGCCAAAAAAGCTTCCTTTCAACCCAATCTGTGAAAAATGCGGAAAAATAGGCACAACATTAGCTTACGAATGGGACAAAGAAAGGGAAGTGATCAAATATAGATGTGAAGAGAATCTTGTAAAATGGGCAAAAGGATGTAATCATGAATGGGAAATGTCACCATACAACGGAAATGGAAAGCTGCCTTGGAAGGTTGAATGGGCAGCAAAATGGCCAACAGTTGGCGTAGTTTGTGAATTAGCAGGAAAAGACCACTTTACACATGGTGGTTCAAGGAGTGTTGCTATCGCTGTTTCAGATGAAGTATTGGATTTCCCCCCCCCATATCCCTCTACACGCAAAGATATTGGAAAAGGTTATGAGTTCTTTACTGTAGGTGGAAAAAAGATGTCTACTTCAAAAGGCACGGGAATAGGGTTTGCAGAAGCAACAGATTATGCGCCTGCAAAAATATTAAGGTATTTGCTTGTAGCTACAAGGCCGCATGCTGCATTAGATTTCAATCCATCTAACCGAAATGATATGATCCTATTATATGACAGGTTCGATAAGACAGAAAGGATATATTACAAAAAAGAAGATGCCGATAAAAACCAATATGAGCAGCAGAAGAGGATTTATGAGTTGAGCCATATTGGGAAGATTGGCAAAAAGATGCCTGTCCAAATTCAGTTTTCTTTTGCAGCAACAATAATGCAAGTAGCCTTGAGCCATGACAAAGCAATTGAATTGCTTAAACAGCTAGGCCATTTGCCTGAGAAAATACCAAAAGAGGACTTAACTTATTTGAAGGAACGCTTAAACTATGCAGAAAAATGGGTAAATGAGTTTGCGCCAGAAGAATATAGGTTCAAGGTTCAGGAAAAGACTACTGAGAAAGTTGCTGGAAAAGAGAAAGAAGCTGTTGAGAAGCTTGTTGGTTATTTGAAAGATCATAAAAAAGTTGATGAAAAACTATTATACGAAGAATTCTACAATATTTCTAAGAGTGTAGGCATAGATACAAAAGATTTCTTTAAGGTTTGCTATAGAATTTTGATTGGTAAGGATAAAGGGCCAAGGCTGGCGCCTTTTATCGTGACGATTGGGAAAGATAAGGTTGTTAGCCTGCTACGGCAAATTTAAGAAATTTGCCTAGTTTAGTAAATTTTTCACTCTGTTCAAAATTTATAAACTAACGCAAAGTATTTAAATAACTTCTAGGTTTCTTTCTATAAAATGATAGTAATGAAATTTGGCGGCAGCTCAGTAGGTGATGCTGAGCGTATAACTGAAGTTTGTAAGATAGTCAAATCAAGATTGGAAAAAAAGCCAGTCGTAGTTGTTTCTGCTGTTAAAGGGGTTACTGATAAGTTAATAGACACAGCTAAAAAGGCAGCTTCTGATAATGATGTAAGCAAAGAGCTAGAGGAAATAAAGGAAAGGCACCATAAAATACTTAGGGATCTGGGATTAGATGAAAAATTAGTTGATGATCAATTAGGAGAGTTTTTTAAGGTTATTGATAAAATATTTATCCTTAGGAAATTAAACGCTGAGTTATTGGACGAAGTTCAGAGCTTTGGTGAAAAGTGCTCTTCAAAGATAGTTGCTGCAGCCTTAACAAAAAAAGGAATTCCTTCCAGAGCCTGTTACGCTTATGATATTGGCATGATCACTACACCTGATTATGGAAATGCAGAGCCCTTGCCAGATACAGAAGATAAGATAAAAAAAGCCTTAAGCAAGATAAAAGAGGTCCCTGTAATAACAGGATTCATAGGGAAAGACTCTGCTGGGAATATAACCACTTTAGGGAGGGGGGGTTCTGATTATACAGCAGGTATAATAGGCGCTGCACTGGACTGCACAACAGAGATATGGACAGATGTAAACGGGATGATGACATCTGACCCAAGGATTGTAAAGAGCGCAAAAACTATTGAAAAGATAAGCTTTAACGAAGCTTCTGAACTAGCTTATTTTGGCGCAAGAGTATTGCACCCAAAGACAATATGGCCTGCTGTCCGAAAGAATCTTCCTGTGAAGATACTGAATTCATTTGAGCCTGACAATAAAGGAACCACAATCGTCAAGGAAGCAGAGAAGACCAAAGATGTTATAAAAGCAATTGCCTGCAAGAAAAACATAACTGTTGTCAACATAGTATCCACAAGGATGTTATTGGCGCATGGTTTCTTGTCAAGGATATTCGCTGTTTTTGAAGATTATAAGAAAAGCGTTGACATGATTGCGACAACAGAAGTTTCAGTATCGCTAACAGTAGATAATGATAAGGATCTAGATAAAATTAAAAGTGATCTTGAAGGTGTGGCTGATATAGATGTAGTCAAAAATAAATCGATAGTATCTGTAGTAGGAGAAGGAATGCGACATGTTCCAGGATCATTAGGCAGGGTATTTGGGGTCATAGCTAAGAATAAAGTCAATGTAGAGATGGTATCAGGTGGAGCTTCAGAGATCAATATCAGCTTTATTCTGGATGAAAAGGACGCTGACAAAGCTGTTCAGCTTTTGCATAAGGAGTATTTTGGGAACTAGGGCTTAATCTTTTTATTGCTTGGTAAACTCTTTGAGCGTCTGCTTGATATACAAATAGATTGTATATCCCAAATTCTGTTTTTATTTCTATGACCCCTTTACAAACAAGTCCATCCAATTGACCAGATATGATTGGTTTAGGTAATGTCTTAGTGTGTTCCTCAGGAAAATCAACTGTTTCTACTAATTCCCCCAGTTCTTCTATTCGTTCTTTTACATGAACTGCATAAGCTTCTGGGAAAGGTAAAACACCAACTCTTTCCTCTTCTAACCTAATAACAGCTACAAGTGCATGTGGCATAATAGACGAGAATTAGGTTAAAGATAAAAACTTAACTGATATAATTTATATAAAGTCACCAAGGCCATTCAATACATTCTTTAAATTTGTATAAGGAATAATCTGCTTTGCCATCTATAACAAACGTTTTAATTTTGTTTCCTTTCAATAATCTCTTAGCCATTTCAAGCGTCTTCCCACTTCTAGAAACAGTATCAACCAATAATATTTTTTTATTTTTTAAATTTTTTATTTTTTTATTTATTGGTTTTGTTAGTATTGGTTTTTTCCGTATTGGTTTATTCTCTTTATTTCTATAGTTAATCCAAACAACATAAACAGGCAGATTCAAATAATGCCTTAACAAAGAAGCAGGCATGATGCCGTCTTTACCGATTGCTACTATAAAATCGAATTTTGGGAATTTTATTTCTTTTATTTTCTTGCTTATTTGGTTTAAGGTTAGTTTCTTCATTAGAAAAAAGGATATGGCTGATATATAAAAAGATTTAGGATAAGCTTTATATATAACAAACCTTAAATGGGATATATGGCAAAAAAGACATTAAAAAAGAGGATATTCTGGGGTGTAGTGTCAGCTGTATCGAGTTATTTGATCAGTAAAGTGATCAGTAAGGTTTTTTCTAAGAAGAAAAAGAAGTAGTTATAGTAAGATTTATAAATAAGCGTAAAACATCGGTTTTTATGGGAAAGAAAAACAAAAACAAGAAAAAGAGAGTAAATCCGAAGAGAGAAAGATATGCAAAGTTCAGAAAGGAGAAGCCTTCGGTTCTTAATTTTAATTTTCCAGATCTTACTCCTGAACAACAGAAGCAGAAACAGACAGATGAAGGGAAGATTGACTCATTTCTAAGATTTAACAGGAATCCTCCTGCTCAAGAGATAGTTGAAAGGAAGATGAAGAGTAAAAGGTAGAATTCTTTTTAGTAAGGTTTTAGAAAACTTTTAGTTTTCTAAGACCTTAGAAAATCTTTGATTTTCGTAAGGTTTAAAAGCTGAAATTCGTTCTTGTCAGTTATGGACAAAGAACTTCCTGATAAGGGTTTAATTGAACCAGTAACTATTGCTGAATTTGATATTAAGGATCCTTTTGGAACTACTTTTCATTTTCCCGGAGGAACTTATAGTACTCAGCTTTTACCAATGACTGGGTGTGGTTTTTCTGCTGGAGATATGATGGAGCATTTTGGAGCCGAACACTTACCAACTCTAAAAGATCTTCACGCTCTTACTGAGCTTGCTTTTGCTGTTATTGAAGGAAAAGAATTGGGTATTCTAGAACAAACTCAACAACAAGCATTAAGAATATTCTATAATAATATTCAGCTTGCTTACATAGGACATACAATTACTGGAGAACGTACAAGAGATGTTTTTTCTTTAACAAACGCTGTTGTAGATGGAGATTATATTACTGTGGATTGGTTAGTAGAACCGCATCAAGTTAGAAATGGTGATGAATTTGGGTATGACTGCAGAGAAAGGATACAAGCAAAGATACCTAGAGCACAGGGAATAGTTGTAAAAACAGATGATGGGTTGTATGATCCCAGAACAGGCATGCCATTCAGCACAAAACCAGCTGATAAAGTAGGGGTAAATGAGGCTTTTCATCTGGCTCTTAGGGATGCAATACTCGTTTGGGGAGAAGAACATAGGGCAGAGATAGAAGCAGCATATAGAAGAAATGGGAATGAACCACCTAAGGAATTTGATCCAGAAGTATTGGCAAGGGTTTTTGACCTATTCCCTGATTTAAACTATAGGGGGTGTGTGGATGAAATACGGAATCATACAACATATGGTTTTTCACATCAAAGAATAGATGCTAGATTAGAACCAAAAGACGATTTTATGGTGCTTATGGTTTCAATGGATGAATTCATGAATCGTGATCCTTACTGTATAAGTTTAGGTTTTAACAATTTCGGAGATTGCGGAATGAGTGTAAGATATATACAGAAGTAATTAAAACTTAGGAAACAACCTACCGGTTCTTTTCATATAATCTTTGTTTAAAACCGAAAGATTTATAAACTAATTCATATTAATATGTATGAAAAGGTGTATGAAAATGTATGAAAATAAATATAAAAATCCAAATGCAACTAAATTGAAAGAACTGGATGATTTTCTACAGCTCATAGCCGATTTAGATGCACCTATAGAACTTTTTGCTATAGGCGGGACTGCAATGGTAATCAAAGGAATAAAAGAAAGCACAAAAGACATAGATTTTATTACAACAACAGAATATAAAGAGATAAAAAGACTTTTTGAATTGGCAGGCCTTAGAGAAGAAAGTAATTCTAAGCTTTGTAATATTTGGTGGCTGGATAATATCAGGATAGATGTCTTTTATGGCGGGTTTATTTTAGGCACTGATCTGCCTGATGACTGGAAAAAAATATCAGAACATATAAGGGACATTGGGAGATTAAAACTGTTTATTCTGAGCTGGTATGATATTATAATAACAAAAATTGCCAGGTCAGAGCCCCGTGATATTGAGGATTGTATTGAAATCATCAAGAAAGAAAGCATTGATATCAGGAAGCTGAAGGAAAGATATTATAGTATAGCTGAAACCTCTTTGATAAATAGCTATGACCTCAAGTTCAAGCATTTGGGGGGGCAGTTATGATATCTGCAAAACTAATAAAGGATTTAGAGAAGCGTGGATTTATGTTAGAGTTTCCAGATTACATTAGCATTGAAGATGAAATTATTGATATCTTAAAGAGCAGGAACAAAAGATTGTATCTTGCATTGCCTTTATTACTTATTGAGAAGTTTGATTATAATAGGATAATTAAGAGACTGGATAAAAAGTTACATAAGGAATTTGATAAGATAATTGGGATTACAGCTAAAATCTTTAAGCTTGAGGGGATTGATAATCAGCTGCCAAGGGGAAAATTTGATAAGGGGGATTTCGAGTATTATTACAGCTCTTTTAAACAATTCATTGCCAGTAAAGAGAAAAAAGATGAAGAAGATCTTAAGGAAAGCATAAGAATACGCTCAAAACTAAATATCAATAAGGCTTCATCTACAATATTCGCTCCGGGAAAATTGAGGATTATGAACCAGATATTTAATCATGAAAAACTGACTAATACTGAATTAAAATATTACTATAGGTCCATAAGGCCTTTGATACATGCAATACTGAATGAAAATCTGCAGAAATATGTTCGAATTATTGAATCGACCAAAAAGTATAGTTAGAATTTAGGAAACAACCTATTGTAGAAAAGCAATCCCGCCAACTTTTACTTTAGCTATCTTATTATTTTTTATGTCTAGACTGACCAAGACTTCAGATGGTCTATCCATGGAATAGCCTTGTTCAAAAATAAGATTTTTAGCTTGTTTTTTTGTAATCATCTTATTTTCAAATAAATAACATGCTAATGCACCATTGGCGGTTCCAGTAGCAGATTCTTCAGGCACACCATATAATGGAGCAAAATTTCTACAATGAGCAGCTGATTTAAATTTAGTCTCTAATGTAAACAAATGATACCCAACTACCCCATATTTTTTACTAATCTTAATAATCTTAGGGAAATTGGGTTTTATTTTATGTAATTCTTTAATAGAATTAATAGGAATAAAAATCTCCTTTAATCCAGTTGAAACAATTTGAATTGGGAGATTTGGTGGAAAAGCAGCCTCAGATACATTTAATGATTTGGCAATCTCTTTTTTACTAATGATTTCAGAAAATTTTGGTCTATTTTGCTCCATAAAGGCAGTTTTATCTTTTTTAATTTCAACGTTTAAGATACCTGCTTTGGTTTCTTGCGTATAATTTCCTGGTTTTATTATTCCTTTCTTAGCTAACAAGTAAAATGTTGCTATAGTCGCATGACCGCATAGATCAATTTCTTTATTTGGAGTAAAAAATCTAACCTTAAAATCTGCTTTATCAGATTTTTGAACAAAGGCGGTTTCAGAAAAACCAACTTTTTTAGCAATTATCTGCATATCTTTTTTAGACAAAGAATCTGCATCTATCACAACCCCTGCGGGATTGCCTCCTTTTTTTGATTTCGCAAATGCATTTAACGTATAAACTTTAACATTCATATTATTATTTAATGAAATGAATAGTATATAAATACTTTGTTGAGAAATTTAAAAGTTTTTTATTAAAACTTAGGAAACAACCTACCAGTTCTTTTCATATAATCTTTGTATTTTAATAAATGTTATGTTTAAGAAGAAGAATAAATAAAGGGGCAAAAGGTCAGCCTTCTCTTTGTAAAAATTTATAAAGAACAAATACTTTAATCCTTATAGGTGATATCATGAGAAAAATAATCTATTCAATAATCTTGTTGTGTGTTTTAGTTGGCTGCACAATACAGGAACCAGTAGAAGAAGTAACAGAACCAACAGTTGAAGAAATCCTTGAACCACAACTAACAATCGAACAGGCAAGAGAACTAGCTCAAGGCACAGAATGCACAGAAAAAGGAACATTAATAGATAATTATATGTTTAATGAAAATTCAAAAACCTGGTGGATTGATTTAGAGATGAAGCCAGAGTTTGAAAACGAGCTTTGCAGTCCAGCATGTGTTGTTTTTGAAGAAACCAATGAAGTAGAGATCAACTGGAGATGCACAGGCGCTTTACCTTAAATCGAAATATTCAGTGAGTCTCCCTAGATGTATCATTATATTAGTCTTAACATCGAAGTACCTTTCCCGGCCATAAAATCCTAACCCTAAACCTTCCTGAAATGCAACAGCATATGATGTTTTCTTAATATGCTTTTTGATGATTTTATGCACACTGCTATAAAATAACATCCTGACAAGCGCAGCAGCCCCAGATTCATCATCTGGCCTTACCCTTTCAGCGCTTGAATGCTGCAAAACAACCTCTCCATCCTTTATTCTGTAGTTAGTAGGAGCACATAATCCTTCTAAGTTTATGCCATCCCTGCATATCTTCCCTAATCTAAAACCCCATTTCCCAAATAATTCACATCTGCGTTTAAAATCAGCCTTTTTCAGCTCATTAAAAAAGCTTTTCCTTGCGCATTCCGAAGCAATATAAACCTCGCCATTTGCAACAACAACCCCAAAAACCTGAGGTTTATGCCCCAAATAACTTGGCAGGAACTCATCCGGAATGCAGTAAAGAGCCCTGTCTGACCATTGCAACTCATCGCCAAAATGAACAGGAACTGGAACTTCACTCTCTGCAAGTTCTTGCCCATGTAATGCGAACAACAATCCGCCAACCCCGCAAAATAGCCCATCATATCTTCTGTCATCTGATCCTGCATGGTAAACAGGAACAACATATTCATCCCCGCCATAATCCAATGAAACAACATCCCTTTTAGTGTTCAAAGGCAGCCAGGCTTCAAATAGCTCCCTATTCCTCCCCATCGCTTCAACCTGTTCAGGTGTAAGCCCTTCAGCTACCCTGCTCGGCAGCAAATCTATTTCATCTTCTATCAAGCGCAACATAAACCGTCAAAGTTACAGGGCTTTTTTTAAATATATCTATTTATGCAACCAGCTTCTTAACAAATCTAGAACTCAACCCAGCAAAAGCAGCCCATAACAAATCGCTGAAGAACAGAGCAATAACTATTGCATTTACTGCTTTTACAGGCATTCCTGCTAGATAAACATCAGTAAGCCATAACCAGGGCATCTGAATAAGATAAGCAGCTAAAGCAGCAATTATCAGATTCCATCTCAGCCTTATAAATAAGCCAAATAACCCTCCAAGAATAACATTCCCAACTAGGACATAAGGATTATTCAAGGCAGCAGCAGTCCATATTGAGCCAAAAGCACCTGAGATTATTCCTCCAACAGGGCCATAAATCAAAGCTGCTAAAAATATCAAATACTGAAAGAAATGAACCCTAACACCAAAAACAGTTGTATGAAACAAGCCTAAAACATTTGGGAATATTGCTAAGAATGAGAATAAAGTTATGTTTTTCCATGTCCATTTTATATCGAAGTTGAAGATGTTTTTGTATTGCATAAAAAAAGATAAGAGCTTCTAATTTAAATAATTAACTAATCCAGCACAGGCATTATGCAGCTTCTAGATGCAATATCTTTTCCAATCTTTCTCAGGGCAGCTTCAACCTTGCTTAGCTCTGTCCTTTCAGTAACCATCGCTAATGGAACAAACTCTCCTTCTGGCCTGTGTTTTTCATCCTGCACAACCTTTGCTATATTCACTCCAAAATCTGCAAGGGCAGTCGCTATCTTTGCAAAAACCCCTGCAACATGCAAAGCATCAAAAGCTACAAAAAACCTTGAATCAGTAAGCTCGGTTGATAATATCTGGCATTTCTTTCCATCAAACCAATTAATCTCCCCATATTCTTTGCCAATCCTTTTTGCAATGTTTCTTATATCGCTGACAACAGCTCCAGGTGTTGCTGGCGAGCCAGCGCCCTCTCCTGCAAAGAGAAGATGCGCATTACCCTCAAGATAAACACCATTCATTTCGTAACTTATCTTTGCCAAGTCATGAGTTTTAATAACTAAAGCAGGTCTTACCCACGCATTTAACCTGCTATCTATAATTCTTGCTGCAGCTATAAGTTTTATCTTATACCCTGGGTCAAACCTGGAAGCTAAATAAAGGTCATTCTTAGTTAATTTTGTAATTCCCTCTTTATATATCTCTTCAGAGCTTATCTTACATCCAAAATTAATGGAAGCCAATATTGCCAGTTTCTGCGCAGCATCCTTTCCTTCAACATCAAAGCTGGGATCCTTTTCTGCAAAGCCTTTCTGCTGCGCTTCTTTTAATGCATCTTTATAGCTTAATCCTTCACCCATTCTTGTTAAAATATAATTGGTTGTTCCATTCAAGATGCCCATAATTGTTTTTGTATTATTTCCAACTGCCCCAAACTTCAATGCATTGATTATTGGAATCCCGCCGCAGACAGCAGCTTCAAAGAACAAATACACCTTATTTTTAATTGCTATTTCATTAAGCTCTGCCCCATATTTATCAATAACAGCTTTGTTTGCTGTAACAACATGCTTTCCATTCTCCAAAGCTTTTTTTATAAACTCGTAAGCAGGATTATACCCTCCAATCAGCTCAACAACAATATCAACTTCTTTATTTTCCAGAACATCATTAACATCTGTAGAAAAAGGCAAGCCAAAAACATCTCTTTCTTTTCTGGAATCGACTAACTTAACTATCTTAATCTCTTTATCCCCCTTTAACTGCTCCACAACTCCGCTTCCAATAGTTCCTAAGCCAATTATTCCAACATTTGCCATTTTATTAGACTAAAACAAAGAACTTTTTATAAATATTCTCTTTTTGTTATCATCATAACACAATATATTTAAATAAGCCATATATCTTTATTTTTTAGAATGAGAAAATTAAGAGTGGGAATATTAGGCGCAACTGGAATGGTCGGACAAAGGTTTATAACTTTATTAGATGCTCATCCATGGTTTGATGTAGTGGCTGTAGCTGCTTCTCCAAGATCTGCTGGAAAAAAATACCAAGAAGCTGTTGAAGGAAGATGGTTTTCTAAGAACGCAATACCAGCAAATGTTAAAGATTTAATTGTTAGTGATGTTGCAGATATTGATGCTATAAAATCCAAGGTTGACTTTGTCTTTTCAGCAATTGAATCTTCAAAGGATGAAATCAAAGCCTTTGAAAATAAATACGCAGAAAACAACATTCCAGTAGTTTCAAACAATTCAGCACACAGATGGACAAAAGATGTTCCGATGATAATCCCAGAGATCAATCCCCATCACTTAGAAATGATTGATATACAAAAAAAGAATCATGGATGGAACAAAGGATTTGTAGTTGTAAAGCCAAATTGCTCATTGCAGAGCTATCTGCCAGCTATTGCTCCATTGCTTAAATTTAATCCTACAGAAATGATAATAACTACAATGCAGGCTATCTCTGGGGCAGGAAAAACCTTTGAGACATATCCTGAAATACTGGATAATGTAATTCCCTTTATCGGTGGAGAAGAGGAAAAATCAGAGCAAGAGCCATTAAAGATATTGGGAAAAATAGAGAACAATGAATTTGTCAATTATGATGGTATGAAGATATCTGCGCATTGCAATAGAGTTGCAGCTTCTGACGGCCATATGGCAACTATTTCTGTAAAATTTGAAAATAAGCCAACAAAAGAAGAAATCTTGAGTATATGGAAAAATTACAGGCCAGAGCCTCAACAGCTTGGATTACCTACTGCTCCTGACCCGGTACTAATATACTATGATGAAGAAAACAGGCCGCAGACTAAATTAGACAGGGATGCTGGAAAAGGAATGGCAATTACACTAGGAAGGTTAAGGGAATGCAATGTATTTGACTATAGGTTTGCTGCTCTTTCGCATAATACCATAAGGGGAGCAGCAGGCGGCGCTATCTTAGTTGCTGAATTGTTGTATAAGAAAGGGTATTTGGGTTAAACTATTCTTTACCTGTTTTCTGTTTAACCGCTTTTTTAAGCTCATCTTGATAAATTTTTAAATTGTTCTCCCAAATACTTCCTAAACTTAAGATAGCCCAAACCTCCTGAGACATTATTTTCCTCCAATAATCCTTGAAACCAGAAGTATTATCTGCTTTTAAGCATAGTTGGTATCTTTGCTCAACTAGTTGTATAAGGTCTAATGTGGTATAAACAAAAGAAAATTCAGTAGGGTCGTCAAGTTTTTTTAAATCTATTCTTCGGTATGGTCCAGCAATATTATCACTGAAATTTTTAAATGCTTCTTGAACTTCTGATTCAGGATAATCACCCCTCATACCTTCAATAATGCCTGTAAGTTTTGTTCTAAATCCTTCAATCTTGATGGAATGATACAATTCAATCCTTCCATGAATATAGCTTATTCTTGATTCAAGGTCTGTCGGAAATCTATCTGTATTTACCCCCATGACTTAGAAGAATACAATTATCTTTAAAAATATATAGAATATTTGATTTAATTCCCTAAATAAACAACATCTTTTTCTTTTTTAAAGTGAGGGTCTCCAGAAACCAATTGCAGTTTATGCGCTTTTGCGCTTTCATATATTAAAGAATCCCCTAATCCCCACTTCTTCTTGACATTTGTTTTAGCTGCATTCAGAGCTGTTTGTGGCTCTACAGGTATGACAAAACATCTGGACATCATAAAAACCATAAAACCATCTGCTTCCTGCTCTGTATGAGTTAATAAAAAATGTTTATAGACTTCAGAGAGATTTATTACGCTAATGAATAGCTTTCCATCTCCATCAATATATTCTTCAACCTTTTTTCCCAACTTGGTTCCGTTGAAATACTCTACCCAACACCAAGAATCAAGCAAAACGGTCAATTTCTTCCCTCACAAATGGCCTTTTAGTTTTGGCTTTGCCGAAATAAGATTTTTTTAATCTTTTTGCCTTGCTTATAAGCTTTTGAATTGTTTCATCATAGGATTCTGTATTTAATTCATTCTTCATCATTGTCAACAAAA
Organism: uncultured Methanosarcinales archaeon; assembly: GCA_964609455.1. GTDB lineage: Archaea > Nanobdellota > Nanobdellia > Woesearchaeales > JACPBV01 > CAZSRD01. The sequence goes on from CAZSRD010000001.1 coordinate 77,741, forward strand.
AGTATGTATCATCCTTTAAAGCAACAGTTGTAGCCATATTATATCACCATAACTTATAGAACTATAACTTATATTTAAATTTTTTGGTTTTGCGATTTTCACACAAAAATGGGGCTCATCGTAGGGAAAATTTTGGGAATAACATACAACTTTTTTTTGACCGTAAAGTTTTATAAACTTTATTTCTAAACCGTTACGGTCTCCATTTTATTCCGACCGTAAAGTTTAAAAACACCAATACAAGCTCTAAGGTATATGACATACAGGAAAATTGACAACAAAATAGTTATCGGATTGATAGAGCCGGTTGTGATATACAGCAAGACAGAAGGCAAGAAAACAATAATGGCAAAGATAGACACAGGAGCATCAAAAAGCTCTATAGATGTGAACCTAGCCTCACAACTCAGATTAGGCCCAATAATAAGGTCAAAATTGGTTAAATCTGCATCTGGAAACAAGGTAAGGCCGGTTATAGAGACAGAGATTGAATTAGCAGATAAGAGATCAAAAGAGGAGTTTACATTAGCGGATAGGTGGCATATGAAATATAGGGTATTGATAGGGCAAAATATTCTGAAACATGGCTATTTTATTGACCCTTCAAAAATTCAAAAATGAAAGCAGCGCTAATATCCCTGGGTTCTACAAGTTCAGAATGGACTATTAAAGCTATGGAGAAATATTTTGATAATGTAGATGCTATAAATTTAAGAAATATTGAAGTAAATTTATCATCTGGCAAGTCAGATGTGCTTTATGATGGAAAACCATTAGAAAAATATGACTGCATATACGCCAAAGGAAGCTTTAGATATGCCCAGACATTAAGGGCTGTAACAGGAGCACTATACCCTGCAACATACATGCCGGTAAAAGCAGGAGCTTTTACAGTTGGGCATGATAAATTGATAACACACCTTTTCTTACAACAATATAAAATTCCAATGCCTACTACTTATTTAAGTTCATCACCAACAGCTGCAAAAAAGATTTTGCAGAAGGTGAATTATCCGATTATATTCAAATTTCCTTCTGGGACAGGAGGAAAAGGAGTCATGTATGCAGAAAGTTTTGCAGCTGCATCTTCTTTGATGGATGCTTTAGAGGCCTTAAGGCAGCCCTTCCTTATACAAGAATATATAGAAACTGGGGGAGAGGATATAAGGGCTATAGTGGTTGGAGACAAGGTAGTTGCTGCTATGAAAAGAAAAGCAATTCTTGGAGAGAAAAGAGCTAACATACATGCTGGTGGTGAGGGAGAAGCTTACTTACCTGATTCACATATGAAAAAAATAGCTGTTGAAGCAGCCCAGGCAGTAGGGGCAGATATATGCGCTGTTGACCTTTTAGAGAGTGTTAAGGGGCCTGTTGTTGTAGAAGTTAATTTAAGCCCTGGATTGCAGGGAATAACAAAAGCAACTGGCATAGATGTTGCTGATAAGATTGCCAAGTTTCTTTATGAAAAAACAAAAACATTTACAGAAAAAGGCACTAAAAAAGGAACAGGGGATATTATGAAAGAGATTGGCGTTGATAAAAAGGCAAAGGAGCAGCAGATTGTTACAAATCTTGACTTTAGGGGCGAGAGAATCCTATTGCCTAAATTAGTCACAGAGTTATGTAATTTTGATGATAAGCACGAGTGTGTAATAAAGATAAAGAAAGGAAAAATGGAGATTGAGAGAGTATAATTATTCTAGAAATTTAGCTGCGAGTTTTTTTCCTGCACTTCCCGGCAGGAATTTTATGAGATTAAAGAACGCTGTTTCTGGCAATAAACCTATATTGTTATTTTTGAAATTTTCCACAAAAAATGAAGGGTCTTTTATATAGCCATCATAGATTTTTGCCAGTAAAGCTGCTCTCAATGTTATCCTATCATTTTCTATATTGAAAGGCGGATCTTTGAAGAGGTCCTCTTTGCTTATACCGTTCTTTGATAAAACTGAATATGGGTCGTTTGAAGTCAAAGCAAGGATGTATTGATTTTTCATCAATACTTTCTCACCTATTGGGATACGCTCATCAATATTTTCCAGGGCCTCAACATTAATGAAGATTATCTTGTAGTAATCATCTAATAACGTGTTGTAAAACCTTTCTTTGATATATGTGGTGTAAAACAGTGTTTCTTCTGCGTTTAAATACCTTAGTTCTTCACCTGCGATTAGGGCAGTGATGAATTCATCCTTATTTTGCAATATTATTAATTTGTCATCATTTAAAAAATTCTCCTTTAGGCTTCTCATATCCTGGACTACAAAAGAGCCAAAAATTACAGAGAAGATTATCAATGTTAAAATTGAGAATGCTATTGCCTTAATTGTCTTTTCCACTATGATTAGAATAAGCGCTATTATGAATATCATCAATGTCAGGCTTGAGAACAGCATAATATCCATATTGTGCTCTTTAACCTGATTATATATAAAGGTTTTTATTCAAAGTATGCACATAGCATCTTCAAAATTCTCGACGGAGCTGTGGAAAGAGCTGCATCCCCGTAAGGGACAACCCCCTGCAACGCTCGTCGATGATATTTGTGTGATTGAATTTTGACCTTATGATGCTATGCACATACTATTCAAAACAAAGAGGATTTGTCTAGTATTATTGTTTGCTTTCTTTTTGGGCCAACTTTCACAATAGATATTTTTATATTCAGAAGTTCTTCTAATCTTCTTAGATATTTTTTTGCATTATCCGGCAATTGTTCAAATTTGGTTATGTCTGAAAGATCATTATCCCACCCATCCATTTCTTCATAGAGTGGCTTTGCATTTTCTAAATCAGTCAAAGGGAAATTTTCTGTTTTCTTTCCATCAATTTCATAATGGGCGCATATCTTTATTTTCCTTAAGCTGCTTAATACATCCAGCTTTGTAATTACAATTGAGCTTAAACCATTAATTTTGATAGAATAGTTTGCGGCAACAGCATCAAACCATCCTGTCCTTCTAGCCCTCCCTGTAGTTGTCCCATATTCGCCGCCTTGTTTTCTTAATACCTTCCCTGTATAGTATGCTTTACCTTCATTTGCTTTGATTAAATCATCTGGCTTTAGCTTTTCATCTTTTAGCTCGTTCATTGTTTGTTGGTCAGTTCCCTGCTCTGTTGGGAAGGGGCCTCTGCCTACTCTTGTTGTGTAAGCCTTGAATATGCCTACTGCTGAATCTATTTTTGTAGGGCCAATGCCTAAACCAGTGCATGCTCCCCCAGCAATTGGGTTGGATGAAGTAACAAATGGGTATGTGCCATGGTCAATGTCAAGCATTGCTCCTTGCGCGCCTTCTATCAGGACATTTTTCTTTGCCTCTATTGCTTCATTGATTATTAGATAAGTATCTTTTACCAAGGGTTTTAGCTTCTTTGCCTCTTTATTGTCTTCTTTTATGAAGTCAGACACTCTTTTTCCTGTTCTTAATATCTTATCCCTGTAGCAAGGGCCTATTCCTCTTCCTGTTGTGCCTATTTTCTTGCCAGTTGATTTGTCTTCTTCAATCTGTTTTTCTGTTATTATGTGGGCACTGGAACTGATAACCAGATTATTGCTGTTAATATTAAACCCTCTTTTCTCAAGAGATTCTATTTCCTTAACTAAAACTTTTGGATCAATAACTGTTCCGTTACCAATAATATTAAGCTTTTTATGAACAATTCCAGAAGGTATTAAATGAAACTTAAAAACTTCATCGCCTACAACAACAGTATGGCCTGCATTATTGCCACCTGCAAATCTCGCAACAACATCTGCTTTTTCTGCCAAGAAATCTATAATAGCGCCTTTGCCCTCGTCCCCCCATTGCCCGCCTACAACAACAATTGTTTTTGCCATAATGAAAAAAGAGAAAAAGGAAATATATAAAATGTTCGGTTTTTGGTTATGTCTAATTCTAGACATTCTTGTCTATTTTCTTTTAATACCAGGCAATAATTTTATAAATGATCCAATTTTAACACTTTAGAATGAACTTATTAACACTAAAAGACTGGAGTAAAGGGGATATATTACAAATAATAGAAGAATCCATTTTACTCAAAGAAGATCCTGAGAAATACTACGAGGTTTTAAGAGGAAAAACATTAGCTATGCTTTTTGAGAAGACATCAACAAGGACAAGAATAAGCTTTGAGGTGGGGATGACCCAGTTAGGCGGCCATGCTATGTTTATTGACTGGAAGACTACCCAGTTAGGAAAAGCAGACCTAAAGGATGAAATAAAATGTATAGAAAGATATGTTGATCTTATCATGGCTCGTGTCTATAAACACGAAACTATACAGAAGATAGCTGAAAACTCTTCTAAGCCTGTGATTAATGGCTTATGCGATAAGTATCATCCATGCCAGATACTTGCTGATCTTTTGACTATCAAAGAAAAGTTAGGTAAATTAGAAGGCTTGAAATTGGCTTATATCGGAGACGGGAATAATGTCTGCAACTCATTAATAATTGGATGTAAAAAAGTTGGAATGAAAATTAATGTTGCAGCACCTAAAGGTTACGAGCCATTAGAAGAGCCAGATTTGTTGACAACTGACCCTAAAGAAGCTGCAAAGGATGCTGATATTATATACACAGACACATGGGTTTCAATGGGCCAGGAAAAAGAAGCAGAGGAAAGAAAGAAGGTATTCAGGCCTTACCAGGTCAATAAAGAATTATTGGGAAAGGCATTATTCATGCATTGCCTGCCAGCATACAGGGGTTATGAAGTAACAGATGAAGTTATTGATTCTAAGCAGAGTATTGTATTTGACCAGGCTGAAAACAGGCTGCATGCACAGAAAGCAGTTATCCTAAAATTGATGGGAAAGATATAATTGTCCAATTCTAGACATTTTTGTTTATTTTGTCCTATATGGGGCGATAGGCTTTTAAAATAGGTGTCTATCTCAGAAGTATATGGCAAATGGAAAACTAACTCGTGGAAAAATAATTGAAATCGAGAATAAGTATGGAATAAAAGTATCTGAACAATGGCTAAACCAACTTTTATCTATGGGTGAGCATGAAAGGGGGGTAGTTAAAGCCAGTGGCAAGTTGATACAAGGAATACCCTTAGATGACATTGTAAAAAATTATCAGATACTTGATAATGAACTGGGGATAGTTCTGCCCTTAGTGATTGGTGGTGGCCCACAATATGATGAATTACCTGCTTACAAAGGCTCATTTAAAGTTAACGGAATACGTGTTACCCCTTCTGGGCTATTAGAACAGATGCTACCTGTTGCACAAGAGAATCTTGATCATGTAGTTGCTGCTTTAACATCAGCTGGAGTTAAAGCAGTAGCAATGCCTAACTGCATATTTAAAGTTGAACCTCATGGTGTTGAGACATATTTTGATGAAGAAAAAAAGGAGTTTGTAGAGCAAGACACTGGTTTTGTAGGTGATGTGGTAAGGATTGATACTGCACCTGTTATTGCTGCTTTACATGAGGGAAAAGTGCCTGTTTTAAGCCATATAGGCATAGATGTTCATGCTGGCCTACCCTCTTTTAAACCACTTTACCACGAACCTAATCCCCAGTATTACAACATAAATGCAACTACAGCTGCGGCTGCTTTAGTTAAACAACTACAAGCTTATAAATTGATATTATTAGGTGATAAACCTATCTTAGACGCAAATGGCGAATTAATAAAAGAAATAAAATCCGAGGCGCAGCTCCATAAACTCTTAAAAGAAGGCACAATAAAAGATGGAATGGCTATTAATGCGCAAGAAGCTTATGATCTATTGAAGATTATGGGGCCAGGACGTAGTGTACAGATAACTACGCCTGAAGACTTAATTAAAGAATTGCTTTCAGATGGAGCCGGAACAATGTTTCGTATGCCATTTATAGTCCAGAGCTACCATAAACCTGAACATGTAGGCAAAGACGGAAAAGAATTATTGACTGATAAGATTGACCAGGCATTTGCAGATCGTGGAATGGCTTTAGTACCTGGTTATTGGGATAGTCATGAAATTAATGAAAAAGCACCAATAGACAGGATGTATATAGATGCTCCTGTAATAACTGGTGGAGCTGTTGTGCGTAAGTTATGGGATCATGCATATATGTGTAAACTCTTTAAGGAAAAAGGTTATCGTGGTAGTGGATTAGCTAAACAATTAATGGATGATATAATTTCCGACCAAGGATGTCTTTTTTGGCGTACTGGCGCAGAAGAGGGTAATGTGGGGAACATAGAACATTACAAAGCTTATGTGGATAATTTCAAAAATAGCAGCTTACAAAAACCAGGAAAGGTTAGCACGTATGAAAAAGTTGGTGAGAGTTATTGGGTTTTTGCTGTTAATGTATATCAGTATTATTGGAATTTATTAAAACTTCAAGTTTCTTGTTTGCCACAAACATTAGTCAAACATAAATAACCCCATAAACTAAACTTCGCAGGAGCATGGCTAGGGTTGCGTATAACGCTTAAAAAAGGCAGTGTTTGGATAAGATACCATTTGATGGGTATTGCAATAGCTTTTGCTATTAAAATGTTGTTTTTTTAGGGGTTTCTCGTAGGGCTGAAATGGCTAAATTTAGGCTTTATAGAGCTTCTAGAGGCAAAATTTTATCGAAACATTTATAAAGTATCTTATGTTATTTTGTACTAAGCATAAATCTGAATTTTGTATAAAAATTAGAGGGTATGTAGTTAAAGATGGAAGATAAAACATATGATGCAAAAGATATACAAGTATTAGGCGGGTTAAGCGCTGTTAGAAAAAGGCCTGCGATGTATATAGGCAGCACTGGGCTTATGGGGCTTCACCATCTTGTGTATGAGGCTGTTGATAATTCTATAGATGAGGCAATGGCAGGATACTGCAAAAATATAAATGTTATAATCCATAAGGATGGAAAGGTTACAATAATAGATGATGGAAGAGGCATTCCAGTAGATATAATGCCAAAATACAACAAGCCTGCTGTAGAAATTGTAATGACTACGCTGCATGCAGGGGGAAAATTTGATAAGAAAGCTTACAGGGTAAGCGGAGGATTACACGGCGTAGGAATTTCTTGCACTAACGCTTTATCAAAAGAGCTTCGGGTAGAGGTAAGCAGAAACAATAAAATATACATGCAAGAATTCGAGAGAGGCACTCCAAAATCTAATCTGAAAGAGATTGGTGTTTCTGAAAATACTGGAACAAAGGTAACTTTCCTTCCGGATGATGAGATCTTTTCCGAGAGAGAATTCCATTTTGATATCCTTGTCAACAGGCTTAGGGAGCTTGCTTTTCTGAATAAAGGGATAAGGATTTCTATTGAAGATGAAAGAACTGAAAAGAAAGAAGAATTTTATTATGAGGGGGGCATAATAAGTTTTGTAGAGTACCTGAATAACACTAAACATCCTATCAATGGGGTTATTTATTTTAATAAGGAAAAGGGAGGTTGTGAAGTTGAGATAGCTATGCAGTATAATGACAGCTATCAGGAAAATGTATTTTCTTTTGCCAATAATATTAACACAATTGAGGGCGGAACTCATTTATCCGGGTTTAAGACTGCTTTAACAAGAACGTTAAACAGTTATATTGAGAAAAATAAGATTACTGATGTCAGGTTAAGTTCTGAGGACGTAAGAGAAGGCTTAGCAGCTGTTATTTCGGTTAAGGTTTTGGAGCCACAATTTGAAGGGCAAACAAAAGCAAAATTAGGCAATTCAGATGTCAAGGGCATTGTTGAAAGTGTAATCAATACTGAACTTGGGCATTTTTTAGAAGAGAATCCAAGTGTTGCAAGAGCATTAATTGACAAATCAGTCAATGCAGCCAAAGCAAGGGATGCTGCTAGAAAAGCCCGTGAATTAACCAGGAGGAAAGGTGCTTTGAACCACGGTTCCTTACCTGGAAAATTGGCTGATTGCAGCAATAGAGAGCCATCTAAGTGTGAGTTGTATATTGTCGAAGGCGACAGCGCTGGGGGAAGTGCCAAGCAAGGAAGGAATAGGGCGTTCCAGGCAATATTGCCACTTAAGGGAAAGATTTTGAATGTTGAGAAAGCAAGATTGGATAAAATATTCCAGAATGCAGAAATAACATCAATGATAACTGCTATTGGAACTGGCTTAGTTGAGGAGTTTGATATTAGCAAAGCCAGGTATCACAAAATAATCATAATGACAGATGCTGATGTTGATGGGGCCCATATAAGGACCTTGCTGCTTACTTTCTTTTATAGATATATGGGTGCTTTGATTGATGCAGGGTATATCTATATTGCACAGCCTCCTTTATACAGGGTCAAAAAAGGAAAAGATGAAATCTATGTTTATAACGATGAAAAGCTAAAAGAGGTCATAGGTGGAGAGGAAGGAGTTAATATCCAAAGGTACAAAGGTTTAGGGGAAATGAATCCCACTCAGTTGTGGGAAACAACAATGGATCCATCCAGAAGAATATTATTGAGGGTCACACTTGAAGATGTGGTTAAGGCTGATGAGATATTCTCTATCCTTATGGGTGAAGAAGTTGAGCCAAGAAGAAAGTTTATAGAAGACCATGCTAAAGAAGTTGTTAATTTAGATGTGTAAATTTGCTTGCAAATTTATGCTACGAAATTCAATTGAGTATGTCTAAACCAAAAAAACAAAGTTTTATAAATCAACCCCTTTTCTCAATATTAAAATGGCAGAAGAAAAAGCAACGAAAATAAAGAAGAAGAAATGGGTTCAGATAATTGCCCCAGCATACTTCAACAGTGAATTGCTTGGAGTAATACCTGTAACTGAAACAAAATCCTTAGTTGGCAGATCAATTACAGTAAATTTGATGGCTTTAACAAGGGATATTAAAAAGCAGAATACAAATCTTAGATTTTCTATTAAAAAAATACAAGGAGAAAATGCAACTACAGAGATTTATGGCTATTATCTTAGTGCTGCTTCTATCAGAAGATTGGTAAGAAGAGGCAAGCAGAAGATTGAGATTTCTTTTATATGCAAGACATCAGATAATAAAAGGGTCAGAATAAAGCCATTGATGGTACCGATTAATAAGGTAAAAGGCTCTGTTGCTGCTAGTTTGAGTAAGGCTGCTTCTAAATTTGTAATTGAATATTTATCCAAGATAAGCTTAGATAATCTGATTAAAGATTTGATAAGCGGTAAATTAAGAAAAGAAATGAAAGATGCTTTGAAAAAGATCTATCCTATCAAGATTGTAGAAATAGCTAAACTCCATATTGAAGAAGGAAAAAAGAAAGTTGGAGACATTAAGGTTGAAGAACCAGCAGAGAAGGAAGAAGTTGATGAGCAGGCAGAGGAAGAGGTTGAAGAACCAGCAGAGAAGGAAGAAGTTGATGAGCAGGCAGAGGAAGAGGTTGAAGAACCAGTAGAGAAGGAAAAAGTTGAAGGGAAACCAGCTAAAAAAAAGGATAAACCAAAGAAAAAAGAAGCTGAAGAGATTGAAGAAGAGACAGAAGAAGCTGTTGAAGAAAAACAGGAAGAATAATTCTATACTCAAAGACAAAAATCTTGTCTTTTCGTAATACGTAAAAAACACTTTGTGTTTTTTTGTACAAGAAATGCGAAGGATTTCTTTGTAAGCAAATGACGTGTATATTGTATAAAAATTTGTGTCATTTGCTATAATAAGATTTTTAAAGTGAAGTAGTTTTCTTATTGTTTATAGCCCCGTAGTCTAGCGGTCAAGGATAGGGCCCTCTGGAGGCTCTGACGGCAGTTCGAATCTGCCCGGGGCTACTTTTTATGATGAATATGAAAAATAAACTTATTGGAAACAAGGTTTCCAAGAATCCCCCTGGGATTTTTTCAAATTTCCCCCTGGGAAAAAAAATAGCACAAGGTGCAGAAGCGAAACTCTTTTTAGTAGATAATAAAATAGTCAAAGACAGGTTTAGGAAGGATTATAGGATAAAAGAAATAGATGAAAGACTAAGAAAGTCCAGAACAAAAAGAGAAGCAAAGATATTTTCTAAGCTAAGTGCAATTGGTTTTCCTTCTCCTAAATTGATTGAGAGTGATGATAAAGAAAAGATAATTATGGAGTTTATTAAAGGCCCTAAAGTAAGGGATATTCTTGAAGAGAAGGATTATGTTAAACTATGTTCTGAGATTGGCAGGAAGGTTGCTGTTTTGCATAATAATGGAATAATCCATGGTGATTTGACAACTTCTAATATGATTTTTAGTAATGAAGTTTATTTTATTGATTTTGGATTAAGCTTTTTTTCAGATAAAGTAGAGGATAAAGCAGTTGATTTGCATCTTTTGAAACAGGCTCTTGAAAGCAAGCATTACAAAGTTTGGGAGAAATGTTTTGATGCTGCAATTAAAGGTTATAAGAAAGAATGTAAGGATAGTTCTTTGGTTTTTAAAAGATTAGAGAATGTTGAAGGCAGGGGAAGGTATAAGGGGAAGAGGAAAAATATATAAACCCGTAATACTATGGTTCTCTTATGTGGGTTGCTAAGTTAAGATTAAAGCATGAAGATTGTGCCATAGGCAGAAGATGCAAGAGATTTAATGTTGTTTCTATGGGTATTCCAGGTAATAGTTATAAAGAAGGAGATAAAGCCTATTACACTCATTTTGAGACTTTAGTTGGTGATCAGGATAAGGTAGCAAGGTTTATTGAGGATTTGAAAGAAGATCCTTTAATACATAATGTTGAAGTCCAGGGTAATTCTATTTTTTTTGTAAATGAAGCACTAATACAACAAAAGATACCAACTATAACTAATAATCCTAAGCTATTCTGGGTTAAGCCTGTAATGGTAGATGAGAAAGGGTATGAAGATTGGTATTTGGGTTCGTGGGATGAAAAGGCTCTGAGAGATTTTGTTGTTGGCCTACAAAAAGAACATCATGATGTTAAAATAGAGAAAATAGAAAATAAAGGGCTAAGTGATATAGATTTTCCAAAGGTTTTGCCTGCTTTGACAAAAGGCCAGAAAAAAGCTTTAGAGATAGCAAAACAACATGGTTACTATGATTTTCCGAGAAAGGCTGATTTAAAGGAGCTGGCCGCAGAAGCTGGAATATCTCTTTCTACATTTAGAGAGCATCTAAGAAAAGCAGAGAAGAAAGTAATGCCTGATTTGGTTAGGGCTGCAAAAACCGAATAATTTATAAATAATAAGTTCTTTCTAAATATATGGTGGTAGATAAATCATATAAGATAGCCACGATTGGCTCTCATTCTGCGTTACAGATACTTAAAGGAGCGAAAGACGAAGGTTTTGAGACAATTTGTATTTGTCTAAAAGGTAGAGAAAAGCCTTACCAGCAGTTTAAGGTTGCTGATAAGATAATTTCTATAAAGGATTTCAGTGAGTTTGAGAAAGTACAAGATGAGCTGCTTAAAGATAATGCTATCATAATACCCCATGCTTCATTCATTTCTTATATGGGGCTTGAGAGGGTAGAGAAATTAAAGGTTCCTTATTTCGGGAATAAGGAAATATTAAAATGGGAGTCAGACAGGAACTGGGAAAGGAAGTGGCTTACGAAAGCAGGGCTTAAGATGCCTAAGATTTTCAAGAAACCGGAAGATATTGACAGGCCTGTAATACTCAAGTTCCATGGCGCAGATGGAGGCAAAGGCTATTTTTTAGCCAAGAATTATAATGATTTCAAGAGAAAGATAAAATTACACCCTAACAGCAAGAAATATGTCATTCAGGAATATATTCTAGGAGTTCCTATGTATGCTCATTATTTCCATTCTCCTTTAACAGGGGAAACAGAGTTGATGGGTTTTGACAAAAGATATGAGAGTAATGTTGACAGCCTAGGAAGGATTTCTGCCAGGGACCAGATGGCATTGCCTAAAGAACAAGTTGATCCTAGCTATGTTATTGTTGGTAACATGCCTGTTGTAGTTAGAGAATCTTACTTACCAGGTTATATAAGCAAAGGAGAGAAAACAGTAAAAGAAAGCAAAAAGTTAGTTAAAGGTGGGTTGTTCGGGCCTTTCTGCCTAGAAACAATAATAACTCCTGACGGAGAGATTATCACCTTTGAGATTTCAGCAAGGATTGTTGCTGGCACAAACCCTTATGTTCATGGCTCACCATATACCTGGCTGAGGTATAATGAGCCTATGTCAACTGGAAGGAGGATTGCTCGTGAAATAAAGTTGGCTATTGAGCAAAATAAATTAAACAAGGTGTTGAGTTAAAATGGCTAAAAAGAGGGTTATTAAAAAAGTTCATAGATCAAAAACCAGGAAACATAAAGGCATGTTTGATAAGTTCTTTAAGGGCGTTAAGATTGAGGTAAACAAGGTAAGCAGCGAAGTAAAGGAGAAAGAAGAGGATGTTTTCGGAAAGCTTGGCGAGATAAAAGAAAAAGTTCTTAGAGTTGGCGGATCAACAAATATTTCTAAAATATTAGAAAGTTATGACAAAACTAACATTACAATAGGCGTTTTAGGTGGCCATAGCGCTTTGGATGTTTGCAGGGGGGCTAAGAAATTAGGTTTCAGAACAGTAGCTGTATGTAAAAAGGGGCGTGAACAGACTTATGCTAAGTATTACAAAACAAGAGAGGATGGAAGAGGCATTATTGACGAGATTATCTTAGTTGATAAGTTTGATGATATTGCCAAAAAAGATGTGCAGGATAAATTAAGAGAGCTAAATACTATTTTTATACATAACAGGTATTTCTGGGTTTATTGTGATTTCAAAAAGATTGAGAAACAGTTTAAGGTGCCTATTTTTGGTACCCGAACCATGCTTAAATTAGAAGAAAGGGATGTTCCTAAGAACCAGTATTATTTACTTGAAAGAGCAGGTATAAGAATGCCTAAGATTTATTCTGATGCTAAGAAGATTGACAGGTTAGTGATTGTAAAGGTTGCAGAGGCTGCAAGAGGCTATGAAAGGGCATTCTTTTTTTGCAACAATTATGAAAGCTATAAGCAGAAATCTGATGATATGTTAAAGAAGAAGATAATAACTCCAGTTGCCTTAAAAAAAGCTGTTATTGAAGAGTATATTGTTGGTGCCCAAGTTAATTTTAATTATTTCTATAGTCCTTTGACTGAAGAGCTTGAATTGATGGGGACTGACACAAGGAGACAGACTAATCTAGATGGGTTGTTAAGGTTACCTGCTGATGTTCAGCTGGAAGTATTGAAGTATATCCAACCTAAATTAGTAGAGACAGGGCATATTGCAGTCACAACAAAAGAAAGTATTTTAGAAAAAATATTTTTAATTGGCGAGAAGTTTGTTGAAACTTGTAAAAAAGAGCATCCGCCTGGGATAATTGGACCATTTGCATTGCAAGGAGCTGTTGCTGCTGAGGAAGGCAAAGAGGAATTGGTTATATTTGATGTTTCAATGAGAATTCCCGGAAGTCCTGGGACAATTTCAACGCCATATTCTGGTTACTTGCATCATGATTCTATATCTTATGGTGAAAGGATTGCTATGGAGATAAAAAAGGCAATTGAAGAAGATAAATTAGATTGGATTTGTACTTAATTTTTATTAGGGGGTGTTATCAATGGATGTACAAAAATTCATACAAGACAAGGTTAAAGAAATAAAAGAGAAAGTAGGAAGTGATACAGCAGTTAATGCTTTATCAGGTGGTGTAGACAGTTCTGTTGTTGCTATACTTGCGCATAAGGCTCTTGGTGATAAGGTTAAGAATATTTTTCTAAACGATGGTTTAATGCGCTTAAATGAGCCTGAGACAATTAAATCAAGCTTTGCTAAGATTGGAATTGATGTAGAAGTAAAAGATGTTGCAGATAAATTCTTCTCAGCTTTAAAAGGGCTAGAAGATGGTGAAGAGAAAAGAAAAGCTTTTAGAGATACTTTCTACAAGGTTTTAGGTGAAGCTGTTAAGGAATCAGGTGGAAAGGTTTTATTGCAAGGAACTATAAAGCCAGATATTGAAGAAACTAAAGCTGGAGTTAAAACACAGCATAATATTTTATCTCAAATAGGGATTGATCCTGAAAAAGAGTATGGATATAGAATTGCTGAGCCTCTTATTGATTTAGTAAAATGGGAAGTAAGAGAAGTGGGAAAAGCTTTGGGATTGCCACAAACAAGGTTTAATACTATGCCTTTCTTAGGGCCTGGGCTTTCTGGCAGGGTAATTGGTGAAGTTACTCGTGAAAGAGTTGAGATTGTAAGAAAAGCCAACAATATTGTTGAAGAGGAGCTAATGCCATTAAAGCCATTCCAGTGCTTGGCTGTTTTGCTTAAGGACAATGCTACAATGAAAGGCGATGAGAATGCTAAAGGTAGGAATTACGGAAATATAATTGCAGTTAGGTGCGTTGAAAGCACAGATGCCAGAACTGTTGAGGTAACGGAAGTTCCTTATGATATTCTAAAAAGAATTGTCAAGAGAATAACAACAGAAGTTCCTGGTGTGATAAAGGTTGTGTATGACGTTACGCCAAAGCCGCCAAGTACGATTGAGTATATTTAACACCCACTGCAACTTTCGTAGCTTCTTTTCCCTTTCTTTCCTGATTTGAAGTCTTTTAATGCTTTACAATAAGTTGTTCTTCCGCATGGTGTTGGATATTTGCCTGTTAAGCAAGCAAGGCATAAATCGTTCTTTGGCAAGCCTATGCTCTTTATTAAGCCAGGAATTGTTTGATAGATTAAGGAATCTGCGCCCATATCTTTTGCTATCTTTGCGCATGTTTTTTCTGATATCTTTTCCGGGTCTATTGGCCTTTCATAATGAGGCAATAATAATTCACCAATAGTGGACATATCTATTCCATAGAAACATGGCGCTTTGATTGGCGGACATGTAACTCTAACATGAACTTCTTCTGCTCCGCCGATCTCTTTTAGGAATTTAACGATCTGCTTTGATGTTGTTCCCCTTACAATGCTGTCATCAACCAGCAAAACTTTCTTTCCTTTTAAGATTTCTTTTATAACGGTATACTTATTTCCTACCTTGTCTTCTCTTTTGCTTCCTTCAATAAAAGTTCTTCCTACAAACCTGTTTCTAATCAATCCTTCCATTGAAGGTATTCCTAGCTCGTAAGCGTAGGCATCGCCTGCTGCTTTTGCAGTATCTGGTACAGGCACAACAATGTGGTCAGATGTCATTGTTTCTGTCTCCAGCTTTGCTAATTCCTTGCCTAGGTTTGTTCTTGTGATATAAACAGATTTTCCGTCTAAAACAGAGCTTACGTTTGCAAAGTATACCCATTCAAACATGCAGTATGCTTTCCTTGGTGATTTTGCAAACCTTTCTATCTTTATGTTTCCGTTTTCTGATGTTATCAGCTTTCCAGGCTCTAAGGGCTTAAAATCGTGCAGGCCAATATTTGTTAAGGCATTGCTTTCAGAAGCCACAAACAGGTTTCCGCCTTTAATTGAATAGCACATTGGCCTAAATCCTAAAGGATCCCTGCAAACAGTTAAATCACCATAACCATTTATGAAAGCTATGTTATAAGCTCCATCAAAATTTTTGCTTATGGATGAGAAAATATTTTTTAAAAGCGGTTTTTTGTATCCTTTAAGGTCCCTTGCCAGGTAATGCATTATTATTTCCGTATCATTATTAAGGACGAAATGATATTCTGTTTTTTCAACCAAGGGTTTTTTTAATTTTTCAAAATTGACCAAGTTTCCATTGAAGCAGAAGCTGAACCATTTCCACATCCTTCCGTGCTTTCTTTCAAATGGCTGCGCATATGTTTTATCGTTTGCTCCGCATGTTGCATAACGAACATGACCTATGCCCTTATTGCCTGCGTATTTTCTGAATAATTCCATGCTTCTTTGTACATTGCTTGTCCTGAAAACCTCATTTACTGTCCCTATATTCCTATAAGTATTGATTAACTGCGGCCTTTCTTTATTGTAGGTTGTTATGCCGGCTGATAATTGGCCTCTGTTTTGAAGGCTAAGAAGCATCCTATAAAGATAGAACAGAGCTTTATGGTCTTTTTTAAGAGAGACTGCAGCTACGCCGCATTCGTCTTTTATTTCACCACTCATATTATATATAATTAATATGAGGTTTATAAACTTTATGATTGAGCGTAGCGAAAGCATAAAGTATTGGGACAATAGGTTTTGTTTGGGATATTTATTTTCCACTTCAATAAAACTTAAATATAAGGTATCCTAATTTCTTGTAGGGGTGATTAAATGAGCGGTATTTTTGGTGTTGTGAGCAATAATAACTGTATTTCTAGCTTGTACTATGGGGTGGATTACCACAGCCATTTAGGGACTGAATACGGAGGAATCGCTTTTATTAATAAGGATGGTAAACCAGTAAGAAAAATACATGATATTTCCAATTCTCAGTTCAAGTCAAAATTTTACGAAGGCTCTGAAGAGATTAAAACCAATCTTGGCATTGGCGTTATATCTGATAAGGACCCACAGCCATTGAGTTTTGAAAGCAAGTTCGGGCCCTTTGCATTATGCTGCGCTGGATTAATAACAAATAGAGATGAATTAGTCAAGGAGTTAATAAAAAAAGGAATTACATTTAGTGAGATAGCGCATGGGGATATAAATGCTATTGAGGTTGTTGCAAGCCTTATAAACCAGGGAGATTCAATTATTGAGGGCATTGAAGAGATGTATAATAAGATTAGGGGTTCAATATCTTTGCTTTTATTAACTAAAGATGGCATATATGCTGCAAGAGATAGAAACGGAGTTACTCCTTTGGTAATTGGAGAAAAGGATGGAGAAGTTGCTATTGCAAGTGAAAGCTGCAGTTTTCCAAACCTGGGGTTTAAGATTAAGAAGTTTCTTGAGCCAGGAGAGATTGTTTTTATAAGCCAAAAAGGGATTGAAACTAAAAAAGAAGGCAATCAGGATAGCAGGATATGCGCATTCTTATGGATATATACAGGATTTCCTGCTTCAACTTATGAGGGCATAAATGTGGAGAAGGTCAGGGAAGATTGCGGCAGGTTTTTAGCAAAAAGGGATGATGTGGAGGTAGATATTATAGCTGGTGTTCCTGATTCAGGAATAGCGCATGCTATTGGGTATGCAATGGAATCCGGCAAGCCATATAGGAGGGTATTATTGAAATATACTCCTGGCTATGGCAGAAGTTATACTCCGCCTTCACAAGAAGTCAGAGATAGGGTTGCTCTTATGAAGCTAATTGCTAATGAGGCAATAATCAAAGGCAACAGGATAATACTATGTGATGATTCTATTGTTAGAGGAACTCAATTAAAGAATTTTACAATAACTAAGCTGAAGGATGCTGGTGCTAAAGAAGTTCATGCAAGGCCTGCTTGCCCTCCTTTGATGTTTCCTTGCATCTATAATTTATCAACAAGGAGCATTAATGAGTTAGCTGCACGCAGAGCGATTAGAGCTTTAGAAGGAAAAGATATTGAAGATGTTTCTGAGTATTTGGATCCTAATTCTTCAAAATATAAGCAGATGATTGATTGGATTGCTAAAGATTTAGGAGTAACTACATTAAGGTATATGTTAATAGATGATATGGTTGAGGCTATTGGTCTTCCTAAAGATAAGTTATGCACGTACTGCTGGACTGGGAAAGGTGTGCAGAAGAGTTTGAGTTCTTATTAGATTTTTGTTACTATAATATCACAACATTTTTAAAGCAAATAGCGTTTTTCTAGGTTATGAATGTAGATGGATTAACCAGAATATTAGACTCTGAACATGCTGGATTTGTTGATTTATTAGGCAAAGAAATAGAAATGGAGAAAGTTGAAAGAGTTTATCGTGCTTTAGCAACAGCTCCTGCCCCAACTGGAAATATTATGGAGCTTAGCGTTCTTTTGAAAAGATTGATGAAAGAAGAGTTCGGATGGGGAGGATATAATATAGATTATAGGGTAGACACAAACAGAAAAGGACAAGTTGGATTGGTGTTTGGAAATTTAGATAATAATGAAACATTCATTTCTATTGTCCCCCATGGAGACCAAATAATGTTTAATGTTGATGAAAGAGGTAGGGGGTTCCCTGAAGGTGTTGAAGGTAAGGTTTCTGAAGGTTTTAGGTGTGTGCAGGTATTCCCTAGCCATAAAAACAAAATGAAAAGTGGACAGGTGTGGGAAGCTAGTTGTTATGTTTATGACCCAACAAAATATACAGTTGATACTTGGAACCATCCTGGAATAAAGCTTTTGACTAAAGGGGTTGTAAGGTGTGTAGCAGACCCTGATGTTTCATTGCAGCCTCTTGTAGAAGGGGAATATGAAAAGTTATTGTCCTCTTTTTCTTTATATATAAAACCCGAACAGATGCCAAGCAGGGAAGATTATTTAGGATGGAGGATGTTACAAAGAAATGTAAGGAATATGATGGGTAATTCACAACCGGCAGTAAAACAAGGAGAGGTTTCTCAATTTATTTTTGAATATCCCAAAAAGGTTGGAGAAATTCCATACGATGCTGTTGTTATTTATGATAATGAAAGCTATTATAATTCCGGACACTGGCCAATAATTGAATCTGCATGTGCGGATGACAGAGCTGGTATTTGCGCTGCTCTTTTTGCTTCTGACCTTTTGTTTAGGTACTATAAAAAAGGGGGAATTAACGTTGAGGTAGTGGATGGGGACGAAATAAATGTAGTCGGTCCAAAAATGCTGGTTAATCTTCATGCAGATGAAGAAGGACCATCAGATAGGGGGGTAAATTGGGATGATGGTGGAAACTTCGGAACTTTTGATGCAGTAGCAAGAAACAAGGTACCTGCATCACACGCCATAATCATTGACGGACACAAAGAAGCAGGAGATACAAGGTTAGGAAACGGAGCTTTCTTTTCTTATAATCCTGGTGGAGGATACGGAAGTAGGACTCCTCAAGGATTAAAAGCTTTCCTAAAGCTTATTTCGCAAATTGCCCATATTAAAAAGATTAGGTTTAATATGAATCCTGAGTATGTAAGCAGATCAAGTGATGTGGATCTCAAACAGTATCAAGATATAATTAATGTAGGATTTCCAATTGATCATCCACATGAGATGCCTGAAAGTATACACTTAGATGATGTTGTAGATGTTGCTAGGGCAGTAGCGCTCATAAGTGTTGCACATGCAATAAAACCAATAAGGGAACAGTATTTATGCATGAGGCATGATCGTTATAGGTACCACCCTTAAGATAAATCAGCTTTCTTGAGTTTTCTGAAAAGATTATCCACTAATCCAATACCTTTTTTTGTCTTAAGATCCAATCCTATGCTGCATTCTCTTAGGAAATGGGCTTCTGCTCTCTGAGCAATCTCTTTTGATCTTATGTAGATCCCGCCAGTTATTATATTATGCTCATCCCTTGTGTAGATGAATACATGTTGGGGATCATTATCTACGACGGGCATCATAAAATCAAAGCCAAAAGGATACTCTAAGAAATACATCTCAATCATCTTTTGTGTCTTCAATATGTTTTTCAGGTTTTTTATAGTAAGCTCTACTTCATGGATCGCTGCTTTTTTGTCTTTTAATTTATTGAATGCGTGTTTGTAAGGCACATAAATATTGAATTGGGTTAAATATATTATCTTAAGCTTTTTCTGGACAAAACCGCGCTCAATCAACGTATCAACATAACCCTGTCTTGAAGAAGAGTTGCTTATTATGCCTGTAAAAGAGATGTTTGCAAAAGGAGAGACGATATAGATCTTATCCGAATTCTTAAGTATCTTATTTGCCTCATTGAAGAATTCTCTTGATGTATTAAGGTATCTGACAAGAGGTGCTTCATCCTTTTCCCCTAAGTGCTTGAATACTTGCTCTATCTTTGATGATGCTTTCTTAAATTCATCAAGATTATTTGAAAGATTACCTTCTGTTTTCTTTAGCCTTGATTTTATTCCTTCAATATCCAATACATAGTTTGCTTTGGAGACCTTTTGGATAAGATCCTCCTGCACCAATCTTTTGATCTGTCTAAAAAGATTTGGCTTGTTTATTGTATGCTTGAAAAGAGAATTATACCTTTCATCGATATTTGCTGCCGAAGCTTTTATCCCTTCATTGTTTAGCATATTGATTATAGTCAGTATCTGGTATTGCTGCTCAGTTATATCCAGCCATTCCTTAAGCTGCTTTAGCTCTTCCATAACCTTTGCAGTTTAAATATAGTATTTATATCTTTCGATTTTTAGGTGTAAGTATATCATTACATATACACTAATATACAATATTTATTTATATACTACGGATGATTTATATAAAATATAAAACGATTCCGAGGGAAACAACTATGATGCAGAAAAAAGATTTGTTAATTTTGTCAAATTTGCGAAAAGACGCAAGAATGTCTTTAACGAATATGAGCAAAGCAACACACATACCTATATCAACTATATTTGACAGGCTGAGGATGCATGAAGTGGGTTTGATAAAGAAACATACCAGCCTTATTGATTTTGAGAAATTGGGCTTTAACACAAGGGCTAATGTATGCATTAAGGTGGATAAGAGTAAAAGAGAAGAATTGAGAGAGCATTTATCAAAGCACCAGAATGTTAATTCTGTGTTTAAGATAAACAATGGCTATGACTTTCTTGCAGAGGTTGTTTTTCACAATATAAAAGATTTAGAGGAGTTTATGGAGAACCTTGAAGAGAGGTTTAATGTAACACAGACGCAGGTTTATTATCTGATAGAAGACATTAAAAGAGAGGAGTTTATGGCTGATCCTTTGTTAATGGATTTAATTAACTGAATATCTTTCTATTATATCAGAAAACTTTCAGGTTTTCTTAGGTAAGCCATTTAAATAAAATATGTTCTAATTGATTTATGCTTACAGAAAAAGAGCTGTTGATATTGTCTCATTTGAGGGAAAACTCGAGGAAGACGATAACAGATATAGCAAAAGAAACAGGAATACCAAAATCTACGGTTTTTGATAATATAAATAAATTAAAAACAAAAGTGATTAAAAAGAATGTTTCATTGCTTGATTTTTCAAAGGTAGGGTATGGATTAAGGGTGAACTTCGCTATAAAAGCAAAAAATAAAAAAGAAGCCAGAGAATTCCTGGCAAACCATAAAAATGTTAACTCAGTTTATAAAACAACAAACAATTTTGACTTTTATATTGAAGCTATTTTTAAGAATATGAAGGAAATGCATGATTTCAAAGACGAACTGGATAATTTAGGCATTAAAAGAAGCGAAGAGCATTTTTTGATAGATGATATCAAAAGAGAGGGATTTATGCTTAGGAAGGAATAACTCTCTGAAGACAAAACAAAGCTAGGTTAAGTGTTTCCATATTGCTTCTTACTGATGCTTCCCTTAATTCTGAGGGAACTAAATAATCTTCAATTGAGATATATTCAAATCCAAACCTTCTCCTATCTCCTGGCTCTGGCAGCTCTAATGCTAAGACGGGGTAAGTGCATGGCTGGCCAAAATCAAAAGTGTCTGGCGGAAAAATTCTGTCTAAGAGGTATGGGATATCCGGATTAGGCAATATTTCTGGTTTTGATATAAGATAATCCCCATGCACTTCCAAAAGTATTTTATCGTGCTGTCGGTTCAAACCGCTTGCAAAGGATATCCTATGGTTATATTCTCGCAATGGTATTTCTCCTCCATTTTCGAGAAGGGAATTCAGCGTTAAATAAGGGGGGTATTGCGCAAAAGAAACATTCTCAGGAGAGAATATTGGCTTAAAATCAACAGAAGGTTCTCCTCTTAGGAAAGAATCAATTCGCCTGCAAGCTTCATATGCATTTCTTTCGTTTGGATGAACTCCCCAGATTACGGCAATTTTCTTTGCAGATTCCATTCTGGTTAATGTTAAAAACAGCTTATTAACGATAACTGAGAAAAAAACGAAGAGTTTCTGCAGGAATCAGAATAAATTTGCTTTAGCTTAAAATATCCGAATATTTTTCACTTGTTTGTTCTGAAAAACCTATCAAAAAAGATGGTTCATTAAAAGTTTTGATAGTGTTCCTGAAAATATTTTATCTTTTCTTATTTTTCCCGGAAACTAATGGCATATTGACGAAAAAGAGGCGGAAATTGATTGCAAAGAGATATTAAAAGAGATTTCCTCTTTTAGATTATGGGAATAGGATCTGCATTTATGGATTGGAAAGGCAGGTATGAACCAGATTTGAAAGAAATGCAAAAATATCTTGGCCATATCTTTGACGCTTACAGAAAAGCAGTCCATAGGCCAAACAGAGTAAATGATGATGAATCACTAGACTCAAGCATGGATTCATTTGAAGTGGATATTAGAAACGGGAATATAAGCGGCCTTAGCACTTTGGATCACCTCTTAGGCATACTTGCTACTGAAACAACCCATTTTAGTGAAGAAACATATTTCGCCCATATGCTGTCCCAATCTCCAAAATTGCTGATGCTAAGCCACATGATAGGAATAATCAATAGTGGCAATCATGTAGCAGCTGAAGTTTCAAGGCTTAGCAACAATCTTGAAAGAAGGATAGGGAGAAAGATAGATGATATGGTCGGCTACACCACCAAATCAGCTTTGTCTTTAGTGGTATCTGGAGGCACTGAGGCAAATATGATGGCGTTGCTGGTTGCAAGGAATACAGCTTACCAGGAGTTTGATCTTCGCAAGAATGGTGGCATTGGAAATGAAAAAATTAATCAAAAACCTGCTGTAATATTGCCGGCATCAGCGCATTATTCATTGGATAAATCACAAAACTTGCTAGGCCTAGGAGAAGTAAACCAGGTTTATGTAAGGGTTAATGACAGATGCCAAATGGATCTTGATGACCTGCAAAATAAATTAATGCAGGTCTATAAAGAAAATAGAAGAATAGTGGCTGTTGTTGGCATTGCAGGAAATACAGAAACAGGAGCGATAGATGATTTAAGAGGGATAAATAGGATAGTGAGGCAATTCGAAAGAGAGACAGGAAAAAAAGTTTGGCTGCATGCTGATGCTGCCTGGGGCGGGCCATATATTTTCATGCTAGATGAATTCAAAGAAAAATTTGGTAAAGCCCTAAAATGGTATGACTCTGTTTCTATAGACCCGCATAAAAATTTTTATACACCCTATAATGCAGGAGTAATCTCTTTTAAGAACGGCATAAATGCAAGAAGGCAATTGTCTACAGATGCCAAATATCTAAAAGGCCATATAAAGCACCCAGGGGGTGTTAAATTAATAGGCTCACAATCTACAAGCGGTATTTTTTCAACTTATATGGCGTTATTTGCTTACCCTGAAGAGTTCTATAAAGAGGTTTTTAGAACTTGCCTAGCTAGAACCAGCTACTTTGTTGAGCAACTAAAAAAAGTTAAATTGAATTCTGGCAGGATAGAGGTTGTAGTTGAAAACCCCGAGATGAACCTGGTCAATTTCAGGTATATCCCTGCTGAATTAGACAAGCCATCTTCTTCAAAAGAAAGAGCATTGCAAAAAGGAGAAAACACCCCTTATTTAAGCAGGGTGAATAGATTAAACGAAGCAATTGGATCATACATAAACAGTGAAGGGAGATATACAATTTCTGATACTTCAGGCTTAGCTAAATCTGGTCTTTATTGCCACAGGGTTGTTTTGATGAACCCTTTAACAAAAAGAGAGAATATAGACGGGTTTGTTGAAGTTTATAAAAAAGCGATTGAACATGTTATGAGCCAAAGGAGACAATAAAATATGGAAAAGAAAAAAGCAATACTTGATGAAACTGAGATGGGGTTGGTTAGATGTATCCATGCAAATTATAAGTATGGCTCATTTGAAGCAGAGTCTTTGCAGCAGGTTACTCAGATGGAGATTAGCTCTTTGTTATACAGGCTTCAAAGCCTTGCAAGCAAGGGGCTTGTGAGCATTGATGTTTCCCAAAAACAAAAATTGGTTCTGGATGATGTTCTTGCTGAAAAATATGTTCCTGCTGAGCTTGTTGCCTTGGATTTTATTTTACAATCTGAATCAAAAGCCATTCTTTTTTCTGAGCTTGAAGCAGCGCTTCCAAAAACAGAGGTGTACTATTCATTAACTTCGCTTGAAAAGCTTGGAATTGTAAATGTTGAAAGAGGAGATGGTTATGAGGTTGCTTCAGTTGATCCCGGCAAGAAGGATGCTACTGAACAAATGCTGGCAGAATATCTTGTATTGCTTGACAGCTTAACTGGCAAAAAACAGGCTGAGGTAACAGTTGATGATTCGAACAGGATATTGTGCGAGATATTAAAGAAGAGAAAAATTGGGAAGATTAAGCAATTTAATGCCAGAACAATTAAGTTAAATCCGGATTTTGAAAGTTACGAGCTAGAGCTAGAGAAAAAGCCAGTTGCAGACTTAACAGCAGAAATGCTAAAAGACGGCAGTTGGGAAACAACTCCATTAAAGGAATTTAACCTGGGGCTACACCCAGACAGGATTTATGGCGGAAGACTGGCGCCACTAAGGGAATTAAGCGAGTATGTCAGAAAGATATTCTTGAACATGGGTTATGAGGAGATGGAAGGGGCTTTTGTTGATTTGTCATTCTGGAATTTTGATGCATTATTTACCAGGCAAAATCATCCGGCAAGAAGGATACAGGATACATTTTATTTGGGAAATATCCAGGTTAAAGGAGAGCTTGACCAAGAATTAGTTAAAAGGGTAAGAGAAAGCCACGAATTTGCTTATGATGAACAATGGGATATAAACGAGGCCAGAAGACCTATACTCAGAACACATACCACTGATTTAACTGCTCATTACCTAACAACAAGAAAAAAATTGCCCCTTAAATTATTTGCTATAGGCAGGGTTTTTAGAAATGAAACTACTGACAATATGCATCTGCCAGAATTTCATCAGATAGAAGGGGTAGTTGTTGATGAAAAACTTTCTTTGAGAAATTTGATAGGGACGCTATCTGAATTCTACAGCCATCTTGGCCTTAAGGATATAAAGCTTAAGCCGACTTACAATCCTTATACAGAGCCTTCTATGGAAATATATGCGTATTTTGCGCCATTAGGGAAGTATTTAGAGATAGCTAATTCTGGCTTGTTTAGGCCTGAAATGATGTCTGCTTTGGGGCATGAAGGAAAATCTGCAATTGCCTGGGGTTTAGCATTGGAAAGATTAGCTGCCCTACTGTATGGCACTGGATCAATAAGGGAATTGTTAGGAAGTGATATGGAGCTGAAATATTCAAGAGAGAGGAAAAAATTATGGCTATAGCAACTTTTTTGCTGAAAGATCTTGAAAAACTGGTTGGAAAGGAGTTAACACAGGAAGAATTAAACAGGATTGGATTTAGTTTAGGAACATCTCTTGAGGCATTCGATGGTGAAAATGCATCTATCGAGGTGACTCCTCAAAGGCCTGACTTGCTCAGTGTAGAAGGATATGCAAGACAATTAAGAGGGCACTTAGATATAGAAGTTGGGGCCCCATATTATGAATCATTGCCATCTGAGCATGTGATTAATGTAGAAGCTGAAATGCTAATGATAAGGCCGCATATCAGGGCAGCTGTAATCAGGGGCTTGTCAGTTGATGATTTCTTGATTAAATCAATGATTGGCCTTCAGGAAAAAATACATGAAACATTTGGCAATGACAGGGAAAAGGTGTCTATAGGGATATACAACAGCGACAAGGTTGAGTTTCCTTTGTTTTACAAAGCAGTAGAGCCAAGCTCAGTAAGATTTGAGCCTTTGGAGCTTGCACAAGAATTAGACCTTGAAGAGATACTAGCACTGCACCCATGCGGAGTAAAATATGGGCATCTTATAAGAGACTTTGAGAAATACCCTATATTTATGGATAATCAGGGAAGGGTTTTATCTTTCCCGCCGATAATAAACTCAAATTACAGCGGCAAGGTTGTAGAAGGTGATTCAAACTTATTGGTTGAGGTCACTGGGCTACATGAAAAAAGTGTTGAGGATGCATTGTGCATAATTGCTACAGCATTAATAGACAGGGGAGGAAAATGTTACACTGTAAATTCAGTTTACCCAGGATCGCAAAGAAAATCAGTATCACTAGCAAATAAACCAGCTACTGTCTCTGCAGATTATATTAATGAAATGGCAGGCGTATCTATGCCTGCTGAAGAGATAATAGCCCATTTAATGCGTATGAGATTTGGAGCCAAGCAAAGAAATGGGCTAATCCATGTTGATGTTCCATGTTATAGGGTGGATATACTGCCTCAGAAAGATAAGGCGATACAACCTGACCTTGCAGAGGATGTATGCATTAGCTATGGGTATGAAAATCTTAAGCCGCAGCTTGAGAAAGGATACCAGCTTGGAAAAGAGACACTGCATGCAAGAAAAACAAGGCACTTTGGAGAATTATGCGTTTCTTTAGGCTATACTGAGGTCATGACTTCTGTAATTACAAACAGGCAAAGGCAATTTGATAATATGGGAAAAGATGATGACCCAACATTACCGATAGTACAACAACCAAAAACTAAGTCAGTTAATATGATAAGAACAGATATACTTCCTGAATTGTTATATTTGTTGTCTAGAAATAAGTCAGAAAGCCTGCCTATAAAGGTGTATGAGATTGATGATGTAATCCAAAAGGATGATTCACCAACAGGGTTTTCAAACAATATGAGATTATGCTTAGCAGTAATGTCAAATAATGAATCATTCAATATGGCTTATGGGGCTTTAGATGAGGTAATGGCAAGGTCTGGAATTGACTACGGCCTAAGGGAGTTTTCTGCGCCATATTTAATAAAAGGCAGAAGCGCTGAGGTTATAGTTGGCGGAAAAACAATAGGAATAATGGGGCAGATTCATCCTAGAGTTCTTTTAAAATTCGGGTTAGAAGCGCCAGTCTCAGCAATAGAAATCAGCTTAGATTATGTCCTTGGCGGGATTAAACAATAATTCTCATGGATAAAAAAACTGGAAGCCTGATTGACAGCTTGTACAGATGTCTGCAAGAGAGGTTTGAAATAAGGCACGAATCTGAATCTTTTGAAGTAGAGGTGTTATTTGAAGGTACGGACCTTGAAAGCAAGGTATGCTCAAGAAAGATGCAAAAGAAATTAAGGGAAGTTGAAGCTTTTTTAACACAATTAAAAAATAATAACATGTTTTCTGATTCTTATTGTTATGTGGATTGGTGCTCTGGAAAAGGGATATTGGGTGCAGCAATAGCTTATTTGCTGCACGCAAAGACCTATCTTGTAGATAAGGATGCAAAAAATTTAAATGGGTTTGGAGAAATCAAAGAGAGGCTTGTATTAGAAGGTATTATTAAGTATATTAACACGGATGTTATTGAGAATCCATCACTTGGCATTAGGGGCCCATTTGTATATGTTGGTTTGCATTGTTGCGGGAATGCACCTGATTATATAATTAACTATAGTATAAATGAAGAAAAACCCGAAGGAATTTTTATAGTGCCTTGTTGTTATGGCAAGATTGATCAAAATGCTTTTCCGATGGATGGTTCTTTTGGGCTGAGGGCTATACCTTTAGTTAAGTTTAGGGAGATATGCAAAATAGCAGATTATTTTGGGAAAGATGAAGCTAAATTGGCTTATGCAAGAAAAGCAATGTATATCATTGATGCCCTGCGTGTAAGAGTTCTTGAAGAAAGGGGTTATTCTGTTAAAATTGCAGAGTTTTTGCCAAGGGGGGTAACTCCTAAGAACCATATGATTATTGGGCAAAAGATATAAATAATAGCTATTTCTCTTTATTTCTGGAGTGATTATCATGATATCAGTACTTTTAGTGGGGAATGGCGCTCGCGAGCATGCAATTGCAGAAGCTCTTGTCAGAAGCCCGCAGAAACCAAAGCTTTTTTCTTATATGAAATCTAATAATCCAGGTATTGCTAAATTATCTGAGCAGG
Source organism: uncultured Methanosarcinales archaeon (assembly GCA_964609455.1). Lineage (GTDB taxonomy): Archaea > Nanobdellota > Nanobdellia > Woesearchaeales > JACPBV01 > CAZSRD01. The sequence continues at coordinate 105,538 of CAZSRD010000001.1, forward strand.
TACAGATTGGCAAGTATAATGATCTAGATGAGATTGAGAATTTTGCTAAAAGCTCTAATGTAGAGTTTGCTGTCATTGGCCCTGAAGATCCATTAAGCAATGGAGTAGTTGATGCTTTGGAAGCTATAGGAATTCCTTGTGTAGGGCCTAAAAAGGAATTGGCTAGATTGGAAACATCAAAATCATTTACAAGGTTACTTATGAAAAAATACAAGATTCCTGGAATGCCTAAGTTCAGGGTTTTTGAAAGTTTAGACGGAGTGATGGAGTTTATTGAAAAGTTAGATGGTGTTGTTGTAAAGCCAGATGGGTTAACCGGAGGAAAAGGTGTTAAGGTTCAAGGAGATCATTTTGAAACAAAGGATGAAGCTTATGCATATTGTGAAGATGTTTTGAAAAATCATAAAGCAGTTGTTGTTGAAGAGAAATTAGTTGGAGAAGAGTTCTCTTTGCAAAGCTTTACTGATGGAAAAAGCTTATTTGACTGCCCTCCTGTTCAGGACCATAAAAGGGCTTTTGTTGATGATAAAGGGCCTAATACTGGAGGAATGGGAAGCTATTCTACAGGCAAGTTATTGCCTTTTATGACTGAGCAAGATTTAAGGGAAGCACATGTAATTACTGACAAGATGAGAGAAGCTTTATTTAAAGAGTGCGGTGAGCTGTATAAAGGAGTCATGTATGGCGGTTTTATATGCACAAAGAAAGGCGTTAAATTGATAGAGTATAATGCTCGATTAGGTGATCCTGAAGCAATGAATGTTTTGCCAATAATGAAAAATGATTTTGTTGATGTTTGTAAAGCTATTATTGAAGGTACACTGCATAAGATAAGGCCTAATTTTTCTGAAAATGCAACTGTATGTAAATATGCTGTTCCTGAAGGCTATCCAACAAATCCTGTTGAAGGACAGAAGATATCTTTAGGTGAGGTGCCTGATAATGTAAAGGTATATTATGCTTCTGTCGACAGAAAAGATGGTGAGTTATACATGTCAAAATCAAGGGCAGTGGCTTTTGTTGGAATTGCTCCAACATTAGAACAAGCTCAGGTAATCGCAGAAGATGGTGTTTGTTCTGCACAAGGACCAATATTCCATAGAGAAGATATTGGAACAAAAGAATTGATTGATAAAAGAATTGAACATATGGAAGAGTTGAGGGGTTAATACAAAAGATTTTTATATATCCTAATTAAAAATTGGTTATGATATTAATTGTTTCACTATTGGTTATAATTATATTTTCTTATTTTATGGTTTTCTTAGCAAAGAGACTGAAGGTTCCAATGGTTGTTGCCTTGATACTAAGCGGCTTGATTCTTGGCCAACCCCTGATAAAGAGCGCAGTACTTGAACCCAATACCGGATTGATATCTAATATCGGGAATATTGCACTGCTTTGCTTGATGTTCTTTGCTGGGTTAAAAAGCTCGTCAAAAGTTATATACAGTGAAGGAAAGGAAAGCTTTGTTATCACTATATTCGGCGCATTGACTTCTTTTTTACTAGGTTTTGTTGTATTCTTTTTAATAGGATATTCTATATTTGTTTCCTTGATAGTTGGTATCTGTATGAGCATAACTGCGGAAGCAACCACGGCTTCCTTCTTGATTGAACTAAAAAAACTGAAAACAAGAGTAGCTTCAATTATCATTGATGCTGGCATTTTTGATGACATCCTGGGGTTTTCATTATTCATCATCATCACATACTTATTCAAGGAAGCTTACATAAAAGAAGATATACTTTTAGCGTTAATAATTGTAGCTTTCTTTGTTGGCATTGTTTCACAAAGGGTGATAGACAAAAGTAAAAATAGCACTAAAACTTTTGAGAAGATGGTATTCCTAATAATTGTGCCTTTTTTCTTCATATCCATGGGCCTTGATTTTAATCTTGATTCACTAAAAGTTAGCCCATTTTTGGTTATAGTAACAATAGTTGTCGCTATAATAGGAAAATTGTTTGGTACGCTGCTTACAAAACCATTCACAAAACTAAGTTTCAAGAAACTTCATCTAATAGGCTGGGCAATGAACAGCAGAGGAGCTGTAGGGCTTGCTCTTGCGCTTATAGCATTCAAAACAGCGCTATTACCATTAGAAGTTTATTCAAATATTGTTGTCATGACATTGGTTACTACGCTAATATTTCCTTTTGTGATAACAAGTATGATAAAAAAGAATCCTAAGATAATGGATTGATATATTTTATTATAAAAAGAATAGAACATATGAAAGAGTTAAGAGGATAGTTATTTAGCCATCTCTTTTATTTTCTTTAAAATATCTTTAGAGTCTAATCCTTGGTAAGGAATCTGCTCTTCCTGGCCGCCAATTCCTGGTTTTGTTGCTCCGATGTGAGCGTATTTGGTGCATAAGCCCCTTTCCAAGAGCCATGTTCCATACCTTATCCCTAATCCAGTGTTGTAATTTTGAGATTCTACTAATAATATAAATTTAGATTTTCCAATCTTTTTAAGCATAGCTTCATCAGGAATATTCAATGTTGGCTTGTTGATTAATCCAACATCTATGCCTTCTTTTCTTGCTTTTTCGACAGCATCTAAGGCTCTGTAGAGCATTTCTCCGTAACTTATTACATAACCATCCTTGCCTTCTCTTATTATTTCATTTTTATTTGGCTTGAATTGGTAATTTTCATAGAGCTTTTTTCCTTTCTCATCAAGTATATAAGGAACACCTGGTCTTGTAGAGAAAACAAACCTTATGCCTTCATCATTAAACACTTTCTTTACAATTGCATCCATCTGTAATGCGTCTGCTGGAAAGTACATTTTTGTTGTGTCTTCTGATGCAGGACCGTTGTTTAGGAAGAAGATATTCCAACCGAAATGGCATGTATTGTCTGACATTCCGTCTTCGCCTGCATGTGAATAGTGAATAAGCATATTCCTTTTGCTTAGCCTTAACATTGTTAATTCACTAATTATCATCTCACTAAAAGCAGAGAATGTTGCATAGATTCCTTGCTTGCCCCTCTCTGAGCCAAAACCACCAGCTGCCAATATTCCTGCTCTTTCCTGCGGCCCAATATTATGGTAAACGGATTTTGCTAAGTTTTTATCTTTCTTTTCCAAAGCTTCCCTGATTGATTGTAGCCCAGTTGAACCTTCTAAGTCAGGGTCAAAGATACGGACTGAATTCAGGATTTGTTTGCCTGATAGTTTAGATAGAATAGATGCAACTGTCTTGCCGAATTGTGAACGACATTTACCTTCTTCAACAGAACTTCCAAGATGTTCCTCTTTGTAGGTTATTGGTTTTGTGTTTTTCAAAAGCTCAACTGCATCTTTATAGCCCTTAGCTTTAAGATATTCAATTGCTACATCAACACCTATTGCATCATGAGCTTTTGGTGAGCCTTCAATGCCCTTTATACCAACAGCCATTTTTCTTTTTGTAACGACAGCTGATGGTCCATCCTCAGAAAGTACTTGCCTTATTTGCTTGTAAAGCAGATCAATATCCTCTTTATCATTATAATTGCCAACTAATGCTTTTATTCCATGGCCTCCAAGTGTCTGCTCGATATTGAATCCTTTCATATATTCAGTAGGATGGCCTGCGATTGTTACGTCGTTCATATCGAATAGAACTTTAACATTAAGGTTTCTGGAAACAGCTATTCTGGCAGCTTCTGCATCATTCCCCTCTAAGAAAGAGCCATCACTTCCAAGCATGACTATCTTTTTATCTGGATTTGCCATTGCTATTCCATTTACTTCTCCCCACATATGGCCTAATCTGCCTGAGTTAAACTTTGCTGTTTTTAGCTCTGTTTCTGGGTGGCCTGGCAAGCCGCTTTTAAATTCTCTGTAATGCATTAATTTTTGCAATCCATCTTTGCCCCATTCTTTGTTTATAGCAGACATTGCATATTGTATTGCAACTCTATGGCCTGCTTCATCAAATATAACGGGATAAATTGTTTTATCTCCTCTGGCGAATGCTTCTGTTATGAGGTATTCTGGAACAACATCATATGCTCCTCCTGTATGGCCACCAATGTCTTTTGCTTTTGCATAGGCTGTGAAGAAAACAACTGTGTCCCTTACTAATTGGATGTTCTTTATTAATTGCTTTTTTTGCTCTGAACTTAATGTAGGTTTAGAAATATCAAAAGTCAAAGGTTTGTAATCTTTTAAGTCTATTGGAAACTTTGGCATTTACCATCCCTTTTTTACTTATAATATTAAAAGGTGGGATTTGGTTTAAATAGTTTTCTATTTGGTTTTAGCCCGAAGTTTCCTGTAATGACAAATTTTATTAACCAGCTCTTCCTTTATACTGTTAATGAAACAAACAAGCAGGAGGGTTATATTGAGAAAAAGGAATCGGTTAAGCAAGGAAGAGATTATTTCTAAATCTTCTGTTATTAAAGAAAAATTGTTTAACTCTGAAGATTACAAAAATGCTAAGGTTGTAATGTTTTATGTTTCTTTTGGCTCTGAGGTTGATACTTTTGACATGATGAAGAAAGCTTTGAAAGATAAGAAAGTTTGTGTGCCTGCTGTTAAAGGAGATAAGATTGTTGCTTCTTTGATTAAAGATTTTAAAGAGCTAGATAAAAAAGGAAAATATGGTATATTAGAACCATCAAAGATAAAAGAGATTGATAAAAAAGACATAGACTTAGTTATTGTCCCCGGGGTTGTTTTTGACAAAAGAAACCATAGGATAGGGTATGGCAAAGGTTATTATGATAAATTCTTAAAGGATTTTAAAGGAAAGAAAGTTGGTTTAGCATTTAAGATGCAGATTTTAGAGTTTATACCTAATCATGATTGGGATGTTAGGCTGGATAAGGTTATAAGTGAAATATAGAAATATAAAAAAAGCTTTACCTTTTTTTAGCTTCTAAAATGCTAAGCATTTTAGAAACATATTTAAACAACTTCTTTTTAATCCTTATCGGGTGATTATTGATGGACAGAATGCAAGACCTTGAGAAGTTTGATCCTGATGTTTCTAAAGCTATAAAGAATGAGATAAAGAGGCAGGAAGAAGGGGCTGAGATGATCGCTTCTGAGAACTTTGTGAGCAAAGCTGTCTTGCAGGCAATGGGGAGTGTGCTTACAAACAAATATTCTGAAGGTTATCCTGACCATAGATATTATGGCGGCAATGAATTTATTGATGTTTGTGAAAAGCTGGCTATCGAGAGGGCGAAGAAACTTTTTGATGCGCCGCATGCAAATGTCCAGCCTAATGCAGGCTCACCAGCAAACATGCAGGCTTATTTCACAATATTAAAACCAGGAGATACTATATTAGGATTGAACTTAGCTCATGGGGGGCATTTGACGCATGGAAGCCCTGTTAATTTTTCTGGAAAGATGTATAATATTGTGCCTTATGGGGTTAATTCTGATACAGAAAGGATAGAGATGGACGAGGTAAGAGAATTAGCATTGAAACACAATCCTAAATTAATTTTATCTGGTTTTTCTGCTTATCCCAGGGATTTGGATTTTAAGAAATTCAGAGAAATCGCAGAAGAAGTTGAAGCTTATCATATGGCAGACATTGCCCATATTGCAGGCCTGTGTGCAGCTGGTGTTCATCAAAACCCAATGCCTTATTGCGATATCGTAACTACGACAACGCATAAGACTTTAAGGGGGCCAAGGGGCGCCATGATACTCTGCCAAATAGAAGATAGATTGAAAGAGAAGTACTGCCCTGATGAAAAGAAGAATTTAGCTCAGAGGATTGACTTTTCTGTCTTCCCCGGAACGCAAGGCGGTCCATTGGACCATATCATAGCTGCAAAAGCTGTTGCATTTAAGGAAGATCTGCAGCCTGACTTTAAAGTATATTGCAAGCAGATTGTGAAGAATGCAAAGGTGCTGTCAGAGACCCTTATGGGTTTAGGTATAAAACTGGTGTCAGATGGAACTGACAATCATTTGATGCTGCTTGATGTTTGGGGAAGCAAGAAGATATCTGGGAAACAAGCTGAAACAGCTCTTGATAAAGCACATATTTATACCAATAAGAACATGATTCCAAATCCTTCTGGCGAGTTGCCAATTGATTCTTTGGGCAAAAAGGTTGGAACTCCATTTAACCCAAGAGGGATTAGGATAGGGACACCTGCTTTGACTACTCGTGGATTTAAAGAAGGTGAGATGGAGATAATTGGAAAATTGATTGTCAAGGTTCTTGATAATTGGGGCAATGAAGCTGCGCTTAATGATGTAAAAAAAGATGTTATGGGGCTTGTTAAGAAGTTTCCACTGTATCCTAATTTAGGGATATTAAAATAATAAGATTTATATAAGTTAAACACAAGGTTATTTATATGACAGCAAAAATAATAGATGGCAAAAAGGTAGCTGCTGAGATAAGAGCTGAGCTTAAGAAAAAGGTTTCTAAGCTAAAGGAAAAGCCAGGCTTAGCTGTTGTTTTAGTTGGTGATGATCCTGCTTCTCAGGTATATGTAAGGGGAAAAGATAAAGCATGCCAGGAAGCTGGTTTTTATTCTAGAATGATAAAGCTTGGTAAGGATACAAGCGAGGAAAAACTCTTAGATGAAGTTAATAAGCTTAATCAAGACAGCAAGATACATGGATTTATTGTTCAGTTGCCTTTGCCAAAACATATCAATGAGCAGTTTATTATTGATGCTATTTTACCATATAAAGATGCAGATGGTTTTAGCCCTGTAAATATTGGTAATTTGATGATGGGCAAAAATACAATTTTGCCTGCTACTCCTAAAGGGATTATGAAGTTGATTGAAAGCACTGGTATTAATTTAGAAGGGAAGCATGCTGTTGTTGTTGGAAGAAGCAATATTGTCGGTAAGCCTGTTTCTTTATTATTACAACAAAAGAATTGTACTGTAACAATGTGCCATTCCAGAAGCAAGCCATTAGAGAAGTATACGAAGGATGCTGATATTTTGGTAGTGGCTATTGGAAAACCTCGTTTGATTAAGAGAGATATGGTCAAGAAAGGGGCTGTTGTCATTGATGTTGGCACTAACAAAGTATATGATAAATTAGTCGGAGATGTTGATTTTGATTCTGTAAAAGATGTTGCCGGATATATTACGCCTGTTCCAGGCGGAGTGGGGCCAATGACAATCACTATGTTATTAGAGAATACTTTAGAGTGTATGGAACTGCAGAAAAGATTGTGATTTATTTGCTATAAGCTCTAAGTTGTACGTTTTTGAATTGTTCAAATAGCCGCATATTTATACTACTGATAGAAACTGAACTGCCATCAATCATTCTTGGAGTTGAGATTAATCCCATTTTACATAAGACATCTTTTATTCCACCTATTATGTGAGTGTATTTAGAATCAGATTTACCATATAACAATGCACATGCCCAGTCCATATTCCTTTGTGATGCTTCAATAGGATGTTCATAAACGCTCCTTACAAATTCTGGAGCAACATTAGCCATGCTTGGAACAATGCCTGCTGGTTTTATTTTTCCGCTAAATGAAGCGTGAATAAGCCTTTCTGAGCCCTGGAAAACCTTAAAGCCTTGGTTTTGAAGCGCAAGAAGCTGCATAAAATAATCTAAATCTTCTGAGCTATCTTTGATGCCTGCAATGTTATCATACCTGCTTAATTCACTAACTACTCCTATTGGCAAGCTCTTTTCATCGTGATGTATTCTTTGGTTGTTGTACAAGAAAAGAGGCAAGCCTTTTTTAGCTGCATAATCTGCTACTTCTTTTGTGAATTGAACAACATTTTCTTCTGTGATTGAATTATAATAATATGGGCATAGTAAAACATGATTAGCCCTTGCTTCTGTAGCATCATTTATGTTTTGTTTTGTCAGCTGTAATGCTTCTTCATAAGAGCCTGCCCTCAAGTTGTCTGTAACGTTTGCTATTACAGGCACTCTCCCTTCAGTATGCCCAACAACCCTGATTAGATTATATTTCCTTTGTAAACGACTTAAAGAGTAGAACTCTGCTGTTGCGCCATTAACAAGTATTCCATCAACGCCGCCCGTTATTACATGATTAACAATTGCCCAAGGGCTACTTTCGTCTACTTCTAAATCTGGAAGTATTGGGGTGATTAAAGGGACAATTATGCCCTCCAAGCTTGTTTGTTTCACAACTGTTGCAGTTACTATTGCACTTTTAAATATAACTATTTTTTGGCGTGTAAGCAAATTTTGTAGTAATATTTATAAACTAAATGGATTTTCTGATAGTACGGTGGTTTGAATCTTAAAAATTGCCGTATTAGGCAGCACAAGGGGAACTGATCTACAAGCTGTAATAGATGCTATAGAGTCTGATGAGTTACCTGATGTTGAGATTTCTTTTGTTTTAAGCAATAAGTCAGAAGCTGGCATACTTGAAAGAGCCAAAAAACATGGTTTAAAGGCTATTTTCTTAGATCCTAAAAGTAAGGAAAGAGAGGAATATGACAGAGAAGTCGATAAACTGTTGGCAGAGCATGGTGTTGATTTAGTTCTTTTGATAGGATATATGAAACTTATGTCTTCATGGTTTGTACAGAAATGGCTGAATAAGGTTATGAATATACACCCTAGTCTGCTGCCTAAGTATGCTGGCGGCATGGACAAAGGTGTTCATGAAATGGTTTTAGAGAATGGAGACGAGGTTACAGGAGCAAGCTTAATCTTTATTGATGAAGGAGCAGATACAGGGCCTATAATACTGCAGAAAGAGGTTCCTGTTGAGGAAGGAGAAACTGTAGATAGCCTGAAAGAAAAGGTACAGGCAGCTGAACAGAAGATTATACTAAAAGGTATTGAGTTGTATAGGGATGGAAATATAAAGGTTGATGGCCATAAAGTTAAGATATTAGAATAATTTATGAAAGAGGAGATGAATGAAAAATGATAAAAAGGGCATTGATTTCAGTTTTTGACAAGACAGGAATTGTAGAGTTTGCTAAAGAACTTGATAAATTAGGAGTTGAGATATTATCAACTGGGGGGACAGCTAAGAAATTAAAGGAAGCTGGCGTTAAGGTTAAGGATGTTTCTGAATATACTAAATTTCCCGAGATGATGGACGGCAGAGTTAAAACATTACATCCATTGATACATGGAGGTTTACTTGCTCTTAGAGATAATAAAGAGCACATGAAGCAGGCTAAAGATAACAATATTGAAATGATTGATATGGTTGTTGTCAATCTATATCCTTTTGAAGATACTGTCAAGAAAAAGGTTAGTTTTGAGGAAACAATTGAAATGATTGATATTGGCGGGCCTTCTATGATAAGGAGTGCTGCTAAGAATTTCAGGGATGTTATTGTGTTGACAGATCCTAAAGATTATGAGCCAATCCTAACTAAATTGAAGAAAAAGGAAAAGATTTCAATTGAAGAAAGGAAAAAGCTAGCTCAGAAAGTTTTTGAAAGAACGGCTGTTTATGATAGCATGATTGCAAGGTATTTAGGCGAGGAAGAGCTGCCTGATACAATGGTTTTAGCTTTCAATAAAGTACAAAACTTAAGATATGGTGAAAACCCTCATCAGAAAGGAGCTTTCTACAGGGAGCCTATCTTACATGAAACCTCAATTGTAAATGCTAAACAGCTTTGGGGCAAGGAGCTTAGTTATAATAATATATTTGATGGAGATGGAGCTTTAGAGTTGGTCAAGGAATTCAAAGCGCCTGCTGTTGCTGTAATAAAACATGCTAATCCATGCGGTGTTGCTTCCAGAGATACAATTGAGAAGGCATTTGAAGATGCATATAATGTTGATCCAATGTCTGCTTTTGGCTGTGTAATAGCAATGAATAGGACTTGCAGCTTGAAGGTTGCTGAGATGAGTAAAGGAAAATTTATTGAATTATTAATAGCACCAAGTTTTGATAAAGATGCTTTAGAATTCTTAAAAGAAAATAAAAAGGATTGCAGAATCCTAGAAGTTGGAAAGTTAACAAAAGCTTCTGAAGGCTATGACATGAAAAAAGTTGTTGGTGGTATTCTAATTCAGTCAAGAGAATGGCCTGATGTTGATAAATTAGAGCTGAAATGTGTAACTAAAAGAAAGCCTAGCGCTAAGGAATTAGAGGATTTAAAGTTTGCATGGAAAGTCAACAAACATACTAAATCTAATTCTGTTGTTTTTGCTAAAGATAAAACTGGCTATGGCATGGGTGTTGGGCAGATGTCAAGGGTAGATGCTTCTATCATTGCAAAAAGAAAATCTGCTGGAAGGGCCCAAGGGGGAGCTATGAGTTCTGATGCATTCTTTCCATTTCCTGATGCGGTTGAAGCTGCTGCTGAGGCTGGGATTAAATCAATCATTCAACCAGGCGGCGCTAAAAAAGATTCAGAAGTTATTACAAAGTGTGACGAGTTAGGGATTGCAATGGTGTTTTCTGGTGTGAGGCTGTTTAAGCATTAAATTTATTAATCAGCTTAGAATTAGCCATAAATATGGACTATAATCAAACGATAAAAGAGATATACAGCCTTCATGGCTCTGAACATAAAGGCCATTTTAACCTTAGCTTGGATAATATCAAAATTCTTCTTAAAAAAATAGGAAATCCTGAGAAATCTCTTAAAGTAATTCATGTTGCAGGTACTAATGGAAAAGGTTCGGTATGTGCGATGATTAGTTCTGTATTGAAAGAAGCAGGCTATAAGGTGGGGATGTATACTTCCCCTCATCTGAAGGAGTTCAGGGAAAGATTTTTGATTAATGGAAAAAAAATATCTGAAAAAGATCTAATTAATTATTTTAAAAAGATAAAACCATTTATAACAGACCAAACATTCTTTGAGGTTATAACTGCGATGGCTTTTCTTTATTTCAAGGATAAAAAAGTAGATTATCTGGTTTTGGAGGTTGGCTTAGGCGGCAGGTTAGATGCTACTAATGTTGTTGATCCTTTAGTTTCGGTTATAACAAATATTGGATTAGAGCATCAGGATTATTTAGGAGATACTATTAAAAAGATTGCTTATGAAAAAGCTGGGATTATTAAAGAGGGAAAACCGGTTGTTACTGGTGCTAAAGGTTCTGCTTTGAATGTTATCAAGAAGATTGCGAAGGATAAGGGCTGCAAGGTTTTTACAGACGGCAAACCAATAAATGTTCCTCTAAAATTAAAAGGGGAATTTCAACTAGTAAATGCTTCAATTGCTATGGAAACCATTAGGGTATTAAATCATTATTATAATTTAAAAATTAAAAAAAATGAAATAAATAATGGTTTGTTAAAAACTGTATGGCATGGAAGGTTGGAGTTTATCTCTAATAATGTATTAGTTGATTGCGCGCATAATCCAGATGCTGTTAAAGCTCTAAAGAAAGAATTGCTGAAGATAAAAAAGGGGTATAATAAGATAATACTAATATTGGGTATACTAAAGGACAAGGATTACAAGGCAATGATAAAAGAATTAAAACCATTAAGCAGCAGGACTATACTTGTAAAGCCAAATATACCCCGAGCCATAGACCCAAGGATACTTGCTGAGCAGATTGAGTTCAATTACATAATAATAGAGAATGTAAAGGCAGCTCTGGGTTATGCTAAGAAGATTGCTAAGCAAGATGACTTAATATTGGTTACTGGCTCTATCTATGTTGTTGGAGAGATAATATAAAATCCAAAAAATATATAAAGCAATATACTTAATCTTTCTTATAGGGGTGATTATATGCCTAAGGCGTTAGTAATATTTGGCTCTAAATCAGATGCGCCTGTTTACAAGGAGATAATGCATGGATTGAAAAAAGAAGGTGTTGAAGCAGAATTAAGGATAAGCTCTGCGCATAGGACACCTGAAGAGCTTGAGCAGATAATAAGTTCTGATTATGACCTTATAATTGCAGGTGCTGGGTTAAGCGCTGCTCTGCCTGGTGTGATTGCTTCTAAAACTATAAAACCAGTAATTGGCGTTCCTTGCCACGGCAGCTATCAAGGCCTAGACGCTTTGCTTTCTATAATGCAGATGCCTTCTGGGATACCTGTCTTGAGTGTTGGTGTCAATGCTGTTGATGCAGCTGTTAAGAACGCTACTAAAATACTGGGACAACATTCTACTGTTAATTTAATAAGCGAGGCGCCTAGTGAGGCCTTGAAAAAAGCAAAAGCAATCTTTGAGGAGTTTGACATTAAATTTAGTGAATCTGAAGGGCCAGAAGAGGATGGCATAAATATCGAATTTATAAGTTTAGATGAGCCAATACCTGAAAAGGAGCAATTAGTCATTTACTGCCCAGTATTGCTAAAAGATGATGACAAAGCAGAAGCTGCTTTGAATGTTTTAAAGCATAGTACACATGGCTTATGGGTGGGGCTGAATAATGGCAAGAATGCTGCTCTGGCTGCAATTCAAATTCTTAATGTGGGCAATAAGTATACACTTAAGCTAGAGGAGTTTAGGGATAAATTAAAGAGCCAGGTTAAGGAAAGCGATAAAGAACTTCAACAGTAAGGAGGCTGGTTAGTGTGGCATCTGACAAGGGTATTAAGCAACAAATAAATTTTACATTAAATGAGACTAATTTTAAAGGTTTAGGTGAAAGAAAAAAAGGCAAGGTCAGGGATGTTTATGTTTCTGATGATAAAATATTTTTAATAGCAACTGACAGGCAAAGCGCTTTTGACAGAATATTGGCCAGAATTCCATTTAAAGGGCAGGTTTTAACACAGACATCTGTTTTTTGGTTTGAACAGACAAAAGATATTATTGCTAACCATGTTATTGATGTCCCTGATCCAAATGTTGTTGTTTGCAAAAAATTGAAGGTATTTCCTGTTGAGGTTGTTGTAAGAGGATATATAACTGGCGTAACATCAACAGCAGCATGGACAGCTTACGCTAAAGGTGAGAGGAATTTTTGCGGGAATGTTTTGCCTGAAGGCCTGAAGAAGAACCAAAAGTTTGATACACCCATTATAACTCCAACAACAAAATCTGATGAGCATGATGAGAAGATTTCAGGAGAAGAGATTGTTAAAAAAGGATTAATGAGCAAGGAGCAATGGAGGCTTGTTTCTGCTAAATCTCTTGAATTGTTTGATAGAGGAACTGAGATTGCTGCAAAGAACGGCTTAATCCTAGTAGACACAAAATACGAATTTGGCTACGATTCCGAAGGGAATATATTCTTGATAGATGAGATTCATACACCTGATAGTTCTCGTTTTTGGATTAAAGAAACTTATGAAGAAAGGATTGCAAAAGGCGAAGAGCCAGAGAACATTGACAAGGAATTCTTAAGGTTGTGGTTTACAGAGCATTGTGACCCATATAAGGATAAGGTTTTGCCAGAGGCTCCTGAAGAGTTGGTAATTGAGTTGAGCAAAAGGTATATCCAGCTTTATGAGATGATAACAGGGAATAAGTTCAAGACTAAGGTTGGAGATGTTTCTAAAAGGATTGAGGAGAATTTGAAAAATGCAGGCTACATTTAAACAAACAGCTATCAAAGCGGCAAAAGAAGCTGGAAAGATACAATTAAGGTATTTTGCCAAGGGAATTAAAAAGAGCAGGAAAAAGGATGATAGTTTCGTTACTAAGGCGGATATTGAGAGCAGTGATAAAATAAGGCATATAATTCTTAAAAGGTTTCCAGAGCACAATATTTTATGCGAGGAGTATGGAAAAAGCAATAGGAAATCAGGCTATAAGTGGATTATTGACCCTTTAGATGGGACGCATAATTTTATTATGGATAACCCTCTTTTTGGCGCTTCTATTGCACTAGAGCATGAAGGAGAAATTGTATTAGGTGTGATTTACCTGCCTGTTCTAAAAAGATTATATTATGCGGAAAAAGGAAAAGGGGCTTTTTGTAATGGAAAACGAATTAAGGTTAACAATGAAACTGATTTAAAGAAATGCTTGTTTATGTTTGATGCTAAGTTAAGAAGCAAAACTGATATGAAAATACGGATACTCAAAAAATTAGCAAAGTTAACATGGCGCTTTAGGGTTTATGGCGCTGCTGTTTACCATAGTTTGTTAGTTGCAGAGGGCAAAGCTGGGCTTAACATTGATTTTGACTCAAACTCGTGGGATCATTCTGCTGCTTTATTGATGGTTGAAGAAGCAGGCGGCAAAGTAACTGATATTAACGGGAAAAAATGGAATCCTTATATGGAAGATTATATTGCTTCTAATGGGAAGATCCATAGTAAGGTTTTAAACGTTCTTAAATAGTAAACAATATATATAATGTATTACAGTAAAGTTTATAAATAATGAACACTTCACTTATTCTATTCGTATCACATTCATAAAAACCACCAATAGAGGTTTTAATAAAAAAACCTACTCCCAAAAGAGATACGGGTTCTTTATTATGTTGCCTTTGTTGGTGGTTTTTTATGAAATTAAAGAGGTAGATTATAAGATGGAACTATCAAAACTGTTTACAAAGAAGAATATTGAAATTCTTAGGTTATTAGAAGAAGAATCTATGCACATAAGAGAGATTGCTGAAAAATTAAATATTTCTCCTGCTAAAGTGCATGGCACTATACAGCTTTTTAAGAAAAATAATATTATAAACATTATTGATGATAAGAACAGAAAGATCATAAAGCTAAATAAAAACAACAAGGTGCTTAAGAATATTGAGAATTTGATCAACCTAAAAGAAGGGGTATCAGGAGAAGAAGAGGACATAGCTTTGTTTGATAATATTTCCCCTTTAGACTTTAGGTATTACGGGAGAAGTGATAAGGTTAAAGAGAAGTTAAGGCCTTACCTTTCTGAAGAGGGTGCTGTTCGTTACTTAGCCAGGGTTGAAGCTGCTTTGACAAGGACATTAGCTAAGAAAGGGGTTTGCAGTAAAGCTATTGCTGACGAAGTTTCAAGAGCTTGCCACCAGATTACTGCTCAAGAGGTTTATTTGGAGGAAGACAAAATAAAGCATAATATCAGAGCTCTGGCTAATTCCATCCGTAAGAGGGTTTCTGATAAGGCTAAGCCTTATGTCCATTTTACAACAACATCCCATGATATAATATGCACGGCAGATGCATCTCGCTTTAAGGATTTTTCAAACGAAGTTTTGATTCCTGCTTTAATCAATTTTGAAAGAACATTAATTTATTTGGCCTTACGTGAAAAAAATACATTACAGATTGGAAGAACACACGGGCAGCATGCAGAGCCTATTACATTTGGCTTTGCAATCGCACAATATGTTTCAAGAGTTGGGGCCAGGATAAGGGCGGTTCATAAGGCTGCTAATAACTTACGCGGTAAAATTGCAGGGGCTGTTGGAGCATATAATGCTTCTTCGCTATTTTTTGCAGATCCAGAAGAGTTTGAAAGAGCGGTTTTAGCTGAATTAAAGCTTAAGCCTTCTCCGATCTCTACCCAGGTTGTAGAAGCAGAGTATATGGCTGATTATTTTCATTCAATAATCTCTTGTTTTGGTGTCCTGGCGAATTTGGCAGATGACATGAGGCATTTGCAAAGAAGCGAGATAGCTGAAGTTGCAGAAGCATTTGGAGAAAAACAGGTTGGAAGCTCTACAATGCCGCATAAGAGGAATCCAATCAACTTTGAAAATGTTAAATCCATGTGGAAAGAGTTCATGCCAAGGATGAGCACCATATATATGGACCAGATATGCGAACATCAACGAGATTTGACAAATTCAGCTTCATCAAGATTTGTTACGGAGATTTTGGCTGGTTTGTATGTTTCAGTTACAAGGCTGAACAAAACAATGAGCAAACTGGTAGTTGATAAACCAAATTTGAAAAAGAATTTTGATATGAATAAAGAGATGATAACAGCAGAGCCTGCATATATTTTATTAGCAGCACATAATCATCCTGATGCGCATGAATATGTAAGGAAGCTTACATTGGAAAGCCAGCAAACAGGAAAGCCATTTAGGGAGCTTTTGCTAAGAGATCCTGGATTGAAGCCTTATTTAGATAAGTTCAGTAAAAGGCAGATTGAAATTTTAAAGAATCCTGAAAGGTATACGGGGATTGCTGCTAAAAAAGTAGAGAATATATGCGGCTTTTGGAAGAAAGAGCTGAAGATTTAAATTAAACCTTTTGGTTTAATAATCTCTAAACCAAAACTTTATATATTCCAATAAAATTCATGTTTTTATGGATATAGATTACAAGAAAACAAAGGTTTTCTCTAATCCGGTAAAGCCCTCACAAGGTTCGGACTTTACGGATTACCAAAAAAGAGAAGCCAAAGCAGTTAGCGCTATAAAGAAAGCTATACCTTCTTCTTTAAAGAAAAATATGGTTTATGGTGAAGGGATGTTTGCTGAGCTGTATTCTAATGATAAGGTATTTCCTAATCATTTAATGGCTTGTGCTATTGATGGCGTTGGAACTAAATTATTGTTAGCTGAGGAGATGGAAAAGTATGATACTATTGGCATTGATTTAGTTGCTATGTCTGCGAATGATTTGGCTACTCTTGGGAAGGTTTCTCCGTTTTTGTTTATTGATTATTTTGCTGTTCAAAATGAATTTGAGGAGATGGGTTTAACTGGAGACTTGATGAAAGGGATTGTTAAGGGATTAGAGATGTGCGATGTTGGAGACATCTTAAGAAGCTCTATACATGTTAATATTGGAAAAGGTGAAACTGCCTCTGTTGATGAGATGGTAAAAGGCTTAAAGCCAGGAATGGGATTTGATATCGCTGGCGGTTTAATTGGTTTTATGAAAAAAGAAGATCTTAATACTTCTGTAAAAGTTGGAGATAAGATAATTGCTTTGAAAAGCTCTGGAGCACATTCAAATGGCTATACTGACTTAAGGTTGAAGTTTTTAAAAAATAGAAAAATAGAGGATAAGTTTGATGGCTCTACAATTGGAGAGATTTTATTAGAGCCAACGAGGATATATTCTAAAACAGTTGCTGCTATTGCTGATAAGGTTAAATTAGTAGGAATTAACAATACTGGATATGGGCTAAAGAACCTGAATAGGGTAAAAGGGGTGCAGTTTGAGATTAATGCTCCTATTAAGCCGCAGCCGATATTTGAGCTTGTGCAGAAAGAAACTAAGTTTTCAGATGAAGATATGTACAGGAAGTTTAATATGGGCCAGGGTTTCTTTTTGATAGTTGATTCAAAAGATGCTGACAATGCTGTTTCTATTGCCTCTAAGTTTAAGGATGAAGCTAAAGTAATTGGAGAAGTTAAGAAAGGAAGTGGAACTGTTCTTTTAAAAGATAATAAAAAGATATTGTTTGAAGGGTATTAACCCCCACCAATTACTGTTCTAGCTATATACTTAACAGAAGATGCCATTGCCTTCATGTTTTCCACTATTTTTGCTGTAGCTGCGCATGCTGGCCTAAAATTACAAACCCCCTTCCCATCTCCGTTTGTAAATTTTAAATCTTTATGGTAATGTTTTTCAAAGAAGCTGTCACATGCAACTATTATTTCCTTGTTTCTCTTTTCTACTTCAAGCGCTATTTTTTCGTCATTGGTGTGATAAGATCTCATAACATCAAAGTAGCTTTGTTTGATACTGTTAAAAAGAGTTTTCATCTCTTCACTCCACTTTCCACTTACTTTTGTATCACCAATATACCTGCATATTCTTTTAGTATTGTCAGCTATTCTTTCTATCATTGTTGTAACTGTATGGTCTGAGTGCAGCCTTAATGAGTTGGTTTGCAGTGAATTTGCTATTCTGACGTCTTTCAAGGCCCCCCTAATAATCCTTGAGGTAAGAAAATGCAGCCTGTTAACATCTTCATCTCTGTGGATTATACTTTCGGCATCTTCTTTTCCGCAAAAACAATTAAAAGTATCCTCGAGCATTGCTCTTGCAATATTGTCCATCCTTCTTATTAATGTTTTAATTGGAATCTCTTTTATGTCGATTAGATCTTTTGCAACAATCCTTGTTGAACTTTGGTTTATTATCTCTAACCCAGATAAATTTTGAAGCATTGATTTTATTTCTGGAGCTTTGTTTTTAAGGTCTTTAGAAATAACCTCTATCATGTTATAATTATTAAGGTATGCTGATACGATTTCTGTTCTTAATATGTCTGGGCTTTTGTTTTCTGCCTCAATAACTATTGATTTTGGCTCTTCTTTCAGTGTTTCTGTGCTATTTGTTTTTAAGAATAAGCCGTCTTTTGCTTCTTCTATAGAAATCAAATCTCCTTTTTGTAATTTGTTCTTCTCTACCCATGGTTTTGGCAAGGACAAAACATAAGAGTTTTTACCAAATCTGATTAATTTCCTCATATTCATTTTTACCCCCCCCAAGTTTATTTTATAAAATATACAAATTATATATAAAAGTATATACCATAAATTTTGCATATATACTATATATAATATATGGTAAGGTTATATATAAATGTTTCGCCAATATTAAGGTTAGCTGATAAGAAAGGCGGATTAGTTTTTATCTGATTGAATGTGGAGGTGAAAAAAATGGAAGAAAAAACAACCCATGACTACATAAGGGAACATCTATTGAAGGATATTGTTTTTGTGCCTTTTGATATAGAGGATAAAATTCGTTTTGACTTGTTTACCAAAATAGAAGAGGTATTAGGGTGATATAAAATGGCAGAAATAATGCAAAACAGAATGGTTTTTGCAAACGAACCAAATTGGGTATACTGCTACAATTGCAAAACAGAAATGAGCTTTAATGGACATGGTTATGAGTGCCCGGTGTGTGGCTCTATGTATTTAGACAGAGGTGATTAAATGAAAAGAAGAATATGTGTAAGTTGCGGCTCTAAAATTATGAAGAGCGCATTTCATGATCCCTATTTATGCAGGGAATGTGAGAAAGAGGTGAAAGAAGAGCAAAGGTTTGCTTTTCTAGATGGTTAAATGCAGCGGGAAAATCGGAAAAAGCCATAAATTCAGCGGAAAGCCATAAACACTTCGTGTTTAATGTCACTGAATTTAATGTTACTGATTTTCCCTGGTCTCTTTTTGCTTACAAAAAGAGGAGGTGGTAAAATTGGATGAAGGAGAAGATCATTGGTTTTTTGTAGAATGTGATGATGATAAAATGATGGAATTTTCAGAAAAATGAAGTCCAAGCTATGTAGATATTGTGGTATGGAGTTTACCGATATTGATTTTCCTGCTCAATTTGATAGAATGATTACTTGTGGTACTTCTGAATGCATGAAATTAAGGAGATGGGAAAGGTTGGGGATAAAAGAAGAAGGTTTTTAGTCTGTGTCTCTTGTTGTATAGAATAAAGCCCATACTGGGAAATGGTCAGATACTTTTTCTGCTGCTTTTTGGGTTAGCCCGTATCTGCTTTTGAAATCTAAAACCTGCCATTTGCCTGCATAATCCTCGCTGGTGAATGCTTTTCTAAAAACTATTCTGTCGTAAGTATAGTTTGTTGCTTTTACAGTTGTATCAGCCCAGTCTGGTATAACCCATTGGTACCTTGTATCCCTAAATCCTGTTGTTATTTTCTCTGAGAAATATTTGCCATCTGCATTAAAGTCCCCTAATACTATAACATCTTTATCATCTTTTACCATGTCATCTGCATATTTTTCCACTTCTTCTAATGCCATTACCTCCCTAGTTGCATATTCTGGTTTTGTGTGTATGTTAACTAAGGTAAAATCAAACTTTCCTGAACTAAACGCAGCTATAAATGGTGTTCTTGTGAATTTCTTTGATGAATCGTTGTATATTGCTGAGATTCTTCTGAAGTTTACTGTTCTTGTGTTGTATATAAAAGCATAACTTTCAGCAGCAGCACCTTCTCCAACACGGGGGCTTATAACATAATCATACTTGTCTCCTGCTGCTGCGTTTATCCTTTCCATAAAGTAAGGGACTGTTTTCCCCCCTATATCTTTTATCTCTTGTATTGCAACAACATCAAAGTTCCTGACAATTTTTTCAAGAACCTGCATTACCTCTTCTTTTTCCCTCTTTGCTTTTCCGAATACCTGGATATTGAAGGAAGCTATTTTGATGGTTGGTTCAGAAAGCTGTTGCTCTAAAGAAGCGGGTTGTGTTGTTTGGGTTTGTTCTATTCTTGAAGGGGATTTCGGTTCGTATCTATATTTAGGAATTTCTCTATCTCCCCTACAATAAAAGATAGCTGCTATCATTCCTAAAGTAATGAGTAACTTTCTCATAACCTAGAAGAATGCAATTTGGTTTTTAAGGGTTTCTTTAAGGGGGAAATGCCCCCAACGGGATTTGAACCCATGTCCAGTTGGTTTGTGGTCGGTGGTTAGTGGTTTTTGGTTGTCGACAAAATCGTTAGATTTTGCTCGACTAGGAAAATTTTGAAGAAATTTTCCGTTTCCGCTTTTGACGGCAGTGAATCCATGTTTTGAACCGATGTTAACCACCTCGTTGAGTTTTTATTTTTTCTTCCTGTTCTTCAGGAAAACATTCTTGATTAAAACATTTATCACACATACAAGCATGCCAATCTTTGTTATGAGCTGAAATCTTTTTATTGCATTTTTTACAAGTAAAATTCAGGTCTTCATCATGCTTTTTATGGAATGTTTTTATTTTTTCTTTTATATCCTTAGGGCCTAATGTTTCTGCAAAAGATCCTTCTGACCAAAGGCTTTCCCCACTCATTTTAGGTTTTTCTTCCTTTTTCATCATCTTTGCGATTTCTTCAGGAGACATTTTTTCGATAGTTTTCTGAGCATGTTTCATTTCTTCTTCAAACATATTATTTGAAGTCTCTGTTCCAGCTAAAAAACTTAGGAAACATGCCTCTTTTTTGGTCGCTTCTTTCAAATCCTTCTTTAGTTTTGGCCAGAGTTCCTTATCAAAAAATTCTCTCATATCATCAATTTCCTCTTGATTAAAGTCGTCCTCATCTGTCACATCTACAGGCTCAGGCGCCTCTTTCCCATATATTTCCTTATACATCTCAGCAGGAGTTTTTCCAGTATCAGATTGTTTCCTTACATTATTATACCAGTGGAAGAACTCTTCAAGCATTTTTTTGTTTTCTTCTTCGTCTTTAGGTTTTGGTTTATCTTTAAAAAACTCATCAAAAGCTTGCCTATATTCCTTAACTGCTGGGCTTTTATCTTCCATAGTTTAAACCTCACAATTTTTCTCAATAAGTCAACTTAATATTAAATATTGGTTCATTTCAATCTTTTCCTATAGGTATTAGCAATCATCTTTTCATCTTTTTTAACTCTTCTTTCAAGTTTCTTGATATCTTCTTCAGGAGGCAGTTCTTCTGGTTTTATTCCTCTCTTGGATAATAAGCCCCTTACTTCCGCATTATTCCTTACATGTTCGCCAGTTATTCTATCTTCACCTTCAAGATTATCTTTCTTTACATTAAAATTAGTGATTTCTGTAGCTAGATTCTTTGCTGTGATAGTGATTGTTGGAAGAAAATCTGCTAAAGGCCTGTTCTTATGGATTTTAAGCTTACTTTTCATCATGGCAGTAGTATAACCTCCAAATAATGCTTTATCCCCTTTGCTTCTTATTCTTGCAAATCCTGCTTCATCAACTCCCTTTTCATAGATTAGCTTAGAAAGCTCTGTCTCAGATGCCACTAATTTCTGCCTTGCACTTAATCTTTCAATTAGTGCAATCCTTTCTTCAATCAATTCTTGTTTTCTTGTTTGTACTGCAAAATAACTTTGAGCAAAAGCTATCTGCTCTTTTCTAGGATCTCCGTTTTGAGCAATTAAATAACATGCATATCTTGTAAGCATGATATCCTCAATTTCCCTCTCTGCTTCAGAACCAATCTTGACCTTTTTCCTGATGTCAGGAAAATGGTCGCTTACCTCCTGTCCCGAGTTCCTGCAGGATTCTTTTGCTTTGGCAATTACATTTAGAAAATTCTCCCATTTATTATACCCTAATAACTGCTGCAAATCTCTTGCAAACCAAAACTCTATGCCATCAGCTTCATTAGCATAATCCTCAAAGGATTTTCTAAGTTTTATTATAATCTCTTTTTTCATCTTCCATGTAAGTAATGAATACTTGTATTTATAATTTTTGAAAATCCACTCCTTACGTCGTTCTATTGGTTTCTGGTAAGTGGTTAGTAGAACTACGCACTACCCACTACTAACTAAAAAACTAGAAGAATGCCCCCAACGGGATTTGAACCCATGTCCCAGCCTCGAAAAGGCTGAATGATTGACCGGACTACACCATGGGGGCGTAAGTATTGAGTTTTCTAATTTTTTTATAAATCTTTGTTTTTGTAAAGAGTGGGCTCGCAGGGATTTGAACCCCAGACCGCCGGCTCACTTAGAGCCGTTTGCCTAGAACGTGGCCATATAAGACCGGCGCTCTAACCAGGCTGAGCTACGAGCCCATTAAGGTAAGAGAATAAGTATTTTGTTTATAAATATTTTTGTTTTGATAAATGCGACGGCCGGGATTTGAACCCGGGTGAGAGCCTTGGCAAGGCCCTATCATAACCGCTAGATCACCATCGCAGATGGGCCCAGCCAGAGTCGAACTGGCGACTTACACCTTGTAAGGGTGTTGTCATAACCACTAGACCATGAGCCCGATACTCTAGTGAATTTTATTGTCATATAAAAAGCTTTTTATATTTACACATTTAATTGGTAAAATAATGGAAGAATTAGTGACAAATGCGGAACAAGAGCCACATGAAAAGATATTTGAAATGCTATTTGATAAGGATGAGGTTACTTGGCAGGCCCTCATCCATGAATTGGTTAAATCTGAGCAGATTGATCCTTGGGATGTCAATATTTCATTATTAACAAAGAAATATATTGAGACGATACAAAAACTAAAAGAGCTTGACTTTAGGGTTTCTGGAAAAATGTTATTAGCTGCTGCAATCCTGTTAAAGATAAAATCGAATAAATTAGTTGGAGAGGATATAGAGTACCTTGACAGATTGATTTCACAAGAGGATGATGAAGAATTAAGCTTTGAGGAAGAGCTTGAGCCTAGGCCAAAAGAAGACATACCTACTAGTTTGATACCAAGAACACCTCAGCCAAGAAAAAGAAAGGTTTCTATTTATGATTTGATGGGGGCTTTGGAAAGGGCTTTAGAGATAAAAAGAAGGAGGGTACTTAAAAGCATACCCCCTATGGATGTTCACATCCCAGAGAAGAAGAAGGACATTTCAGCTATAATAAAAGACATTTATGGAAAGATTAAGCTGTTTTTCTGGGAGCATAGAAAAGATAGATTAACTTTTTCTAATCTTCTTCCTGAAGGCGCATCAAAAGAAGATAAGGTATATACCTTTGTTCCTCTGCTTCACCTTACAAACCAGAGAAAGATAGATGTATTCCAGCAGCAGCACTTTGGAGAGATTGACATTGTATTGAGGCAGACAACAGAAGAAGTTGATAAAGAACTCGGGATATAATTGTTTATACATTTCTAAGATTTACTAGAGCCATTTTCAACTATTACCTGTTGAGGCTCTAATCCGCTCTTTATCGAATCAATCACCTTGCTCTTCTGCGAGCTTAGATCAGATATGGTTTTTTCAGGAAGGACCTTAGAGCCCCTTAGCTTCTCAAATAAAGATTCATTTATCTCTATGCATTTGTTTACTAGATTAAGAGTCAGTTCCCTTCTCCAATCTGGCCTAGATTGGTTTAATAAGGTTATAATCTCGTTCAGCCTTTCGAAAGAAACCAATATGCTGTTTAAAAGCAATTCTGCGTTAAGCGGGTCTAAAACCTTTTTGAAATGCTTGTTGCCTGAAATTAGCGTAAGCGACAAAACCTCATTAAGGACATCCTCAAACGATGAGACAGAAACATAGATATCATTTATCTCCCTTTTTCTTAGTGTATTCTCCTCTACTTTGTTTATGAGCCTGTTTATATTCTGCCTAAACACAAGCAAGGAAGACCTTAAGCGATTTATCCTCTCATTAAATGATATGTCATATATCTCGCTAAGGATTATATCCTGTTTTATGGACACAAGCTTTGAGGTAACAACAGCCAAAAGCAATAATCCAAATATTACTTCTATTATAGCTATAATCTTGAATATGCCTACAGGGGTAATATCCCCGAAGCCTGTTGTTGTTGCTGTTATAAAGCTGAAATATATCCTGTCAACAAAGCTTTTAACGCGCTCGCCGTTTGAGGGATATAATAAAAAAGATGAGCTGCTTTCCAACATAAGGTAAAAGACTCCAAAAAGCACAACTATCAATAGCCATATAATCAGGATGCTAGAAAAACTAAACCTATCCGGGAAAGTGTTCAGCTTTCTTCCTTTTAATTTAGCAAATAATTCGTTTATGGAGATAAAGTTTTTCATCTTAGCATCAATGTTATGTGATTTCCTGATTATTCTTTTTTCTTACAAGCCTTGCCACATAACCAGTAATCTTGTTTCTAAGATTTTTAGAAGCAGTCAAAACCCTGGTGATTGCAATTTCCTGGTTTTTTTCAAAATTATCTGTAAATTCGTTTGGGTAAATATCCAAAAGATTATGAGTTATCCTCTTTATCTGCGCTGTTTTAATCCTTCCCATTTTTATCACTCTTGACTATATTAAAGATTGATCACCACCCTATCTTCTCGTAAGGTTTTCCATGTATTGGGCTTTTCCTATTTGTTGGGTGGCAGATAATAGGGATTATTTTGCAAACATAATCCTCGTAGTTATTTATGTACGCTCTTCCATTCTCAACACTATCAAACACAAGAATTTTTCCATTTTTCCTAAGAGCCTTCCAATTTAAGGTTCCTTTTTTTCGAATTTTTATATAATTAAACATTTTTTAACCTCCACTAAACGAGAAAATTTCATAAATCATGATAAATAGTGAAATTTTCCCTAGTTAATAAAGTTGAAAACTTCGTTTTTATACTTTATAAACAATAAAAAAAATAAAAAAAATTTAATATTGCAAATCACCAAGTATCGTCTTCTGGTTCTTGTTCATCTTCATCATCAGAAGATGATGGATAATCCAATTCTTCCATTTTTTTACCTCCTCAGTTTATTGCTACTCTTCGTTTTTCAACTGAACCAACAATCCGCTAAGCTCCTTCTTATAAGCCTCTAACTTACTCTGCTTCATCCCTTTTAGCCTAGCGTCCTGTATATTATGGATATCCCATTCTAACAAAGAGATTGATTTCCTAAGCTCGTATATCCTATCGCTGGTTGAGATTGTTTTTTGCATTTAGATGCACCTTAAAACCGTGACTTTTAGCTGTTTTTAATCAGTTATTCTGCCCTAAGAAAAAGTAGTATTATTTGTTCGGGTTTATGTTTTTCTCCTTTTTATTATCTGTTGGTTCTCTAAGCTTCCTTACTATGAATTTGCCTAATGCTTAGAATATTACCTTAAGCCTGTATAAGGCCGGATATATTTAAGCTTTTCTAAAAGGCAGTTTCAAAAGCAGAAAAAGCCCCTTTCTTTTTTCAGCTTTGAGATTACATTTTAATTTCAAAAGCTTTTTAAACACCCAATAATTCTACAAGTATTAGGTGGTTTTAATGACAAAGAAGATCAGTTTATTGGCTGGAACATCTAATTTAGAGCTAGCTAAGGAAATATCTTCACACCTAAAGGTAGAACTAACGCCTATAGAGGTTAAGAACTTTAATGATGGGGAGGTATATGTGCATATTGAAAAGAGTGTAAGGGGCTCTACTTTGTTTATAATCCAATCTACTTCTCCTCCAGTAAATGACAAGCTGATGGAACTTTTGCTGATTATTGATGCCTGCAAAAGGGCTTCTGCAAAAGAGATTAATGTTATTGTGCCTTATTATGGCTATTCAAGGCAGGATAGAAAAGCTCTGCCAAGAGAGCCAATATCTGCTAAATTAGTGGCTAATTTGATTGAAGCAGCAGGAGCAGATAGGTTAGTTACTTTTGATTTGCATGTGGACCAGATCCAGGGATTTTTTGATATACCTGTTGATAATTTGGAAGCAGTATCCTTGATTGCTAATTATCTCATAGATAAAAAATTAAAGGATGTTGTTGTAGTTTCTCCAGATGTTGGCGGGGCAAGGAGAGCAAGAAGATTAGCTAAGATATTAGATGTAAATATTGCAATAATAGACAAGAGAAGGCCAGCACATGGTGTTGCAGAGATAATGAATATTATAGGAGATGTAAAAGATAAGGATTGTATTTTATTTGATGATATAATTGATACAGCAGGCACTATATCAAATGGCGCTAAGGCTTTAAAAGAAAGCGGGGCAAGGAATATTTATGTGGCAGCAACACATGCTTTATTCTCAGGACCTGCTGTTGAAAGACTACAAGATGATGCAATTAAAGAGATTATAGCCACAAACACAATCGAAATACCTAAAGAGAAGATATTTAAAAAGTTAAAAGTTATATCTTTGGCGCATTTATTAGCTGATTCGATAACAAAGATCTATGAAGGCACGCCAATGGGCATTCTTTTTGACGATTTGTATAACAAAATAAAGAAAAAAAGGCCACTATAATGAAAAAAGAAGAACATAAGGCAGAAAATAGCTCTACTTCAAAAGGTTCTGAAGAAAGAGAATTACAAGAAAAGTATATTGAAATGAAAATACTAGAGGAACAGATGCAGCATATGCAGAAACAAGCTCAAGTTGTTGAGCAACAATTGATGGAAATGATGTCAACAGTACAGAGTTTAGAGGAGTTTAAGAAAACAAAAATAGGAGATAAGGTTTTAGTTCCGATAAGCTCAGGAATTTTTGCAAAAGCAGAATTAAAAGATAATACACAGTTCCTGGTTAATGTTGGGGCAGATATTGTTGTAAGCAAGGATATTGAATCTACTAAAGCGCTTATACAAAAACAGGTTGAGGAATTGAGTGAATTACAGAATAAGGTAATGATGAACATACAGAAAATGTCTTTGAAAGCAGCTAGTATAGAAGAAGAATTGAGATATTTGGCTTCTAAAGTGCAAAATGTTTAAATTCTTAAAAGAAAAATTAAAACTGGGTATTAAGAATATTTCTAATAAGATTGAGGAAGAAGGAGTTACAGAGGAAACTGTAGTAGAGAAGCCTGTAGAGGCTCCTGCTGAGAAGAAAGGTTTTTTTTCAAGGCTACGAGAGAGATTTACTAAAGAGAAGATAGAAGAATTTCCAGAAGAAGAAGCTGTTGAAGAGAAGGTTGATGTCAAGGATGAGGTTGAGCAATACCAGAAGAAAGAAGAGCTGAAAGAGCAGGAGAAGGAATTAGAGGAGAAAGAAGAAAAAATAAAAGAGAAGGTAGAGAAAAAGGAAATTCCAAAAATACAAGAATTAATGGAGAAACAGGAAGAGGAAAAGAAAGTTGAGGAGATAAAGAAAGTAATTGAAGAGCCTAAGATTGAGGAGCCTGAAAAAAGGGGTTTTTTCAGAAAGATAAAGGAAAGGATTACAACCAAGAAGATAAATGAAGAACAATTTGATAAGATATTTTGGGAGCTGGAGCTGGCTTTATTAGAGAATAATGTTGCTGTAGAGGTTATTGAGAAAATAAAAGATGACTTAAAGCAGGAGCTTGTTGATAACCCATTACCAAGAGGAAAAATAGAAGAGGTTATCTTAAACACATTAAAGTCGTCAATTGAACAGATACTTAATGTTAAGTCATTTAATTTATTGGATGAAGCTAGAGAAAAGAAACCTTATGTCATATGCTTTATAGGAATAAATGGCTCAGGAAAAACAACAACAATAGCTAAGATGGGCAGAATGCTTTTAGACAATGGATTTTCAGTTATTTTAGCTGCTTCAGATACATTCAGGGCAGCTGCAATAGACCAATTACAGCATCATGCTGATAAATTAGGGGTTAAGCTGATAAAGCATAACTATGGCTCAGATCCAGCTGCTGTTGCTTTTGATGCTATAAAACATGCAAAATCAAAGAATATTGATGTTGTTTTGATTGATACTGCTGGAAGGATGCATAGTAATGTTAATTTAACAGATGAAATGAAGAAAATTGTTAGGGTAGCTAATCCTGATTTGAAAATATTTGTTGGTGAGTCAATAACAGGAAATGATTGTGTTGAGCAGGCTAAAAAGTTTGATGAGGCAATTGAGCTGGATGCAATAATATTGTCAAAAGCAGATGTTGATGAAAAAGGGGGGGCTGCTATTTCTGTTTCTTATGTTACACAAAAACCCATTATTTACATAGGTACTGGACAGGAATATAAAGATTTAGAAGCTTTTGATGCATCTATTATTATGAATAGTTTAGGGCTTGCTTAATAGAATTCGATTTCTTCTTCTAAATAGATTCCTTTATGAAGCTTAACTGGCCTCCAATTGTCTATAACTAATTCTGCATCTAACCATTCTGCAAGCTCTTCCGGGTTGCCTATTGTTGCTGATAAAGCAATTAACTGCATATTTTTCAAAAGTTTTCTTAAGATTGTGATAAGTATCTCTAATGTTGGGCCTCTGCTTACATCGTTCATCATGTGGACTTCATCAACTATAACAGTAGCTACTGAACTTAACCATGGTGTATGGTGCCTTATTAAAGAATCTAGTTTTTCTGCTGTGCAAATAATCAGGCCGTAATCTGCCAAATATGGGTCTGCAGAGTCCAGGTCTCCAATCGAGAGCGCTATTCTTACAATATGCCCGTATCTTTTCTTGAAATCCTTGAATTTTTCATTGGCTAAAGCTTTTAATGGAACTATGTAGATTGCCTTTCCTTTTCCCTCTAAGATGTTTTTTATTGCTGCTAACTCAGCAATTAATGTTTTTCCAGAAGCAGTTGGTGTGCATACCAATAAGTTTTTGTTATTTAAGAGGCCATGCTTAACTGCCTTTTCCTGCGCAGGCCTCAATTCTTTGATTTCTTTGTCAAGTATATTGAATAATTCATTTGGAAGCTCTTTTTGGATTGATTCTAGGTTCATTATAAACAAAGATTAATTGAGTTAATATAAAGATTTCTAAAAAATCAGTAATTTTTTAGGACCTAAAAATTCATTTTGAATTTTTAGATTTCTACTAAAACACAAGATTTAAATATATTTTAGTTAAATATTGTATTATGTTAGAATTGAGAAAAGATTACATCTTAGATAGGTGGGTTATTGCTGCTTCTGTCAGGGGTAAAAGACCTAAGGAGTTCAAACAAGAGGGTAAAGCAACTGAACCAAAGTTATGTGTTTTCTGCCCTGGAAATGAGCATTTAACTCCGCCTGAGATTGGGAGAGTTGAGAAAGATGGCAAGTGGGTTTTAAGGTGGTTTCCTAATAAATTCCCTTTTGTTGAGCAGAAAGGAAGTGCTAGAGTGAAGACAAAGAATAAATTTTTTACTTCTGCTGCTGCATATGGAAAACATGAGGTTATTGCAGACACAAATGATCCTAATAAGCAGCTATGGGATATGCCTCAAAGCCATATTAAACTTCTTTTAGATGTTATTAAACAGAGGATTACCAGTTTAGAAAGATTGACTAGTATAAAATATGCTCTAGCTTTTAAGAATCATGGAGAAAAGGCTGGTACGTCAATAATCCACTCACATGTGCAAGTTGTGGGCTTTTCTCAGGTTCCCCCTTCAATAAAAGAGCTGGTAAATGCTGCTAAGAAATATAAGAAATGCCCTTATTGCGATATCGTTAAGATTGAGGCAAAAAGCAAGAGAAAATGTTTTGACAATAAAACATTTTTAGCCTTTGCGCCATATGCTTCCAGGTTTAATTACGAAGTTTGGGTCTTTCCAAAAAAACATATTAAAAATCTGGAGGAATTGAGTGATAAAGAGATGGCAGATTTAGCGGAGATTGTCCATAAAATCCTTGTTAAATTGAGAAAACTAAACTTTTCATACAACCTATATCTCAATCATTCTCCTGAAAAAGAAAATCTACATTTCCACATTGAGGTAACGCCAAGAATAGCTACCTGGGCTGGTTTTGAATTTTCTTCTGACATTACGATAAACTCAGTAATGCCTGAAGAGGCTGCACAATATTATAGAAGTTAGATAATTAAAGAGTTACCAGTCATTTCTTTTGGTTTTTTTATTCCCATTAGGTTTAAGATAGTTGGGGCAATGTCCTGCAAACCCATTCCTTCCTTGAGTTTGCAGCTTTTTAGTTTTTTATCGTTTGAAACTAATATAAAAGGGACAGGATTTGTTCCATGCGCAGGACAAACTTCCCCATTCGGATAGAACATTATCTCCACATTTCCATGGTCACCTGTCAGCAGGATTGTGTAATCTTTTTTCAACGCCAAATCTACTATTTTGCCAACGCATTTGTCAACAGCTTCACAAGCTTTGATTCCTGCACTCAAATTAGCAGAATGCCCTACAAGGTCACCATTTGCAAAATTAACAATAATCAAATCATATTTATTCCTCTTAATCTGAGGCAATAATTTTTCAGTTATTTCAAAAGCGCTCATCTCTGGCTTTAGATCATAAGAAAGCACTTTAGGAGAAGGTACCATAATGCGGTCCTCCCCTTTATTTGGTTTTTCAATTTGGGAATTGAAGAAAAAGGTTACGTGAGCGTATTTTTCTGTCTCTGCTATCCTTAATTGTTTTAATCCTTTTTTGGAGATTATATTGCCTAAATTGTTTTTTACTGTTAATTGCGGGAATGCTACAGGCAATGTCAATTTTTTGTCATACCTGCTCATGCATACAAATGTTAGTTTTAATCTTTTTTCTCTCTTGAATTTTGTAAAAGTTTTATTTGTTAGAGCATAGGTTATTTGTCTTGCCCTATCTGACCTAAAGTTCCAAAAGATTACAGAATCATTATCTTCAATGAGTGCAACTGGCTCCCCAGCATTAACAATTGCAGTTGGCTTAACATAATAATCAGTCTTTTCCCCCCTCTTGTATGCATTATCCAATGCTTTCAAAGGATCTTTCTCCTTAAATCCTTCTCCTTTTGTCAACAGGTTATATGCTTTTTCTGTCCTGCCCCAATTTGTATCACGGTCCATTGCATAATATCTACCTACAATTGTTGCTATTTCCCCTACCCCTATCTTTTTTGATTCTTTCAAAAAATCTTTAATAAAACCTTTTGCGCTTCTTTCGGGAACATCCCTCCCGTCTAGAAAGCAATGGACATAAACTTTATTGAGATTGTTCTTTTTTGCCAGTCTTAACAGAGCATAAAGATGCATTACAGTTCCATGCACGCCTTGATCAGAGAACAATCCTATAAGATTAAGTTTTGAATTGTGTTTTTTGCAGTTTTGTATTGCTTTTAATAAAGCTTTGTTCTTAAAGAATTCTCCGCTCTTTATTTTCCTGTTAATGTCTTCATAGGGCTGCCATACAATTCTTCCAGCTCCCATTGTCAGATGGCCTGGCTCACTACCGCCCTGAGTTCCTCCTGGCAATCCCACTGCATTGCCACTACAATTTAATGTAGTCCAAGGATAATTCTTTTCATAAAAATCATTATTTGGTGTTTTAGCGTTTCTTACAGCATTTCCTTTAACCTGCTTGCTATAACCCCAACCATCCCTTATTATTAGAATAATCTTTTTCATCTGAAATTCTTTCCAAGATATTTTGCTTTAGGGCCTAATTCTTCTTCGATTCTTAGTAATTGGTTATACTTAGCGTTTCTATCGGATCTTGCAGGAGCTCCTGTCTTTATCTGCCCTGCGTTTGTTCCAACAACCAAATCTGCAATAAAGCTGTCTTCTGTTTCTCCGCTTCTGTGAGAGACAACAGCTGTCCAGTTGTTTTTGAATGCTAGCTTTATTGCATCTAATGTTTCAGTAACAGTGCCTATTTGATTTACTTTGATTAAAACAGAGTTTGCTGCTTTTAGTTCAATTCCTTTTTGTATTCTTTTTGTGTTTGTAACAAATAAATCATCACCGACAATTTGGATTTTATTTCCTAATTTTTTTGTCATTTCCACCCATGAATCCCAATCATCTTCTGCTAGCCCATCTTCAATGCTAACAATAGGGTATTTTTTGACTAAATCTGAATAGAAGCCAACCATCTGGCTGCCATTCATCTTTTTTGTTCCGACTGTGTAGATTCCATCTTTAAAGAACTCTGAAGATGCTGGATCTAATGTAAATACTATATCTTTTTCGTAACCTGCATTTTTTGCGGCTTGCGCCATAAGCTCTAATCTTTCATCAACAGTCTTTATCTCTGGCGGTGCAAACCCCCCTTCATCACCTATCAATGTTGCTCCTGCTCCTAATCTCTTTTTTAATAGGCTTTTAAGAGCATGATATGTCTCAGAGACCATTCTTATGCCTTCTGTGAAGTTTTGTGCTCCTACAGGCATTATCATGTGCTCTTGTATTGAGTTTTCCTGGCCTGCGTGTTTTCCGCCGTTAATAACGTTGCACATTGGAACTGGAAGAGTAATTGGTCTTGTTCCGAATAGGTTACCAATATACTGATATAAAGGAACGCCTGCTTCAGCAGCTCCTGCTTTGCAT
Organism: uncultured Methanosarcinales archaeon; assembly: GCA_964609455.1. Taxonomy (GTDB): domain Archaea; phylum Nanobdellota; class Nanobdellia; order Woesearchaeales; family JACPBV01; genus CAZSRD01. The sequence goes on from CAZSRD010000001.1 coordinate 137,906, forward strand.
ACAGCCATTGAAACAGCCAAAATAGCATTTGCCCCTAGTTTGCCTTTATTTTCTGTTCCATCCAAATCCAGCATGTCTTTATCAATATCAAGTTGGGCTGTACAATCCATTCCAGTAATCCTTTCTGCTATTAGGTGATTAACATTTTGCACTGCTTTTAGAACACCTTTTCCTAAGTAACGTTTTTTATCTCCATCCCTTAATTCTAGAGCTTCATGGATGCCAGCAGATGCTCCACTTGGAACCATAGCTCTAAATGTGCCTCTCTTTGTTATTACATCACATTCAACAGTAGGATTACCTCGAGAATCAAGAACTTCTCTTGCTTTAATTGATTTTATTTTGCTCATAATTGCACCTCTTTGAGTTAAATAAAAATAGAAAGAACTAATATATATACCTTATGGTTGGAATAAAGTGAAAACCATAAGGGATTATCTCAAGTTATACTTGAGGGGTTCAAAAAGTATTTTTGAAGCGAAGTTCTATTTCTAGTAGGTTATGTTTTTATGGCTCAACTCTTTTTATCTCCAGATTATCAAAATCGCAGTCATAACTAACAATAGCAGAACAGCCTTTTAATAAAGCAGTCGTATAATGGATTAAATCAGAAATCTTTAAATTATATTTTCTGTTTCTTTTTAATGCCTCAAAAAATAAATTAATATCAAAATTAACTATCTCTATATTATCAGATTCATAGAATAGCTTAACCATATTCATTGCCAACCCTTTATCTTTTGTAATTGTTGCCACTTTACTAAAGCTCTCCAATAATATTAAAGTATTGACGGTTATTTTCTCATTTTCAATTAATTCCCTGCACATCTCTTTTTTTGGATTATTGCTAAAAGCAAAAACGATGACATCGCTGTCTACCAGCTTATTCATAGATATCACTATCCATAGATTTTATCTGTTCGGGCGCCAGATTATGCATTTTAGTTTTGTCTGCTTCCCTGAATAGCCTTTTAAATGGATTTACCCCCCCTACATTCAATTTATGCTGGTTTTCCAGACTTGCCACGCATCGCTTCAATAATAAATTTATAGCCTCTCGTTTGTCTTTTAGCTCGTGCTCTACCTTGAAATGCTCTATTTCTTTATTAATTTCCTTGGGTATATCGAGGGTTATCATTACCATTTTACATCACCTTATAGTGTGGTGTTGTAAGATACTATTTAAAACTTTCGTTTTTTAAGAAAGACAATTGTTTTTATTAAAAGACAGTTGAAATAGAAAAAAGTAATACAAATAAGTTATGTTTTTATTATCAAAGACTAACCAATATAAGAAGTCTGGCCGCTTTTTAGCTTTCCAATTGCATCTTTGCTTGTGATATTGCCCATCTCTTCTGTCCTTTTTAGAATCTGTTTTTCTATGTATTTGATCTCTTTCTCTAATTTGTCAACTTTGATGCCGAGTTTTAGCTTATCATTCAAAACTTTTAGGATTTCTCTTGCGCCTTTAATTCCAAGATACATGGGGTGGCCATAAGTTTCAGCTAATAAAGCGATTGCATTGACCTTTCTCCTGGAAGCTAGGCCTAATAACAAACCAGAAACACCCACAATTGGGCCTACAATGCCATAAAGCTTGTCATGGACTACATTGCTTTTATATTTCTCAATTATCTTTTTGGAATTTCCAGTACAGTAAACCCTTGGCTTTTTTGGTATTTCTGGAAGGCCTATCCCCCCTAAAGTGATTATCTCTTTTGCGCCGAACCTTTCAGCTAGGTCTAATATCTTTTCTGAAAATTCATAAGAACTAACTTCATCTATTGGCTGCACATCTCCGCCTAAAACAAGCAGGTTAGTACTATTAACTTTTTTGTAGAATAGCTCAATTTTGGGCAATTCTACCAGATTATCTTCATTGACAAAAACAGAGTGAGGGAATGTATTAGATGTAATCTGGCAAATTTTCTTAGCTTTTAATTCATCAATTATGAAGTCTGCTACAACCTTACCAACATTTCCTATGCCTGGCAAGCCTTCTATAAGAATTGAGTTCTTTAATTTTGGCTTACTGAACATTTCTATCCTGTATGTGTTCATATTAAGTCTGCTTTTTTAAGCGACGGTAATTTTACCTTTCTCCTGTAATGCCCATATTTGTCTTCCGGGCTGTATTTTGGGGGGATTGGCCTTAATGTGCCTTTTCCACACTTGGGGCATTTATCTCTTAGAGTATAAGCCCCGCATGGTTTACATAGTAGAATGTGTTTCATTCTTTTCTGACAAAACTTCCTTCTCCATCCTGGTTTTCTATAAAATCAATAATCTTAGTTGTAGCAGATTCTAATATTTTTTCAGCATCTTTGTATTCATTGGACTTAGCCTCTATATCATATTTTCCCCCGCCTTCGTAGACGATTGTAATGTTTTTGCTGGCGCCTTTATTAAGGGCATTTTTTATTATCTCTATCCCGTCTGGAGCGTAGCTTTTTAAGGTTAATTCCCCGCCAACAAAAACCTCTGGTGGCTTCATCCTGTCCTTTACAAGCTCGGTTAACACCTCAGCTGTTTTTGGCTCAATCCCTAACTTATCAAAAGATATCTTGCCATTAACAACCTCCTCGAAGCAGAGATAGACCAAATCATATTTTTCCATGATTTTTGATGAAAGCTCATTATAAAGCTTGTTAAATCCAGTATCTAATTTTTTTGCTGTAAACTCAATTATCTTCTCTGCTTTTTGCTCTTGCTTAATCTCATTGACTTTCTCTTTTTTCTGCCTTTCGTTAACCCTTCTCAAACTTAAATCGATATGGCCTTTTTCAGGGTCTACCCTTAAGATCTTGCAAACAACCTTTTTTCCTTCTTTTACAAAATCCCTTATATTTCTAATTCTTCCCGGGCTTACCTCAGAAATATGAATCATTCCGCCTTTGTCATACTCATCAAGATTGACAAAGACGCCGTGAGGGAATAGTTTTGTTACTGTACACAGAACAAGCTCATCTTCCTCTGGGAAATCCTTTTTTTTAAGCAGCATTTTACTCCAAAACTTCCAGTATTCTTGCCTTTACTTTTGTTTTTCCGCCTGTTGATTCTGCTATCTTTTTCCCGCAGACCAAACAGTCTACCTGCGAACTTACTTTGCCAAATATTATCTGCTCATTCTTGCACTTTGGACATCTTACTTTTATGAATTTACTTACTGGCTCTCTAATTGTTTTCATTTTTTGCCCTCCTATTTATTAACATATAGGAATATAATTCTATTTATATACTTTACCCTTAGAATAAATGTTAAACAAACTCAACCCTTTTAGCCCTTATGCCTTGGTTCTGCACGCTTGTTTTTTTGCATTCCTTGCAAGTATACCTTAAATCGGTTTTTTTTGTCTGTTTTTTTCCTGTCATCTTGAATTTGGTTATTGCTTTTTTTGAGTACCTTCCTCTGTTTCCCATACCTCTAGCTGCTCCTCTTCTCCTGGCTCTTGTTTTGCTGCCATAGGTCATTGTTCCAGGACTGCCTCTTTTAACCTGAGCAACCTTCTGCTCAGTATGCTTTTTGCAGTATTTGCAATATCTCTTGATCATCTTTGGGATTTTCATAGTAGTTAGGAAATATAGTTTATTTATAAATGTTACTACCAAAACATTTTTATACATGTGCCTATAAAAAGGATAATATGAAACAATATTGGCTGTTGGTATTCTTGATTGTCATTGTTACAGCATGCGCTCCAAAAGTAGAGGTTGAAAAGGCATTACCTGCAGAGGAGCCTATCGAAGTTCCGCAGGAGACTGAAGTATCACTGGAAGAACCAGAAGAGATACTAGAACCCAATCTTATAGAGATAATGGAAAGCGGGTTTCTTCCAGAAGAAAAAACTATAAAGAAAAATACAGAGATTAAGTGGCTAAAGAAAGACAGCAGAAATTATAAAATTGCATGCTATCTTCTTGGAGAAAGGGTTATTCAAAGTAACGATCTGCAAGAAGGGGATTCATTCACATATAAATTTTTGATTGAAGGAGAGTATACTTGTATTACTGTTCCTTATGGCTTAAGAAGTACAGTTACGGTTAGATCTGAGCAGCCTTTATTGTCTCCAACAGGAGGAGTAATCATCAAAAGCAGGGATATAAACCTTAAAGGCGCTTCCCTGACTGCAACTGCTATTTTTGCGCTGGTAATTCTTTTGTTTTTTATCTATGGAAGAAAGAGACAATAATAAGGAAATTGAGTTTAATCTCCGCTAATCTCTTCTACTCTATTTTTGTTTATTAAGACATTGGCTATCTGAACTGGCAGAGAGGCTATGTCCTCTTCTTCAAATGGGCCATATTCTTCCAGTTCTTTCCCTACAAATTTAGGAACAGCATGCAAGAACCTAACTAACTTGGTCTCTTTAGGCATTTGTTTTTCCTCTATAGCTTCTTTTTTTTCCTGGATAAAATCTGATACTTTTTCTGGCTCTTTTAGGTTGATTACATTTAATAATACCTTTTCCCTGTTCATGATTAAGATTTTGAGCATATGCTCAAAAAAAGCCTTCTCTTCATCCAAAAGGGCAGAATTATCAATTATTGTTGAGCTATTTTTGCTCTTGTCAATAGCCATGCTTATTATCTTTTTCTCTCTCCGGTTATACAATTCTGATATTATCTTTCTGACGTTATCCATCTGGCCTTGTGTTTTTCTTTTCTCTTCTGCTGAAAATATGTCTGTTTGCTGCTTAGTTATGATCGCCTGTTTATCTTTAAGGTATCTTAGGACGTTTGCAAAGAAAGAGCTATCTAGCTTTTGCAGTTCACTTCTCTCTTTTTCCCTTCTTGAAAGCTCAAAAAGGGTCTCGTAGGTTATGGTAACCTCTTCCTTATTGTCTTCTTCCATTTCCCCCATTAGAATGTGGCCTATTCCTATATTTAAATATTTGTAGGTTTAATCATAATGTTTTTAAATATAAGGTCAACCTTAGGTGATATGGCAAAATTGAGCTTTGAGGACTTGTCTTTTGACGAAGAAGGAGAAAGGATTAAGGTTAACTTCCTTAGGATATTCTTTTTTTACCTGCCGAAAAAGGATTTGGAGAAGATTGATGATTTTACCATAGAGAAAAACGCTATTTCTTTTAAAAATATTTCACAGGAGAAAGCAGAAAAGAAGTTCTATATGTTATTGGAGAAGGGTTTCAAGGATTTAAAGAATGGGTTGAACAATAAGCCAGCGGTTTATGCGCATAAGAATTCCGGGATTCCATTAATTGGTAATGTTGCTTTTGGGCTTATAGATAGAGATACAAATGTTATTGAAGTAAAGCCCATCACTGGATGTAATCTCAAATGTGTGTATTGCTCTGTTGATGAGGACAAAAGGCCAGTTGATTTTGTGGTTGAGGAGGATTATCTGGCTGAAGAATTTAGGAAGCTAGTTGAGTTTAAAAAAGTTGAAAATATAGAGGCGCATATTGCTTCACAAGGAGAGCCGCTATTGTATGCTGCTTTGACTGAGCTGATTAAGGATTTAGCTAAGATAAAAGAGGTTAAGGTTATTTCTATTGATACAAATGGGATAATGCTGACAAAAAATAAGGTAGATGAATTGATTGATGCAGGGTTAACCAGATTTAATTTTTCAATCAACGCTCTCGACGAGAAGATTGCTAAGGAAGTAGCTGGATGCGCTTATGATATTGGAAAGATAAAAGAAATATGCAAATATATCAGCGGGAAGGCTAATCTGATAATAACTCCTGTTTTAATTCCTGGTGTAAATGATGATGAGATGCCAAAGATAATTGAGTTTGCCAAAGAGCTCAAGGCAGATATTGGCATACAGAATTTTCTTAACTATAAGTTTGGAAGGAATCCTGTTAAGCATATGGGATTTGAGGATTTTTATGATAGATTGAGGGGGTGGGAAAAGAAATTTGGTGTAAAACTGATAAAATCTGTCGAGGATTTTGATATTGTTAAGGCAAAACCTTTGCCAAAGCCATTCAGGAAGAATGAAGTTGTTGAAGCTGATATTGTTTGTATTGGCAGATTGCCTTATGAGAAGATAGCTGTGGCTAAGGAAACTTCCGAAGGAAGGTTTAGAAAAGACAAAGTCTTTTCAAAAAGGAGCATTTCTCTGCCTAATTGCGATAAAAAGGGAAAAGTTAGGGTTAAAATAACAAGAACCAAGCATAATATTTTTATAGGCAGTGTCTGTTAATACATAGCAAGGTTTAAATATCTTGATTATTTGATAAGGTGTATAGGGGTGGTTTGGATGGAATGGTTGAAAAAGTTAGTTAAATATAAGGATGAAGAAAAGACTATTTTTTATATGGCTTTAGCAATGGGAATATTTCCTGCCATTATATATTTAATAAATGGATTAAGATATATATCAGAAGGGACTTTATTAAAAGCTCAAACGCCATTAGGCAGGACAGCTGAATTAATTGGAATGGGAGTTGGGGTTTGTTTAGGTAGTTTAGTTTTATTTTTAATTTGGTTTTACCTCTTTAGGTGGATTAGGAATTTTAATATAAAGAGAGAAAAACAAAGAAAGGAAAGGGCTGTTTGAATGGGTAGAAGATTAAGGAACGACGAACATATTGATAATGAAGGATTTATAAGAAGGTATAGATTATTTGGATTACCACCTATCATAAGTTGGATTATGACAATAGTATTTGTTATCATTGGTGTTTTTTTAGCTCGTGTTATGATACAATTATTTTATGGATTAATCCCTAATTTAGGGTTACCATTAAAATATCAATTGTTACTATGGGGGTTGGTAGTCTTTGGCATTTATATCTTTTTTGTAAGGGTATTTCAAGAAAAATATTAATAAGATGCTATGGTTTAAACTGCTGTTGGCGTTTATCTTTGTTACAGTTATAAGCTTTATTCAACCGGCTTTAGTCAAATCCTTCTGTTTTGGATGATTTCTCTGGATATTTAGAAAACTTTAACAACAATAATGGCGGTAGACGGTCATTTTGCTATGCAAAATGCCCTACCGACCACCCCGAAGGGGTCGTCCCCCGGTCGGTCTGTGCCATTGTTGTTAAAATTTTCATAGGATGCGACTAACGCCATTCAACCCAAATATTTTTATTGGAAACTTGGTTTAATTCTGGATAAAATGCTTCTATAAATCGCAAAGTTTAAATACTTATTGTTATTTTTATAACGATATGGTTAGAAAACTAACGATATATCATGTGTTGGAGCCTTTTCTGTCCAGGCCTTATGATAAGCTGCACCTTGCAGACATATCCCGGGAGATAAAAGAGCCGCATCCTACTGTAAGGCAATGGCTTAATGCCCTGGAAAATAAGGGTGTTTTGATAAAGGGGCACCAGGGAAGATTAACTTTGTATTTTTTAAACCTTGAAAATCCAAACATTATTGATCATCTGGCAATATCTGAGAAAAACAAGCTTATAAAAGAATGTGAAAAACTGGTTGTTTTAGGGGAGCTTATTGGTTATATTCATAAAACCCTAAATGAAAATGCCAAGGCGCTTATATTTGGCTCTGCAGCCCAGTCTTTTAATGCCGCTAATGATGTAGATCTGCTTATAGCAGGAAAAACAGATACAAAAAGCATACAGGGCTTTGCCAAGAGGCTAAATAAGGAGATTCATATTATACAAGTGAGCAATCTTGAGAAAGTGTCTAGAGCCCTAAAAAATGAGATAATAAAAAAGCATCTTTTGATAAATGGAAGCGAGGATTTTGTGAGGTGGATGATATGGCAGCAGATGAGATAAATAGCATAAGAAAAAAGATAGAGGAAGGATAATAATGGCAATTAGGGGGCTCTTAAAAAGGAATAAAGGCTTATTCTTAGTTTTTATCCTATTTCTGGTTGTCATCTCTTTCATGCAGTTCAGGGTTAATGAAATAATCGGCTTTGATGGCTGGATGAATATTAAGATGGCTGACATTATAAAAGAGGAGGGATTTATTAAAGAGTTTCCTTACACAACAGAATCTATTTTGTCGACGAGCTATGCAGATTTGCAGGTGTTATTCAGGATTATATTGGTTCCATTCACGTTTTTTGGGCTGATGCTTGGCGCAAAGATAGCTTCTATACTGTTTTCGACTCTGGCTTTTACCTTTTTCTATTGGTATCTTAAGAAGAATAATATAAACTATGCGCTGTTCTGGGTTTCATTATATGCTGTATCGTCGGTAAACCTGATGTACAGGTTTCTTCTGCCCAAGCAGATGCCTCTTGCTATATTGTCCTTGATGCTAACATTTTATTTTATGCAGAAAAAGATGTATAAATCCTTGCTTATAACATCATTGCTTTTTACATGGCTGTATGTGGTGTTTGTATTCCAATTGCTGGTTATTGGGGTTTATTTTGTAATCAGCCTGCTAATAACAAAGAAGATGGATTTGAAGGTTTTGGTATATCCCTTGATAGGAATTTTGCTGGCATTGGCTGTAAACCCATATTTTCCAGGCAATATAAGCTTATTGTTTACCCAGCTATTCAAAGTAAACTTAGCGGCAAATTTGTATAATGCCGAATGGAAGCCATGGGGATTTCTGGAATTGCTTAAGTTCAATTATATCTTGTTCGGGCTCCTTATTATTGGGCTTATCTTGGCCATTAAAAGGATGAAGCTGGACAAAAAATCCCTAGTTTTTCTTGCTCTTTCTATAATATTCTTTGCCGGCATGCTAAAAACAAGGAGAATGCAGGAATATTTTGCTCCTTTCACAATACTTTTTGCAGCCTTCTCTCTGAATGATTACACTGCTAAACTAAATGACAAAAAGGCCATAAAATATGTATTCTCAGCCATTCTCATTATAATAGCTGTTTTTAGCCTGATAAGCCTTAATACAATGATAAAAAACAACCATTTTCTGCCATGGTACAAAGAGGGTGCGGAATGGCTCAAAGAGAATGTCCCTAAAGGCTCTAAGGTATTCATAAATGGGTATACCTTTAATTACCTGTTCTTCTATGATTCAGAGCTTAGGTATACACATGGAGTTGACCTTACTTACTCCTATCTTTATGATAAAGATAAGTTTGATAGATATATGGGTGTACTGCAAGGAAAGGATCCTGGCTACAATATAATAAAAGAAGATTACAATGCAGATTATGCGTTTGTTGGAAAGGTAAAGCAGGATGTTAAGCTATTTGAGTATATTGTGAAGTATGGCGATGATTTTGAGCTGGTTTATGAGGATGAGAGTGTTGGTATACTAAGGGTTAAGAAATAGCATAAAGTGCCATTAAAAACGAAAGATTTATATTAAACTGCTGGTTAACTAATTAACTAATTAGTGTTTTTAAGAATTATCAGTTAACCAATTAACCAAATGAGGTGGAATATATGAAGAAAGAAATCCATATTACAGCTGCCAAAGAACATCTTAATGCAGCTAATGATTATGATAAAAAAATGGCAGATGAAAAAGACGAAAATAAAAAAATTGCCTTTAGGACAGTAGCGTCCCAAAATTATTTTTATGCAGGAATTAATGCAATAGAAGCTATATTTGGGGGCAAGGATATCCATTCATTTAACCATGAAAATAGAAACAGGAACATGGCAGAAAATCCCGATTTATTTGATGACGAGCTTTACAAGCTTTATAATGATGTTGACAGAGACCTAAGAAATAAAGTGGCATATAGGGGGCTTAATGGCAAAATATATTTGAGAGTTAAATTATTTGCTGTTAAGGCAGTCGAAAGAATATGAATAAAGTAGAAAAAACAGTTATTGAAATTAAAAAAAGGCTGCTAAAAGTAAAAGAGATAGCAGCAGTAATATTGTATGGCTCTGTTGCAAGAGGAGATTATTCCATAAGGCATTCCGACATAGATATCTTGATAATACTGGAATATGCTAAAGCTGAAAGCGGAATAAATAAGATAATTGAGGATATCAACATCAAGCATAGGGTCAAAATACATCCAGAATATCAAACAAAGGAGATTAAACAGGAAGATCAAACCCTGCTTTGTAAGATGTTTGAAGAAGGAAAAATACTTTTTAGTAAAGGGTTCTGGTTTATAGACAAAAAGCAATTGGGGTTAGGCGCTATAAGGCTTTACAGGTTTGATACGTCCCCTATTGATAAAATTAGCAGAGTAATGTTTTCAAGAGCCTTGCATGGGCGTAAAGGGTATAAAGGCTTGATTGATGGTGTTTCTATTTTGGATTCCGGCAAGGGCGGGTTATTAGTAAAGAAAAATATGTTTAAGGAAATAGAACAAGTTTTTGAAAGGTTTAATATCAAGTATAAGATTGTTAAAACTGTTTATGGTTAAACGCTGTTTGTTCGTACAACAAAATAGGAAGATTTGTAATATCATTAAATTAACTTTACAATCTTATGGAAGATCATAAAGATTCAAGGAATTCTTAAAATTGGAGTTATTATCTCAAAATGTTTTTAACTTCTTCTCTATTTCTTTTGTTAAAGTACTTGTATAAACAGCAAATTGCAGTTTAAACTTATTCCATTTATCTAAATCGACAGCTTTCCCTTCATAATTAATGCCATTTCTTAATATCCTCATTGCTTCGAGAATATTCCAGTCAAATTCCAATTCAGAATGCTTAGTGCAAAGGTAAGCATTGCTACATTGGTGGTTGTCTGCCTTTATCTTATCAAAAAGTAAGAATGCATCTATCAGTGTTCTCAAAATTTCATACCTATCCCTAAACAAAAAAGTCCAATCTTTGGTCTCTTCTTCATAAGCTATTTTATCTTTTTTAATCCTGGCTTTAGCCCTTCCTGCTGAATCCATTAATGATTTAATCAATTCAATATCTACATCATCTTTTTCTTTGATGATGTTCTTATCTGTGCAGTCTTCATATGTTTCTCCTAAATCTTCTATCTTTATTTTCATTTAGCTAACCTCCGCAAAATCTTGAATTCTGCCTTTAACAACATAACCATTAATCACATTTTTTATCAAACCTGAGCTGATCTTCTTAATTTCTTTTACGCCTGAATATTCATAAACTTCAATTTCTCTTTTTAGTTTTGATTGGAATTTAAATTTGTCGAATCCTTCGGAGCTTCCAAAAACAAAAAGGTCTATATCACTGCCCTTATACCAGTCTGCTCTTGAAAAACTTCCAAAGATAACTACTGTTTTTGCTTTTTTTAAGTTCATCAAATGAGGTAAAAAACCAGTTTGGTAAAATTTATTTAATGCATAGAGCCTTTTTTTAGCCTTAAATCTTGGGTTATGAAAATCACTTACAAAATAAGGAAACTTATTCTTTTTCTTTATTTTTTTGATAATACCTTCCTTTTGAAACCTAATTAGCCATTTATTTACACTATTTCTCGCCATTTTTGTTTTTCTGACTATCTCTTCAAAGCGCCAAAGCTTAAGAGAGCTGCTTTGCAGGAATAATTCCAGTATTTTTTCTTCTTTGCTTGGAATTGCCATTTTTATTTTAGTATAGTTGAAGTGTACTATTATTTAAACTTTACGGTTCCAAAGAACCGTAATGGTTTAGAAATTGTATATTCTAACAAGAAAATTTCATAAATTATTAAAATTGTGAAATTTTCTTTAGTTAATAAAGTATTTCATACTTTATAAACAACTAAAAACTAGTTGAATTTAAAGATAAAAAAAATTTATTCCTGCTTTTCTTTCCTTAACCTTATTGAAAAACAAAGAACTAATTTTTTATAAAGTAATTTTGAATTCAAAGAATTAATAAAAAAAAGAAAAAATAAAAAAGGTTTTAGCCTTTTTATTCAGTTACTTCTGGTTCTTCAACGACAGGTGCTGCTGCTGTAACTTCTTTTACAGTGCTTGTTGCAGTTGTAACTTCCATTGCGGAGCCCATCAAATCATAGTCTCCAGCATTAGCTACAACGCCTGTTGCAGCTCTTGTGTCTGCTGCGCTATAACCAGCTACGATCAAAGCAACGTTTCCAGCTCCTGTATCAACTAGCTCTATTAAGCCTTTTCCGGCTGTATAGCCTGCTGCACAGTCTTCTGGATTGCCTTTTGCTTCTGCTGCTGCTCCGTTAGCACATGGACCTCCTACTAAGATAAGGTTTTGTGCTGCTACATCAGCAACTTCGCTAGCCAGCTTTGTTGCGCCAACTTCAATCTTGTTGATGGTTACTGACTCAAGTGTTTCTCCTGTTCCCTTGGAGATTGTTGCTCCCTTAGTAACTACATATACCAATGGTGTTCTCTGCTCTTTTGGGTACTCTACTGTCAACAAGTCTGGGTCGTTTGATGGGTTCTGCCATGTAAACTTTGCGCCCATAGTGGTGTACAAATAACTTATTGTTGTTTCTTCACTGGACGATACCCAAACATTTGTGTTACCATTGCTTTCACCAAACAGAACCTTGCTGCTGGCTGCTGTTATGTTTATTAACACGTCGTCTGGAGCCATGTTGTCATAGTGGTTGCTGTTTGGGGTGCTAAAGGTTAATTGAAGGTCATCGAAGCTGTTTCCAACGATGGTACCATTAATCCCGCCAAATGCTATTTGCAACCCTGCATTTGTGGTTATAGCAACTAATGCGTCATCGGCGAAATTAGTGCCCGCATTCAAATCTACTTGCACATCAAAGTCATTCGCAAGCACGTTTGAAGCATCTATAACACTAAATGTAGCTCCTCCTAATTTGAGGGTTGCATCTGCAGTGGTTCCTGTGTTGTTTGTAAATGTCTGCTCGATTCTTTTTCCTGTTCCTAGGTTGTCAAATTTTACAACTGCTGTTTCTCCAGCTGATACCTTGTCTGCTCCTTTATACCTTAGTGCATAGGTCTTTCTGTTTCCTGTATCTTGTGCGCCATCTGTTACGACTAAGTAATCGTTTTTGGTTATGGTCGCTGATTCGTTCAAGACCAAATCATCGTCGTTGTCGCCAATTTTTAGTGTACTTCCGCCGGTGTATGCTATTGGAACCTCTGCTTGGTTTCCATCTCCGTCGGTAAACTCCAGCTTGTATGTATCAGAGCCAGATGTCTTTAACCTAGTTGTCTCTAGTTCTACGGATGGGTCAAGACCTTCGTATTTGATGTCCCATGCATCCAAGAAAGCCTGTGGCTCTTCCATATACTCTAATAGAGAGTGTCCTGGCGCTACATGGTAGTCATCATCTGCTGTAATGTTCAACTGGATGGTGTCTATGCTGAATGTGGAGTTGTCGTCACTTCCTGTTATGATTACATATGCATCATCTATTTTTTCACTTCCAACCTCTAGTGAATCACTTGTTGTTGAATCTGCAATGTTTGTGTCTTTCAGATACACTTTTGAAGCTCCTAGATAGAACTCAACCAAATCCTGA
>CAZSRD010000002.1:0-13301 GCA_964609455.1 uncultured Methanosarcinales archaeon
AAAACAAACCCCAAAAAACTTATGTTTAAAGCATCATAAAAAAAGTAACCAAATGTGCCGCCGATCACTGCCAAAGGCGCCATTGCGCAAAAAAGGGCCTTAAAGTAGGGCATATTGAGCCTCCTGGAAACAAAAAATGCAAAAAAAACAAACATCAGCAAAAAAAACAAATTAAAGCTTAAAAACCCTAAAGAAATATTAAAACCCGCCAACCAACCAAAAAAAGGGAGATTAACAAAAGAATTTGCTAAAATATAAGGTATTGCGGCAACCAAAAACGCCGCAAAAACAAAACCAAAATTGACTTGTTGTTTTAAAAAATATTTAAAAATAAAATAATAAATAATGGAGAAAAAAAGGAATATAAAAAACACAACAAACAAAAACAAGCACGCAACTAAACTGTTTGCCAAAATTAACACCAAACTTAATTCTAATTTATCCCTGGCCAAAAAACCAACCAAAAAAAACAAACCTGCCCGTAATACCAAAAAAAACAGGCTAGCAAACAAAAAATATTTAAGAGAAACGCCCAAACGCATATTGGATACAAAGATGGATAATTTGTCAGGTTTTGTATACCCTTCGTTTTTCTCTTGTTTAAGAAATGATTGTGTGATTGTTTCATCTACATCTTGAGGATTATAGCCCCACCCCAACAGCGCCTGCCTAATAGAACTTGAATCGTAACCCAACTTCCTTTTTTCAGTAATATAATGGATTAAGTTATTATTTGCCACAAAACTAAAAAACTGATTTATACATTAATAAACCTTTCTCTTTACTTGTGTGTGATTACCCCATTACTTCTTGTGGAAGTTTTGTTTTTGTTTTGAATCCGTTTCGTTTTTATTTTTTATTTGTTTTTAATGATAATTTATTATTATATTATTATATTATTATATTATTTTCTATATAGAAAATAAATATAATATAAATCCAAACAAGAACATCAAACTTAAAAACGTTTTCCATAGGAAACAAAGGGGTCTAAAAAACAAAGCAATAAACTTTAAATACCTCCATTTCCCATGGAAACCTATGGTAGAAAAGGGGCTGATGAACTTCTTTGAAGACTTCTTAGCTAAAGAGGGCTTATTTTTAAACAAAAGCGTATTACAAAGCTCCCACATCCCAGAAACAATATCCCATAGGGATTCAGAGATAAATCAGGTAGCAAACATCTTAGCTCCAACATTAAAGCTGGAAAAACCCTCTAATTTATTCCTTTACGGAAAAACAGGCACAGGAAAGACATTAATCATGAAAAACGTCGCCAATACACTTTTAGAAGCATCAAAAAAGAGAAATATACCATTAAAAATAATATACTTAAACTGTAAATTAAAAAAAATTGCTGATACAGAATATCGATTGATAGCCCAGCTAATTAGGGAACTGGGCCACGATATAGCTGCAACTGGCCTTCCAACAGACGAAGTCTATAAATCTTTTTTTAATATTATTGACAAAGAAAAACAATTAATCCTTATTGTGTTAGACGAGATAGACCAGTTAGTGAAAAAGACAGGAGACGAAATACTATACAATCTAGTAAGAATTAATGAAGACCTGAAAAATTCACAGGTAACTATAGCGGGGATATCCAACGACCTAACATTTATTGACAACATAGACCCCAGAGTAAGATCTTCATTATCTGAAGAAGAACTGATTTTTGCTCCATACAACGCCTTGCAGCTGCAAGAAATTCTTAAGCAAAGATCAAAAGAAGCATTTAAGGAAGGCAGTTTAGAAGATGGAGTAATTGAAAAATGCTCAGCTTATGCTGCAAGAGAACACGGAGATGCAAGAAGGGCATTGGAATTATTAAGGGTAGCAGGAGAAATAGCAGAAAGATCAAACCTTAAAAAAGTTACAATAAACCAAATAGACGAAGCAGAAGAAAAAATTGAAAAAGACCGCATCATAGACACAATAAAACACCAACCAAAACAATCGCAGGCAACACTATACTCTATTATCTCGCTATACTCCAAAAGAAAAGAAAGCATATACACAGGAGACATATATGAAATTTACAAGAAAATATCCTCTAAAATTGGCCTTAGGCCCTTAACCCAAAGGAGGGTTTCTGATATAATCGCAGAACTAGACATGTTGGGGATTATAAACGCAAAAGTCATATCTAAGGGCCGCCACGGAAGAACAAGAGAAATTTCATTACTAATACCAGAAATTATTTTACAAAAAACAAAAAAAACATTAGAGGAAGGACTAACCTTATCTTAGCCAATCTAAGATCTGTCCTTCTTACCTCGAAAATGGAATTAATTGAAAAAAAACAAGCAGTGGACTTTTTTCTTAAAAAGAATATCTTGCTAAGCTCAGACATATTGGATGGCGCAAAAGATTTTGAAGGGCTATACTCTTCAATCAAAAACAAAATCAAGTCAGATAATTTTTTATTTTTTAACAAAGACCTCGGGGAAGCAGTCAAAAATTTGCCTAAAATTGAGGTTAACTGGCTTGATTTGGAAAAATCAAAAGCACTGTTAGAGAAAGGGAAGGACAACAAAATATACAAACAATTTATTCACTTCCTTTACGAACATAAAACAAAGGCAAAGGAAGAAAAAGTAAAAATTATGTTCTCTTACGGGGAGGATTCAAAAAAAAGGGGCATACAGGATTTTGTTCAATATTTCAACGTAAGATACCAAGCAATAGAAAAAATTTTAAGGGCCAGGCCAGAGCTCAAAAACATAACCACAATAAACAGAATCCTTGGAAAAAAGGACAGAGAAACAATATCCTTGATAGGGATGGTTAGGGAAAAAAGAACCACTAAAAACGGAAATATTGTATTAACCCTGGAAGACCAAACAGCATTCATAAATGTTTTAATCAACAAAAACAAGCCAGAAGTTTTTGATGAGGCAAGATCGATAGTGTATGATGAAGTTATTGGTATAACTGGGGTTAAAGGAGACAATATAATCTTTGCAAATAAGGTAATATGGCCAGAAACAACATTCAAAGAACTTAAAAAATCGCAAGACGAAGCATATGCGCTCTTTCTATCAGACCTCCACATAGGTTCAAAGAACTTTCTGCCAGAGGCCTTTAACAAGTTTCTAAAATGGATAAACCAGCAAACCGGCAGCGAAAAACAAAAAGAACTGGCTTCCAAAGTGCAATATATATTTATAGTTGGCGACTTAGTAGACGGATGCGGCATATACCCAGAACAAGATAAGGAACTTGAAATCAAAGACATTTACAAGCAATACGAAGAATGTGCTGCCCTATTAAGCAAAATCCCGCAAAATATTTCTTTGATAATCTGCCCAGGAAACCACGACGCTATGAGAATAGCAGAGCCGCAACCCCCTTTGTACGAAGATTTTGCAAAACCAATTTATGATCTACCCAACATAACGTCAGTCTCAAACCCAGCTTTTGTAAACATCCATTCATCAGAAAACTTCTCCGGTTTCGATGTATTGCTTTATCATGGTTATTCTTTTGATTACTTTGTTGCAAATGTGGATTCAATAAGAAACCAAGGGGGGTATGATCGGGCAGACCTAATCATGAAATTCTTGTTGAAAAGAAGGCATTTAGCCCCCACACACACTTCAACATTGTACATACCTGATACGAAGCAAGACCCCCTTATGATAAACAAGGTGCCTGATTTTTTTGTTACTGGCCACATCCACAAATCAATTGCTGCCAACTATAAAAATATCACATTGATAAGCGGATCTTGTTGGCAATCCAAAACAGCATTCCAGGAAAAAGTGGGCCATAACCCGGAACCAGGAAGGGTTCCAATTGTGAATCTAAAAACAAGAGAAATAAAAATATTAAAATTTTTGTAAAATGGAAATAATAGCATCAAAAGAAATGAAAAAATATTTTCAAGAGATAGATAAAAATGTAAACCTATCTTATGATATTGCCAAAAAAGCAAGAAGCAAAGGATTTGATCCTGAAGAAGAACCCCCCATGCCTCTGGCAAAAAACATGGCAGAAAGGGTAGAGGGCCTTATTTCCACAACATCACCAGAAATAACTGGCTCAGGGCTTTCAAAAAGAATCAAGGAGTTAGAAAAAAAATTTGGTGATCTGAACTGGAGAGTAGCATTAACTATCGCTTTGGAGGTGGCTGAAGAAAAAATTTGCAAATTTGAAACCAAATTAAAATCAATGGAGACAGGAATTCGCGTAGGGTTGGCTTACCTAACTTTGGGGATAGTGGCTTCCCCTATAGAAGGGTTTGTTGAATTGAAAATAAAGAAAACAAGAGACCAAAAAGATTTTTTTTGCTTGATGTATTCTGGCCCCATAAGATCAGCTGGCGGGACAGGAGCAGCGGTTTCAGTTATTGTTGCTGATTATATTAGAAAAAAAATGGGTTACTCCCCTTATGACCCAACAGAAGCAGAAATCCAAAGGTTAGTAACAGAACTATACGATTATCATGAACGGGTTACCAACCTGCAATATCTGCCGAGCAAAGAGGAAATTGAATTTCTTGTTAGGAACATTCCTGTCCAAATAGACGGGGACCCATCAGAGGAAATTGAAGTTTCCCAATATAAGGATATAGAAAGAATAGAAACAAACAGAATAAGGTCTGGCCCGTGCCTCGTAATTGGCGAAGGAATTGCCCAAAAAGCACCAAAGCTATGGAAACAACTATCAAATTGGGGGAAGGAATTTGGGTTAGAAGAATGGTTTTTCATAAAAGATTTTATTAATATCCAAAAACAAATTAAAGCAAAAACTACAGAAAAAACAGATAAAGTAATGCCCATATACACCTATATTGAAGATTTGGTTGCAGGCAGGCCAGTTTTAACCCACCCTATGAGGCCAGGGGGCTTTAGATTGAGGTATGGCAGGTCCAGAACATCAGGGTATTCTGCAGCATCAATACACCCAGCACTAACATACGCCCTGCAAAGTTACATTGCTACAGGAACACAATTAAAAGTAGAGCGGCCAGGAAAAGCAGCAGCGCTAACCTGTTGTGATTCTATTGAGGGCCCAATAGTCAAATTAAACAACGGCGATGTTCTAAGGTTAGAGACAACAGCACAAGCCAAAAAATGTGCTAGCGAAATTAAAGAAATATTATTCTTAGGGGATATCCTTTTTAGTTATGGGGATTTTTTTAATAGGGCTCATCCATTATTGCCTGCAGGTTATTGTGAAGAATGGTGGGTGCAAGAATTAGAAAAAGCAACAGTGAACACATTCGGGGCCTTAGATTTAGAAAAACTATCATCCATAGTAGAAATTTCTGCAGAAGCACTAGAATTATTGCTTAAGGAACCACTCAAACAAAAATTAACAGCCATAGCAGCAGTTCAAATTTCAAAAAAATTAAAAATCCCATTATACCCTTACTATACTTACCATTGGGATCTTATAACCTCCAAAGAGCTTCTAAACATTATTGATTGGCTTAACAAATCTAAAATTGTAGTAGAAAACGAAAAAATACAAAAGATTATACTTCCAATGGATAAAGATAATAAAAGAATCCTAGAGCTTATTGGATTGCCCCACAAAAATATAAACAATGAATATATTATAACAGAAAAGGATGACTCCTTGATTCTTGCAGAGATATTCGATTTAACAGGGAAAAGGGACATTGAAAAAATCAAAAGTTCAATAAGTGAAACTAAAAAAACATTAGACATTCTTAATGATTTTTCCACAATCAAAATGAGAGACAAATCTGGTTATTTTATAGGCGCCAGGATGGGAAGGCCAGAGAAAGCAAAGATTAGAAAACTAACCGGATCCCCCCACGGGTTATTCCCTGTTGGGGAAGAGGGGGGCAAACTTAGGTGTTTCCAAACAGCTATGGAAACAGGAAAATTGAGCGCAGATTTTCGTATTTATAAATGCCCCCATTGTAATAAAGAAAAAGTTCTTAGCGTTTGTGAAGATTGCAATAAAAAAACACGAAAAATGTATTTTTGCAGTGTTTGTGGGATTATTGAAGAAAAATGCGAACATGAAAAAGTAAAATCTTATAAAAAAACAGAAATAGATATAAATGCCCTTTTTGAAAAAATCAAGGCAAAAATAAAGGAAAAAACAATCCCAGACTTGATAAAAGGAGTTAGAGGAACCTCAAATAAAGACCATATACCAGAACATTTAGCAAAAGGGATTCTAAGAGCGAAGCACAATGTTTATGTAAATAAAGACGGAACAACAAGATATGATATGACCCAATTACCAATCACCCACTTCAAACCAAAAGAAATACAAACAAGCATTGAAAAACTAAAAGAGCTTGGGTACGAAAAAGATATGAGCAATAAAGAACTTTTAGATGAAGATCAGATTCTAGAGTTAAAACCCCAGGATATAATACTTCCTGCATGTGATGAATCTCCTGATGAGGGGGCAGACACAATACTATACGGCGTAGCAAAATTCATTGATGATTTATTAGCTAAATTATATGGCTTAAAACCATTTTACAATTTAAACTCAAAAGGGGACTTGGCTGGGCACCTTGTTGTCGCATTAGCCCCCCATACATCTGCCGGGATTGTTGGAAGAATAATTGGTTTTTCCAAAACACAGGGCTTCTTTGCTCACCCAATGCTGCATGCAGCAACAAGAAGGGATTGTGATGGTGACGAAGCATCTGTAACCTTATTGATGGATTGTTTATTAAATTTTTCAAGGCAGTTTCTTCCTAATACTAGGGGGGCCACTCAAGATGCGCCCTTGGTGTTAACTTCTCTCTTGATACCCTCAGAAGTAGATGATATGGTTTTTGATCTGGACATAAGCAAGAGTTACCCTTTAGAGTTTTATGAAGCATGTTTAAATTATAAACAACCATGGGAAGTTGAAATAGAACAGCTAGGAAAAAGGCTTAACAAAGAGGGTCAGTATGAAAAAATGGGTTTTACCCACGACACCGAAAACATTAACTTAGGTGTTAGGTGCTCTGCATACAAAACCCTGCCTTCTATGGAAGAGAAACTAAAGGGGCAGATGGAACTAGCAGAAAAGATTCGGGCTGTAGACACATCAGATGTTGCTAGGCTGGTAATAGAAAAACACTTTTTGAGGGATATCAAAGGAAATTTGAGAAAATTTTCACAACAACAATTCCGATGTGTAAATTGCAATCAAAAATATCGCCGCCCGCCTTTAATCGGAAAATGCAACAAATGCGGGGGAAAAATTATATTTACAATATCAGAAGGCTCCATAATCAAATACCTTGAGCCAGCCATAAGCTTGGCTAATAAGTATGATCTCCCTTCTTACCTAAAACAAAGCTTAGAGTTGACAAAAAGGAGAGTTGAAGGAATTTTTGGCAAAGAAAAAGAAAAACAGGTAGCTTTAGGTCAATGGTTTGGCTAGTTTATTCCATAATTGCTTGGGCATGGGGTATATTCTTAATTCGTATAATGCTGTTTTTTTCTATAATGCCTAACTTTAAAGCAAAAGCTATACTCTTCTCACCAACTATATTTGCTATATAAGCTCCAAGAACCAATTTCACAAGTTCATCTTCACTCTTTTCTTCACCATTATAAAACTTAGAACTCAAATCAAGCTGTAAATTTTTTTCTTCAAATCTTTGGCCGATTAGCTCATTGTCACACAAAGCAACTATCTTTCTTCCATCGCTTGGTTTTATGTACTTTAACTATCATTCTATATCCTAGCTTTTATTGGGTGCTTTGCTCCGCAAGCATGGCACTTTAAAAAACTGAAATTACCCTCTTTTTCTATTTTTGTATCCGGCTTGCCGCACTCTTGGCAAAGAACAAATTCATTAGAGTATTGTTTTATTTTTTCATTAATTCTAGAAGCACTTACTTTAGTGCCCACAATAACAGAACCGCTTTTTTTTATTTCTCCTGGTGTAGCTAACTCTTTTAATATATATTTTAACAAGTGCTCAGGCTCCCTCCTAAGAATGCCCGCTATTTGAAGAAAATTACTTAGAATGGTCCTATTACCTTGTACATGCCCTAATATTTTAGGTATTTCAAATCTTTCTTTCTCAAAAACAGATTTAGGCAGCCTTTCTCTTGCATTTTTCAACATTTCCTTATATTCCATTTTATAAATTAGGAATAGTAAACCCTATATAAACTTAATTATTTTGCTTTAAATCTAACCTATCTTATGAAAACTTAACCTTTTAAGGCAAAGCAAAAATTATATAAACAACCAATATAAAAGGGTGGATATGGTAATAGAGTCACTGGTAAACCCATTCAAGGCAGAAAGAAACCCATGGGAGATGTTTTTTGTAGGCCTTTTTTATTCATCTGTAGCGATCTTATTAAGTGTTTGGGTTTTTAAGCCGCACGCCAGCTTAGTGATGGTTTTTTTAACCGTAACAGCATGTGTCCCAATTATGTACGGGACAATGAAACTTGAGGAAAAAAAAGACTTAGAAATCGAAAGCGAGAAGATTCTTATAAAAGAACACGGAAAGGCGCTTTCATTTTTTATATTCCTCTTTTTAGGGATAACAATCTCTTTCACTCTTTGGTATATTTTCTTGCCTGCAGACATAACACAATCTGTTTTTTCTATACAGACAAAAACAATCACCGACATTAACACCCAAATTACTGGCCAAAGCATAAACCAACTTGCAT
The DNA here is from genome assembly GCA_964609455.1 of uncultured Methanosarcinales archaeon. Taxonomy (GTDB): domain Archaea; phylum Nanobdellota; class Nanobdellia; order Woesearchaeales; family JACPBV01; genus CAZSRD01. The sequence goes on from CAZSRD010000002.1 coordinate 8,634, forward strand.
TATTCTCAAAAATATTTCTTAACAATCTAAAAGTTTTAATTTTTTGCCTGATTTTTGCTTTTATTTATGGTTTTGGTGCTATCTTTATACTTACATGGAACGCATCAGTTATTGGAACAGCAATAGGAAACTTTGTTAGAAGCAACGTCACCTCAGTAGGCCATTACTTTGAAATAACATCGCTTGGCCTTCTTAGGTATATGATACATGGAATCCCAGAAATCTTAGCATATTTTATGGGTGGCTTAGCTGCCGGAATAGTCTCCGTAGCAGTTATCAGGCACGACTTTAAATCAGATAAATTCCGTCATGTTTTGCTAGATTCAGCAGATTTGTTATTGCTTTCACTAGCCACATTATTAATTGCAGCGCTTATAGAAACTTTTATAACGCCAGTTTTATTCTAGAACCTTAAGTTTTCCAGGTTTTATTTCAAAAACCTCCCCTTGCTCTAACAAATTAGTTATTATTTGCTCTGCTTTGTCAATATTGGACTTGCTTATAACCTCCTGAGTATCCGCGCCACTGCCACTATCAACTTCCTTAATCAATTTAAATATTTTTGTTGCAGTGTCCTCTTCTTCTATACTTTCCTCCTTTACCCCCACACTGTCTTTTTTCAAAGCAACCTCACCAGCATTGTTAGCCAACTCAAGTTTTCTTACCTCTGCCCACAAAGCACCATCTACCTTCTTCAAAATTTCAGAAACAATATATTTATCATTCAAATATTCCCTGGGTCTGCCTATAACCAACACAAAATCTCCAATTTCAATCCCATCAAAATTGCTATTTTCCTCAAAACTTCTTATGGAAATCTTCCCAGAACCATCATCTATAGTCAAATTTTTATAATTTGTGTTTTCAGAATTTTGTTTAGAAACAACAACAGCCATTAAGTTAACTCTAGACACCTTCTTGTCCCCAACAACAATATAATTAGGCACCCATTCCCCCTCTTCTTTTATATATGGCCCGCTAAGTATATCATTAATCTTTACTTTATACGCAACCTGCCTCTTTTGTGATTTTTCCATCCTAGAAATTAACCCCCTAAACAGATAGAAATAGTTGTTGTTTAAATATCTTTTGAATAAACTATATCTTGCTTAAAAATCCGTGACGAGGCTCAAACAAATCACCAATTTTTTTCAATTTCTCAATTATCTCTTCTACTTTACTTTCATCTATTCCCTTTTCTTTTGCAGCAATAACAACATCATCTATAGGGATTGCCTTTCCAATCTTAGCTTCTAACTCATTGATTATCTCTTTCACCGTCACTATATGGCTTCTTGTAGAAGCAGAAACACCAGTAGCAATCCTGTCAATATCTATCTTTCCTGTCTCCTTATCAAACCCAACATCCATTAAAGAATATTCTAATATATTTATTGCTCTTTTTGCATCCTTTCTAGTTACTTCGTTGGACAACCTTATTCTCGCATTCGCCTCACTTAACCTCACTAATGCTTCTAATTGTCTAGGGGAGATAGGAATTGCTCTTATCCCTTCTTCAGATCCTCCACTAGCCCTCATCTTCAAATAATATCTTTTTATCTCTTCAACAGCGCCGTCAGTTAGTTTTGGAGAGATTTTTCTTTTAGCATACCCTATAAATTTTTTAAGTAAAGTAGTATCAATATCCTGCTCACTCGCTTTGGGAGTTTGATGCAAATTCAAAATATGGCCTGCTAACATATTATCTTTTTTCTCATCAGGCAAATCTTTTATTGTAAAAATCAGGTCAAATCTATTAATCAAAGTTGGCGGTAAATCTATCTGGTCAGCTATTATACCATAGGGATCAAATCTCCCAAATTTAGGATTAGCAGCAGCTAGTACCGTAGTTCTCGCTATTAACGTAGCTTGTATATTGGCTTTAGATATGCTAACAGTTTGGTTTTCCATAGCTTCGTGCATTGCAGACCTGTCTTCTGGGCTTATCTTATCCAGCTCATCTATACAGCACAACCCATTCGAAGCTAAAACCATAGCTCCTGCCTCTAAACTCCACCCCTTTAAAAACTCATCTTTTACAACAGCAGCAGTTAAGCCAGCTCCAGAAACTCCCTTCCCAGAAACATACCTTGCCTTTGGTGCTATTATATTTGCTCTTTTAAGCAAAGCAGACTTACCAGAACCAGGATCCCCTACCAATAAAACATGCATATCCCCTCTGCTCATAATACCATCTTTTCTTGTTTTATGCACCCCGCCAACCATCTGTAGCAATATAGCCTCTTTGATTCTGTCATGCCCGTATATAGATGGGGCAATAGAGTTGATTAATTTTTCATAAACCTTTGGGTCTTCCGCCAATTCTTTAATCTGTCTTTCCTCCTCCTCACTAATCTCAACCTCATAGAAGGTTTCTTCTACAGCCTCAACATAATTAGCTTCTATCAATAAATCAAACCTTGTAGATTTTGTGCCAGTCCTCAAAACTATTGGTACCTCTTTTATTATGCCAACAACCATTATCTTAGAGCCAGGAGAAGTCTTTTTTTCAGACAAAGGGCTTACCAAATCATCTTTTAAAAAAATATTCATCCTTTTTGGCTGCTCCCCGCCTTCTAGGCTTTCAGGAGCTTCCTCTAAAACAATACCTTGTGCGTCAACAAGCTCTTTGCTAAGTAAATGGAATTTTCCCTTTCTACCACAGCCACACCTGCTTGGCTCTTTGAATGAAGTATCAAGCTGTAAAACATTTATCACATTACCACAGGAAGGGCATTCAAATTTAGCAGCCGTAACCTGGGGCCTTACATCCGATTTCTGCCTTACAATCCCATCTAATTGAAATAATTTATTTAGATGCAAACTTCTAATATTTCTTACAAGAATATGTCGTGATTCAGGTAAATTGTTAAACCTTACCCTTATTTTATCAGCATTATCCAAATCCAATTGCTCAATTGCCAATTCTGCTGTTTTTATGATGTCCTCTGGTTGCTCTAAAAGCAATTCAGCCAATTCAATGTCAAATTTGCTGAGATCATTAAACTCAATAACAAGAAACTTAAGGTCTTTTCTCAAATTAGCTGTTAATTTAGTTAAATAGTTTTTCTCCAAAAAATCCTTAAATTTTTGAATCTGGTCTTGTGCTTCCATTGAAAATACCTTTTATTTTCAATGCACTTAGAAAAGCTTCGCTTTTCTTGTGCACAAAAAATCTTTGATTTTTTCGTGTCCCAAAAATTTCTTTGAAATTTTTAAGGACATTAAAGATTCCGTTTTTTGTTTTAGATAGGTATAAATAAGCGATTACTGTCATTTCTAGAAAATAAAATAAAAAATTATTTGTCTTTCTTCATGACTTTCTTCAAATTGATTATCAATTTCTCTAAAGCAATATGAACTTCTTTTTCACTTTTAGTTCCTGTGCAAACAATTTTTCCATTGCTAAACAACAAAAATGTTGCTTTTGCTTCTGCTAGTTTGTATACTAGGCCTGGAAATTGTTCTGGTTCATACTCCGTGTTCTCTAATTTCATTGCTAGCACATTCAAATTAAGGTCCATACCTACACTTCCAGATGCTACAATATTCTGAATCTTTATTTCTGGTTTTATAGTTATCTTTATTTTTATCTTTTCTAAACTCTTAATTATCTTCTTAATAGATTCATGAACCTTATCCATAGACCTAGCTCCAGTACAAACAACCTTGCCCGAACTAAAGATTAAGGCACTAGTCTTAGGCTCTTTTATCCTTATAACAAGCCCAGGAAACTGCTCTGGGTTATATTCTGTATTGGATAACGTCGCCGCCATCTTTTCAAGCGGAATATCGTGCTCTAAAGACGTGCTAACTACTATATTAACTACTTTTATATCTCTCTTCTTAGATTCTTTCTTCTTTACCATAAAGGCACCCCCAATAACCTTTTTTCTTGAAAAAAAGCTTAATTTAAGCTTCTTTAACAGTTTTATTTATAAACATTTATAAATAGAGAAAGTATTTAAATACTGTGGTTTATAAAGGAAAAATAAAAAGTTTAAAGCATTAACTACATACTCTATAATAAGCTGTGTCTGAATTGCCTTGAGTACCCCTACCATCACTCCTACATTTCAACATCGTTGTACTCATACTTGTTGTTGTAGTACGCTCTTGCATATAACCTGCTCTGTAGTTAGTGCCATCTGCCCAATAACAAGCGCCAGTATATCCATTGTCAATAGCTTCTGCTAAACCGATTTCATTAACAAAACTTAACCATTGGCATCCGCTACCAGAACCACCACCGCCACTACAGCACCTTACAACATAATTTCCTGTACGGCCAATAGAACATTCATCTGCCAATTGACCTTGCCCAGGGAACCACATACCCACACAAACCTCATTCTTAGCAGCGCAATAAGTGTCTCCAGTTTGGCCCCCTAACTCAGCAACATTATTATCCTGGCAATTTAAATTACCGCCACTAGAACCCCCACCGCCACTGCTCACACATACAGCGGCCTCTCCACCAATTCCATTATTATTCAAAGAAAATAGGACTAATTTTTCTGTTGTAGTTGGGCAAATTACATGATTAATTCCTGTCCCAGGACCCGCAGGATTTTTAATATAAACGGCATGTTCACAGGTTGCTCCTCCTGAAAGAATGCTATATGCCTCCCAATAATTTATTATTCCATCCAAACAAGTACCAGATGC
>CAZSRD010000002.1:13401-72777 GCA_964609455.1 uncultured Methanosarcinales archaeon
GAATGCTATATGCCTCCCAATAATTTATTATTCCATCCAAACAAGTACCAGATGCTGCAATCACTTTTCCATTGATTGTACCGCCACCAACACGAACTACAGTATAATCAACAGGAACTTGCGCATTTATATTATTATTGGCAAGGTCCTCAACCATAATCTTAAATGAAGCAGCTGTTTTATCAAAAACATATGCCGCATGCAAAGGGCCATAACCGTCTGGAGCATTTCCTCCAGAAGATGGGTAAACTGTCAATAAAACATTATAATTAGTATCGCTCAAACCAAGGGAAGATATGTCAATTGTTGCTTGACCGTATGGCTTGCCGCTAATAATCCCAATAGTTCTGCTTCCTGTTAGCAATACGCCACCACCAGTACCACTACCACTCGAAGAACCGCCACCGCCATCACCTTCACAACATATCATCCACATATTCACATAAGTTATGTCTGTATAATGAGAATCTCCTTTAATTCCAGCAACATAATATCCAGGTAGGCATTTTTTGTCAATATTCCTTGTATTCCACGTCAAAACCCTTTCATAATAACAATTGTCTTGGGCTAAACCACCACCAACACAATTCCCACTACCATCACAAATAGTTCCAGAAGCCTTTATATCACCAACAACATCAAGTTTTACTGCGGGGTTTGTTTTTCCAATACCCACATTACCCGTAACAGCAGAATACATATTGCTTCCAGAAATCGTCCAATCATTATCCGCTCCAGTGCCTCCACCAATCAACCCTTGTGTTATTGCTTCCTGTAAACTGTAGTCTGTTCCGCTAATACTAACCTTAACAGCATTTGCTTCATGATAAGCACTTGGTGCAGTCCAAGTAGCAAAAGCAATACTCACACCAATAACAAGTACAGCTAAAATAGAGATTAACCAAAAATGCCTTTTTTCAAAGTGTATTATGAATTTCATAGTTTCCCCTCTTTTTGAATAATTACTTACTTTAAATAAACTTATATAAAAAACTATCGGAAAAAACTATATATTCTTCAAAAGAAAATACCTAAAACCTTTTTCTATAGCTTCAAGTGAAGCCTCCAATATATTCGTACTAACACCAACCGTACCCCATTCATCACCATTGTTTTTGAATTCTATGTAAACTCTAACAGAACTCTCTGCTCCATTATCTTGCGCTATCATAACTTTATAATTTACCAATTGTACTTTATCTATATCCTTATGCGCAGACCCTATCATCTTCACCAAAGCATGATAAATAGCATCTACTGGACCGCCTTTAACAGGAGCCACAACCTCAACATTATTTCCATTAACAGTTCCTGCCAATATTCCTTCAGAAAACTCGCCATTCTTCTGCTCGCTCATTACTTTCCAAGTTTTAATCTCAAAAACCTTTCCTTTATTGCCAAAAAATTCTTCCTTTAACAAAAATTTCTCAGCATCCAAGGAACCAATATCATACCCTTTTTTCTCTAGCTCCTCAACCTTCTTTAACATCTGTGAAACTCTATCATCATCTTTACCAACCTTTAAGCCAAAATTCTTCAAAACTCCAACAATATTTGCTCTCCCGCTTAAATCACTTAAAACAACTCCCCGGTTATTCCCTACCAATAAAGGATCAATATGCTCATAAGATGCTCCTTTCATTATTGCATCTACATGTACCCCCCCTTTATGCAAGAAAGCATGTTTCCCGACAAAAGGATTGCTTTTATTCGGCTTGATATTAGCCAAAGTATAAACCAAATCACTTAATGCAGTTAATCTTTCTAACTTAACTTCCAACTTCAAATTTTTCTTCAACACCAAATTAGGTATTATTTGGCATAAATCAGCATTTCCTGCTCTTTCACCAAAACCATTAATTGTTCCTTGTATCATCCCAACTCCAAAATCAACACTAACTAAAGAATTAGCAACACCAACACCAGAATCATTGTGAAAATGAACGCCCAATTTAACATTCAACCCTTCTTTCTTCAAAAAATCAACAACCGTTTTTAAAATACCCATAACATCATCAACAAGAGTCCCCCCATTAGTATCACACATAACTAAATAGTCAGCCTTAGCCAATGCGGCCTCTTTCAAGCAGCTTAAAGCATATTCTTTATTATCTTTAAAACCATCAAAAAAATGTTCCAAATCATAAAGTACCTCTAAACCATTTTTCTTTAAAAATTCTATACTCTCTCCGATAGCATTTAAATTCTCCTCTGGCTTTGTCTTAAGCTGCATCTCAACATGCTCTATCCACGTTTTACCAAAAATGCATGCAACATTAGCCTTGCTGTTTAATATTGCCTGTAAATTAACATCATCCCCTGCCTTTACGCCAACCCTTCTGGTGCTCCCAAAAGCCACAATTTTAGCATTCTTCAGCTTTAATTTGCTTGCCTCTATGAAAACCCCCATCTCTTTTGCGTTGGCAGCAGGCCACCCAAGCTCAATATAATCGACGCCAAAATCATCTAAAGCTTTAACTACCTCAATCTTGTCTCTAAGCGAAAAGTTCACATTTGCGCTTTGGCAACCATCCCTTAAAGTTGTGTCAAATATTTTCATTTTAATCACACAGAAACTGGCTACATTCCCTCAAGAAGAGATGTAGCTTAAAATATAATAATGATTCCTAAGAAACTCTTGCTTATTTTTTTTATTATAGGACCATTCATATAACCTAAGAATCCAAAACATATATATAAACCTTTTCATTCCTTTTTATGTCGTCCCTTAAAAATAGTTAAAAAAAAGAAAGCTTTAAATAGAGGTAAAATATCCCACCTATAGAAAAGAGGTTCTTAGGGTGAAATAATGTTAGTGCAAAAAGACTTTTTAAATAAACTAAGGGATTTTGGTTTGAATACTTATGAAAGCAAGATATGGACTGCTTTGCTAAGCAGAGGAGTTTCTACAGCAGGGGAATTAAGTGATATTGCTAATGTTCCTAGAAGCAGAAGTTATGATGTTCTGGAAAGCCTTGAGAAAAAAGGATTTATAATTGTTAAGCCAGGAAAGCCAATCAAATATATCGCAGTAAAGCCAGAAGAGGTAATTGAAAGAGTTAAAAATAAGGTAAAAGACGAAACAGACCAAAAACTTAAGCTTATAGAAAGTCTTAAATCAACAAAAATCCTTGACGAACTCAATTCATTGCACACCCAAGGCCTAGATTTAGTAGAGCCAACAGATTTAACAGGCGCTATAAAGGGAAGAAAAAACATATACAACCACTTAGCAACTATGATAAAAAATGCTAAAAAAACAATCACCATAGCAACAAGCTCCCAAGGAATAATAAGATACCAGGATATATTATTGGGGCATTTGACAAAAGCAAAACAAAAAGGAGTTAAGATAAAAATTGTAGCGCCTATACAAAACCAAAAAGATATAAAAGAATTATCTAAAATTGCAGAGGTCAAAAATACAAGCCTTAAAGCAAGGTTTTGCATAATTGACAAAAAAGAAATATTATTCATGCTTATGGATGACGAAAAAGTTCACCCCAGCTATGATATTTCAATTTGGGCAAATACTGAATTTTTTTCAAACGTTCTTGAAAGCGCATTTGACAGCTATTTAATCAAATAGTAAGCTTTAAGATTAACAAAAAGATTTATATACTACTTCTCTTTATAATAGTTATAAGATATACTTACAGTTCAAATAAAAAGAGGTGGAAAAAATGGTTTTAGGCGTTCAAGAAGTTACATTGGCAATAATTGTTGGTACATTAGCAGCTATTGTATACTCACTGAGGATTCTTGTTTTAATGGAAAGAAGGATTGCAAGAATAGAGATGCATATCGAAAATGTTGTTGCAAAAGTAATGAGAGAAGAACTAAAGATTGAAAAGAAACTCAAGAAAAAATAATCAAGCAATCAGCTCTTCAAATAATACTCCTTTTCTTTCTGCTTTTTCTACATTTATCATAAAGTTCTTGGCAGTTTCCTCTAAGTCATCCAAAGTTAAAAATAACCATTCTTTTTTATTAAATCTAACTGCCAAATAAGGCTCAGCATTAAACATCTCTGCAAAAGTCCTTAATTGTTCAACATCCTCTTTCTCAATATACTTCCAGGGGTCTTTGGCAGTTTTACACTCTATAGCCAATCTTCTCAGCTTATTAGTCGCCAAAATATCAGCAGAAGGATACCTCATAGAGCCAGAACCAGCTACTCTAAGGCTTGCCCATCCGCTGCCCCAGAACTTGTGTATCAAATCACGTTCAGCATTTATTCCTTTACTTTTTCGGCTCATCTTAAACCTCGTTTAAGATACAGAAAATCCCTTAGGATTTTATTTATAATTTAAACACCATAAAATCTTTAGCAGCTATCGAATTGTTAAATACATCCTTTGCGTCTTCTTCAACTTCTTCTGTAGTTTTATACCTGGCAGAAAAATGTGTTAATACTAATTTTTTAGCATTAGCCTGATTAGCGATCAAACCAGCCTGTTTACCAGTCATATGGCCATACTCTTCACCCTTTTCTTCTAACTTAGAGCTATAAGTAGCTTCACAAATCAGCAAATCAGCATCTTCCGCCAATTTTACAGCATTTTTGCAAGGTACAGTATCTGCTATTACTGCAATTTTTTTACCATTTTCAACATAAGTTAAATCACTGGCATTTATTTTCTTGCCTTCAAAGCTAATTGATTCATTGTTTTGCAATTTTCCCAACAAAGGCCCATTAGGAATGCCAATCTTTTTTACCTTTTTAATATCAACATGTCTAATATCATTTTCAACAAAACTATAGCCTAAAGTTACAATTCCATGCTCTAAGGTTATTGCTTCCAAATAAAAATCTTTATTCTCAAAAAACTTGCCAGTGCTTATTTCTTTAACCTCAAATTTTACCTTCCTATCAAAAATAAAAGCCTTAAACATGCTCTCAATATGGTTCTTTGTCCCTTTTGGCCCATATATCTCCAAGGTCTTGCTATACTCCTGTGAACCCAATGTAGACATCACCCCAGGCAAGCCAAAAACATGGTCTCCATGCCAATGAGTGATCAATATTTTAGTAATCTTTGTCAAAGGGATGCCTTTCTGCTTAAACTGCCTTTGGGTGCCTTCCCCGCAGTCTACTAAAATACCTTCATTCTTATATTTAATAAAAAGTGCTGACTGGTTTCTTTCTTTTGTCGGCACCATAGAAGAAGTGCCCAAAAATGTTATTTCCATTTTATCTTGCTGGAATATAACTCCCTATTTAAATTTAGCGAAAAAAACAAAGTTTTTTAAATATATGGGCAACAATAAGGATAATATGTCCAAAAAGAAAAAACAAGAAACTCAGGAAGAACCAGAGCAAAAAAAACAAGTAGTACAATCAATATTCTCAGAAGAGCGAGTTATAACAGAAAACTCAGATGAAGCAAGAGATTTATTTAACCAAAGCAGATATGGCACAATATTAGAAAATGGAAAGGTGCAACTTTCTCTGTTAGAATCACTTTATTTATTAGAAAAGGGAAGATTAACAATACTAGATGGAAGGAATAAAAAAATAGACTTCGAAAAATTCTTAAAAAAGGCAAAAAGATTAGAGCCAAATTTTTGGATAAGATACTGTGTTTTTAAGGATATTCGTAACAGGGGTTATATAATCAAAACAGCATTAAAGTTTGGAGCAGATTTTAGGGTATATGAAAGGGGCGTAAAGCCAGGAGAAGATCATGCAAAATGGATAGTATACCCAGTTCATGAAAGCTCTACCTTAACATGGTACGAATTCTCAGCGAAAAACAGGGTTGCACACTCAACCAGAAAAAAGCTTCTTGTAGGCTGCGTTGATGAAGAATCAGATGTAACTTACTGGGAAATCAAATGGGTAAGGCCTTAGTCTCCATCTAGAAACAAAAATTCATAATAAACTATATATACTTCTCTAAATTATTGATAATTATGGAAGACAATAGGGAAAAAATTCTTCAATACATAAGAGAAAAAGGCCCAGTTTTACCTGTTGACATAGCAAAACAAATAAATTCAAACATCTTAATGGCCTCAGCCCATTTATCAGAATTGTCTTCTAATTCAAAATTGAAGATATCTAACATAAAAATTGGTGGTGGCTCCCCCCTTTACTACCTTCCAGGCCAAGAAGCCCAACTACAAAAGTTTGCAGATAACCTGAACGAAAAAGAAAAACGAGCATACGACTTATTATATCAAAAAAAGATACTAAGGGATAGCCAGCTAGAGCCGTTATATAGGGTAACTTTAAGGGCAATAAAAGACTTTGCAGTTCCTTTACAAGTAAATTATAAAGGCTCTTCAGAGATATTTTGGAGATGGTACTTGTTAACAAACAAAGAAGCAGAAGAATCAATTAGGGAAATTCTAAAAGCAACGGCAACCAAACCAGAAAATGAAATAACTGAAAAAGAACCAAAAGAGAAAATAATAGAAAAGAAAACAGAAAAAAAAATTAAAAAAGAAGTACACCAAGAAGACACATTCTCAAGCCAAATTTCAGACTATTTTAACAAAAACAAAATAAATATCCTAAGCAAAGAGATAATAAGGAAAACAGAAATTGACTTTACCATCCAAGTTCCATCCAATGTAGGTAATCTCGATTACTATTGCAAAACAAAAAACAAAAAGAAAATAAATGATGCAGACCTATCTTCTGCGTTTGCTCAGGGCCAGCTGAGAAAGCTCCCTGTAATATTATTGACCAACGGAGATTTGACCAAAAGAGCCAAAGAAATGTTACAAAAAGATTTTAAAGGGATGAATATTATACATATATAGAATGGGAGTTGCAATAACCGAATTATTAGTGAAAAAAGAGGTTGATATTGCCACATTATCTGGTAAGACCCTAGTTGTAGATGCACCAATGTGGCTATACCAATTTCTATCATCTATAAGGCAGCCCAACGGTTCATTATTATCAGATTCTAAAGGAAATGTTACTTCACATTTAATCGGCCTTTCTTCAAGAATCCCCAATCTTATGGAAAAAGGAATCAAACTTGCATTTTGCTTTGATGGAAAAGTTCCAGACCTTAAAAAAGAAGAGAGAGAAAGAAGAAAAGATATGAAAATACAGGCAGAGAAAAAATACAAAGAAGCAGAAAAAAAGGAAGATTTAACAGAAATGAAAAAATATGCTTCAAGAACCACCAGGCTTACAAAAGAAATGATAGAAGAATCAAAACAACTCTTAGAAGCATTGGGAATGCCTATAATCGAAGCACCATCTGAAGCAGAAGCACAAGCATCTCACATAGTGAAAAACAACGATGCATTCGCAGTAGCATCAAACGATGCAGATTGTCTCCTTTTTGGTACACCTAAACTTATCCGAAATCTAAACCTCATAGGAAAAAGAAAAAAAGCAAGTAAGCTTGCCTACGAGGCAATAAAGCCCGAATTGGTAGATTTATCTGAAAACCTAAACCATTTAGGTATAGATATTGACCAATTAATAGCCCTTTCCATGTTAGTTGGTACAGATTATAACATAGGTGGCATTAAAGGAATAGGCCCAAAAAACGCATTAAAACTAGTAAAAAAACACAAATCAAATTTAGACTCTTTATTCAAAGAAACTAAATGGGATGAAAATTTTGATATACCTTGGACAGAAGTCTTTTATTTAATCAAAAAAATACCCGTAACCGATAATTACAAACTTGAATGGAAAAAAGCAGATAAGGAACAAATTTTAAAAATATTAGTAGACGAACACGATTTCTCTGAAGAGCGAGTTAGCAGTACACTAAGCAGGTTACTAAAAGAAACAGAAAACAAACAACAGAAATCCCTGGGAGATTTTTCCTAAAATGGCTAAATTAAAAGAATTACTAAAAAACAAATTAACCAAAACTCAATTAGCTCTAGTTCCATCATCCTTTGATATTGTAGGAGACCTAGCAATCTTCTCAGATATGCCTAAAGAACTGAAAAACAAAGAGAAGTTAATTGGAGAATCACTTTTAAAACTGCATAAAAATCTCAAAGTTGTTCTTAAAAAATCAAAAAAATACTCTGGAAAATTCAGAACACCCGAACTTAAAATCATTGCAGGAGAGAAAAGAAAAGAAACAGAGCTTAAGGAGAATAATGTAAGGTTAAAGCTAAATCCTGAAAAAACTTATTATTCAGTAAGATTGGCGACAGAAAGAAACAGGATAATGCAGCAGGTTAAAGATGGTGAAGAAATCCTCGTTATGTTCAGCGGTGTTGGTCCATACAGTGTAGTCATCTCCAAAAACAAGAAACCTAAAGAAGTCTACTCCATTGAGATTAATCCAGTAGCATATAAATACCAAAAAGAGAATATTCTGTTAAATAAACTAAATAACATCAGATTATACAAGGGAGACGTTAAAAAGATAGTTCCTAAACTAAACAAGAAGTTTGACAGAATCTTAATGCCCTTGCCTAGAAGCGCGGAAGATTATTTGCCAACAGCACTTAAAGCAGCAAAAAAGAACACAACAATTCACTTTTACGATTTTCTAAACGAAAATGAATTCAGCAAAGCAAAAGAAAAAATAGACAAAGCTTGCAAAGAAGCAAAGAAAAAATACAGAATTTTAAACCTTGTTAAATGCGGCCAATTTGGGCCTGGAATTTATAGGATTTGTGTGGATTTTGAACTAATTTAACAAATATTTAAAAATAACAACCTATTCTGATATACTGCGTGCAATGAATTAGTGAACACCCACTGACGCAAGGATGATGAGAGTAAAGTAACTGACGAGCACGCACTTTCTTAAAATGGCAGAAGAAATCTTTGAAATAGTAGATGATAATAACAATATAATAGGAGAATCAACTAGAAAACAAGCTCACGAAAAAGGATTAACCCACAAAAGCGTAATGTTCTTCATCTTCAACAAAAAAGGAGAACTATTCCTAAACCAGAGGTCAACAAAAAAAGAATTCAATCCAGGTTACTACAGCATTGTTTTAGGTGGCCACGTCACAAAAGGCGATTCTTACGAGCAAACTGTAATACGGGAAGCAAAAGAAGAGGCAGGCATTACAGAAAAGCCCCATTTCTTAGCTAACTTTCAAAGCAGATACAAAGAAAAAGACAAGGAAAACGTAGCATTATACTACTTCGTAATAAATCGTGAACCAATTTTAGACAAAAATGAGATAGAACATGGTAAATTCACACCAATAGAAAAAATAGAATATTTCCTTAAAAAAGAAAAATTTATACCAGAAACAAAAATATTATATCAGCTCTTAATGAAAAATAAAGATAAAATACTAATTCTTTAGCCAAACATCCTCAGATAATCATCGCCTTCAAGTTGCTCTTCATGTTTAACTTTTTTTATAGCTTTTAAGAAATCCTCTTTTGTAACAGTAGTTCTATTACTCCTTATAGCAAAATATCCGGCTTCTGTACAAACCGCATGTATCTCAGCACCAGAAAAATTATCCATTCTCGCAATTAAACCCTTTGTCTTCAACCCCTTTTCTAAAGTCATATTCCTTGAATGTATCTTAAACACTTCAGATCTTGCTTCTTTGTTAGGAACAGGAACTTTAATCAATCTGTCCAACCTTCCTGGCCTTATGATAGCACTATCTAAAATATCTTTTCTGTTAGTAGCAGCTATTACTTTAACATTATCCAAAGGATCAAAACCATCCAATTCAGCCAAAAGTTGCATAAATGTCCTGTTAACTTCTCTTTCGCCGCTAGTTCCAATTTCCATTCTTTTAGCAGCTAAAGCATCAAGTTCATCAATAAACACTATAGCTGGCCCTTTCTTCCTTGCCATCTCAAATATTTCCTTGACTAACTTAGCCCCCTCACCTATAAATTTTTGGACTAACTCTGAGGCAACTATCTCAATAAAAGTTGAATTAGTAGCTTTTGCAACAGCTTTAGCCAAAAGGGTCTTCCCAGTTCCAGGTTCGCCATAAAGCAATATCCCTTTTGGAGGGCTAATACCGACTTTTTTAAACAATTCAGGCCTTTTCAAAGGCAATTCCACAACTTCTTTTATTTCTCTTATTTGATCATCCAACCCACCAATATCCTTCCAGGTTACTGTTGGTTTCTCAACTATAACAAACTTCTCAACATTAAACTTCCTTGCTGTAGGTATCTTTTTTATTATTGTTAGATTTTTTTGTTCTGCTAAAACCATATCTCCAGCATTTAATTTTTCACAAGAACTAGCAATATTAACTGAAAATTGATTGCCATTAGGTATAGAGATTATTGCTGTATTTCCGTGTAATTCCCTCACTTCACAAACCATCAAAGGTGGCATTTTTAATGTTTCTATCTCCACCCTTAATTGATTAAGTGTTTCCTTAAGAATCTTGTTCTCTTCCTCTAACTGCGAAGACTTGCTGGTATAATTATAAATAACGCTGTCTAGTATACTTTTATCATCGGTTTCTGGTGGCGCCATAACACACATAATTAGATTTCCATTTAAAAACTTTTGGGTTCAAACCAATAATTTTCCTTCTTTCATTATTTTTTTATCATCCACAAAAATTGTGGGTTTTTTAATCAAACCATCTATATGCAAAGGAACTTTCACCTTACCGCCAAAACCAGAATTATCTCCTAAAGCAATATGGCAAGTTCCCATAACCTTTTCGTCTTCCAGCATATTCCCAGTAATAATTGCCTTATCATTAGCCCCAATACCAAATTCAGCAATATTTTTTGCTTTTTTGCCAACACAATTTAAATCTTCCATCAATTGCTTAGCATTTATGCACCCTTCAATTTTTTTAACATATCCCTTTTCAACAAAAACTTTGACCGATTTATCCACTTTACCGTTGCTTCCCAAAGAGCCATCTACAACATAAATACCTTCAGCACTCCCTTCAATAGGAGCAATAAATGACTCCCCATCTGGAAGATTTCCATACTTTCCCCTTTCTCTGAAAATCCCGCTAGTTCTTCCATGGGATTTTCTGCCTTTAATACTAAAAGAAATTTCTGTTCCTTTCTTGCTCATAACTTTAACAACCCGCCCTTTATCCAGCACATCACAAATCTTGGCAATTCTTTTATGAATCTTATCATAATCCACATTCAAAGCCCTTTTTAACATAGCTTTAGTAATATCAGGTAATGTTGCAATTCTAGCTCCTTTTTTACAAGCTTCTTTCCTAGCTTTAGTGTGCGTTAAAGATTTTGTTGTTATCAATAACTCTACATCATAATTTAGCATTTTCTTTGCTACTTCCTTTGGAGGTTCATCACCATTGATTTTGCCTACAGGAATCTCTATCAAATCAATATTGCTGGTAAAATTTGAACCAACTTTAACAAACAACTTACCTAAGCTTAATTTATTTTTATCAACAACAACAAGAACTCTTTCTTTTCTTTTAACCCCCATATTGATTCTAAAAATATTTAAAATGGCTTTTTCTAGCAAATTCATGCAACAAACTCCCCTTTTTTCAAGACAGAGTGAACCTTTTTATCTTTACCAACCCCATAAATATCAAGTTTCTGTTTAGGTGCATTTACAACAATATCCCAATGATACATTGTTTTTCTATCAGGCTCAAACCCTAAACCTAAGGCTACGTGTATCATCCTGGCAATTTTCTCGTTGACAATAAGATAATCACAAAGTTTTGCCTTAGGATTTGTATTAACCGCAAACTCGCCAATATTCCAAAAATTTTTCTTATAAATTTTAATAATTTCCTTAGGCAAGCTCCCATTCTTTTCAATATCATTAATCTTCTGTCTTGCTTCATTCCTTTCTCTTGCCATAGCATCTTTTATTTTTTTATGTGCTTTTATTACATTGTATCTATTTCCTGTAAATTCCACTATTATGGGGGATTTTTCAGGTATTACATAACTTCTATCAATATTGATTACAACATCACCAACCATCATACCATAAATGCTTTCTGGAGTAACAAAAGTTTCACCACTGGGGAAATTTGCATAAGCTCCTGCCTTCATTTTTGTTCTTTTATAATGTTCCTTATCAATTATGCTGGTCACATCAGAATCAGCTGCAGTAAACAGCATTCTTCTCCCATCTTTTGAAACCAAATTAACAGTAAAATCTGTTTTGTACCCATCAATTTTCTCGCCAACAACCCTTATATAATCACATTTATTGAAGATATCTCTGATCTTCATGCTTCTCTTCCTTAATTTGTTATAGTTGATATTGCAAGTTTCTATAAAAATATCAATCGGTAAAGTTTCCGTAATAGCATACCTCATCATTGGATCTCTCTTCTCTAAAGCTGTCTGTGGCTCATACCTGTCTTTCAGCATTAATTGCCCTGGGCTGCTCCACCTGGTTTTTTTGTCTAATGAAGGATACCCTATCGAATCCCCAAAGAAATGCCTCCCATAATAGCCCTTGGCATGTATTCCAAAACCAGCTTGTGTATTGTCCATCATATCAATTTTTAACAACTTAGAAAACTCATTATACTTCTTAAAAACATCCTCATCAACAGTTTTACTAAGCTCACAACCCCTTAATGTAGTTATCAAATCAGCAGTTCTCACTGGCTTTGCAAGTAAAGAAAACCGGTCAGAAGAAGCCCCAACCCTTAATTTTACTTTAAATTTTTTAGCAGCATAAGCTAGGGCCATAGCAATAGAATAAGAGTCCAAATAATCCTCTAATGGAAGTTCAGTGTTTTTTTCACTAGGCACAAGCACAAAAGAAATACCAACCTTTTCCCCTTTTTTTAAGTTAAATCCTTGTTTCCAAATCTTAGAAGCTGTTCCCAACAACTCCTTCCATCTGTAAACCTTATGCCAGCTATGCTTGTACTCTAACTCCATGGTTCCGCTAAATCCTTTTTGCTCTGCTTTCAATATTATTTCTGGCCTCTTAAAAATCTCCTTAAATACCTTAGTTTTTGTTCTTTTATTCACAGCGCTTACAAATGATTTTAATGCCCCAACTTTCTTTGTTTTTAATCTCCTCTTCACCCAATCACCATAAACATACCAAATGTCTTTTAGAATTTCAAGGTTTATGCTGTTTTCATCTATAAGCATAACATGCAAATCCCCATTAAGCTCATGTATTGCTCTAGATAGGGGTGCTATAGAATAAAACGCCTTATTTTGTTTTATATTCAAAATTACAAAAACAACCTTATTCTTGACCTTGCCTTTAAATTTTTTTATATAATAATCAACTTCTGCATTAAAAGTTTTTAGATTGTATTTCATCATCTTATCCTAAAAATTAGCTATTAATAAATCTTTTGGTAGTTGATAAAATTTACTATCAGAAAGCCGATATTTATACAAGTATCAGTTCTTTTCGTGTTTTTGTCAAAACAAAAACCCTATTGTCCAATATCAAAATATCGTCTTCTATCCTTATACCAAAATTCTTAAAATAAATGCCTGGCTCTATTGTCAATATCTGCCCATTTTCAAATTTATCGCTGCTTTTTTCTGTTAAGTTCGGTAATTCATGTATCTTTACTCCAATACCATGCCCAAGCCCATGTATAAAGTTTTTTGCATTACTTCCTAAACTCCTTTTTACGCTTTCGTTTAAATTTTTACATTCCTCGCCAACTTTAACATCTATAATAGCTTTTTTTTGTACTCTCAAAAGTTTGTTATAAATCTCAGCATCATTTTTAGTTGGTTTTCCAACATAAACAGTTCTTGTGGTATCAGTGCAATAATTCTTATATCTAATCCCAAAATCAATTACACAAAAACCCCTTTTAATCTTTTCATCAGAAGTATCATGGTGAACCTCACTTGAATTTTTTCCAGAAGCAACAATAGTAGGGAAAGACAGCTCGCAGTTTCTTTTTTTTGTTTCATACTCTAAAAATGCCTTTACCTCTGCCTCAGTCTTAAATTTTTTAAAATCCTTAAAACACATCCTTAAAATTTCATCAGAGATTTTACATCCCTTTTTTATTATTTCAATTTCCTTTTTTGTTTTTATCTCCCTTAATTTGTATAGCTCTTCTCTTAAATCCATTAATCTGCTCTTTTTAAAATTCTTTTTCAAGTAGTCCTTCAACAATAATGTAAATTCTTCTTTATTAACCCCAATTTTTCTGCTTTTTACTTTACTATGCCTTACTTTTTCTTTGATAAACTCAAAAAGCCTCTTTTTCTTTGGGAGGACATAACTTTTTATCTTAAGCTTTTTAGCCTTTGCAGCTCCATCCCTGGAAACAATAAGAAATGGTTTTTTATCCTTTGGTAGGATTAATGCCCCAATACCACCATAACCAGAGAAATAAGCCATATCGCAATCAAATCTAACAAAATCTATATTACAAAAAATAGCAAAATCGATCTTCTTTTTCTTTAAAATCTCTTGAAATTCCTTTATTTTAACCATAGTTTATAAAATTTGAAGCGTGTTTTTTAAATTTTACTGAACTAGGGAAAATTTCACAAATGTAAATATACCTTGAAATTTTCCCGTAAAGGAAAAATATATAAAGTTTGTATTTAAATATTGTGTTATGAAAATAAAGCTAAAAAATAACTTAACAATCATTCTGGAAAATAAGCCGACACAGACAATAACCATACAAGCAACAGTTAAAACAGGCTCTAACAACGAAAATATCAAAATCAACGGAATATCTCACTTTATAGAGCATATGGTTTTTGAAGGCACTAAAAAACGCCCAAATTCTAAGATAATATCAAATGAAATAGAAAGCCTTGGAGGAGAACTAAATGCTTACACCTCTAATGAAAGAACCTGCTTCTATGTTAAAGTTCCAAAAAAACACTCACGGAAAGCTTTAGATATAATAGCAGACATACTCCAAAATCCATTATTCGAAAAAAAGAAGATAGAAAAAGAGAGAAAAATAATATTAAAAGAAATCAACTTGCATAAAGATGAACCAAGATTCCATCAATGGATTCTGTTTGATAAAGCTTTATTCAAAAAACATCCAGCCAAACTACCGCCTTATGGTACGGTAAAGGCAGTTAAAAGCCTAACAAGAAAAAACATGCTAAGTTATTATAATAAATATTACATTCCTAATAATATCATATTAACCATCGTAGGAAACTTCAATAAAGAGATTATCGAAGAAATAAAAAATCAATTCAAAAACTTCAAACCAAGTAAATTGCCTAAAAAAAGAAGAATAACAGAACCTAAACAAAGAAAGACAACAAAAAAAGAAAAAAGAAAAATTCTAAACTCCTATATGGTCTTAGGTTATAAAACAGTTAATAGGGCAAATCAAGATTCTTATGTTCTAGATGTAATCAAATCCATACTAGGAAAGGGCCAATCAGGAAGAATATTCGACGAGATAAGGAATAAAAGAGGATTAGCTTATGAAGTCGGAGTTCACCATGAGGCAGAGAAGGATTATGGCACATTTGCAGTATACTTAAACACAGACAAGAAGAACATTAAAAAAATCATCAATATAATCTTAAAAGAATTCAAAAATCTAGCAAACCTAACAACCAAAGAACTAAAAGAGGCAAAAGGGTTTATTATAGGCCAGCATATTTTGCAAAATGAAGACACCCAAGATTTAGCAGATGAACTGGGATACTGGGAAAGCATTAAAGATGCTAATTTATTGAATGATTATATCCCAAAAATAAAATTAGTAACAAAAACAGATATTTTAAGAGTAGCTAAAAAATACCTTACAAAGAATTATGCTTTGGCTATTATCGAACAATCTTAACGTGTAATCTCAAAACCCTTTGTTGTATCAAACAGATATTACCATAAACCACCATAACGACGACATATTTATATAGAATCAAATATTTATACGAATAATATGCAAGTGATGGGGTGGTAGTTATGAAGAAAATAATATTAGTTTGTTTGTTGGTTCTGGTTTTATTAGTTGGCTGTGGACAAAAAGTTGTATGTGATAAACCATACATTTTAGTTGGTTCTGAATGTTGTTTAGACAATGATGATAATGGTATTTGCGATAGAGATGAAGTCAAAGAAGAGCCTAAAATAGAAGCCCAAGAAGAACCACTTAAGCAAGAGGAAATTAAGGAAACACACGAAACTACCCCTCTAGAAGAATATACACTTAGTGACCTTCAAGCAAATTTGAATGAGGTCATTTGGGCAAAGAATAAGATATGGTCTTCAATGGATAATCTTAGCAATGATACTGTTTCTTTCCTGAAATATGGTTTTGATGATTTGATAATAGCCGAATCTCATAATTTAGATGAATACTCTTATGATAACTTTCTAAATGAAATCTTCTTTACCTTAATCAAAGACAAAGAAGTAGAACCAGCTAATTTTATAAGCTCTGATAATTACTTTAGAGACATACATCTCTCAAGTTTAGATGTGAAAGATAAAAGAGTATATTGGATTTATCAAAACAACATAATAACAGCACATTCTCTTAACTTTAAATGCAGCCCAACTTTATTTGTTGGAGTAATTCCTGATTACTTTGCCGAATCAACTTCAGCAACAGATGACAAAGTAGACGCAATAAATACTGGATTTGATACCTCTACAAGAAACATAATATCTGACGTATACAAAGTATCAATAAACTGTCCGCTTGCAAATAAATATCCTAACAAAATATATGAATTACAACAAAGTATAAACAATGAATTAGGGGTAGATTACTCTTTTGAAGTCAAAAAAATCCAAGACATATTGAGCCATATTTCAATAGATGATGACAATTCAATAAAAGTTTATGATGAAATTACCAGAAAATACCACCCACAAACATATAAATATAAAAAGATGGTAATTGATGAGTTAGGCAATACAATTACTTCTATTGAAGACTTAAAAGAAATATCTCAAATACATTCTTCAGAGGACACAGAAACAATAAGTGATAATGAAGAGAACTTTAAGAATTCCTTTAAAAAGCCAAAATCAAATGAGAAAATGGAAGTTTCACTCTTAGACGAAATTGGTTTTGATGAGGTAAACGAAATAGACCCTAAAACTATAGAGGTATTGAATGGAAAATTCCAAGAATATGAGGTTATATATACCAGAACAGATACAGAAGATAACAGAAAAGAAAACCATGTAGGCCTAAATGTAGTTCATAAGCTAGTCTTCAAGTGTAAAGGTAATATAACAATATCTGTATATTCAAACTCTATTGACTACATATATAACCAATATGTTCAGAGAAATATAGATAACGCATTTAAGTCAAGCAGAAACAATCTACTTAAGGATTTAGAAGGACTTAAAGAAGCTTGCGAATCTATATAAAGAACACTACAAGATTTGTTTAAAATTAAACAACCCCTCTTCAACTCTTACTTTTAGTTAACCACCCAAACTTATAACCCCTATGTTGCTTTATAGCATTTTCCAATCTCTTTTGGTTTTCAGGGGATTTTTCTAACAAACCCAATTTTAATATTTTTAATAAGTAAGCCCAATTTACAAATAATTCAAATATATACAAATTTTTATTTTTGATTTTCTTTATTTTTCCATTTATACCTAAACTTTCAAATAGTTTTCTATAATCACTTACAAACCCACCATTACACTCAAAAACCCTTAAATAAGAATGTAAACACCCTTTTCTATCTCTTGTACTGTAAAAATTACCATCTCCTGCGAGCAAACCTTGCAAGAAATAGACAATTAATTTTTTGTTTGATTTACTTCCAATCAAATACTTTCTCACTTCATTCATCATGCTATCTATAATCTCAGCTAAAAGAGAATTGGTTATCCAAATTCTTACCGTATACTCTTTAATCCTTTTTGCTTGTTTATCATTAATGTTTTCTGCTTTAATTCCTATAGAAATCAATTTATCTTCAACCTCAATTATTTTTTCATAATTAAGTTGCGGATTATACCTTATAGTACATTTGCATAGATTCAAGTTAACTAGATATCCCCAATATTTTAGAAAATCTTCAATTAAACCCATATCTGCATTCGTAAAATTAATCTCTCTGCCTCTTCTTTTTCTTAATTTTACTTTTCCGCCTTCTGCTTGGTAATAGCCGAGCAATCTGAAAAATTCTAGAGGTACAAATCTATTTATGGTTATATCGTTTGGCCTTCCTTTAGTTGAATACCATAACTTAATCTTATTTTCTTCCTCTAAAGCAAGGATATCAAAACCAGATAAGATTTTTTCAGGAATGAATGATAACACATCTATTTTATTGTTCAAAATAAACTTCTTTGGCCTATAAATGTTTTTTAAGATTGAAAACTGGATTTTAGTAGGCTCATTTAGAATATTCCATCTCAATTCTTTTGGAATAAAAAACCTGCCTTCTTTAGTTAATTTAGTAATAAAACAAATGTCTCCAATTTTAATCTCTATAAATTGATTGCCAATAGTCTTTTGAATACTTTTAGGTAACCAAATTCGATTATTTTTAATATTTACAATCAAATCAAATTTTTTATTATTTTTTAAATTCATCTTGAATCACCGAATTATTTCCTTGTTGAAACTATCTAAATGATTTTTAGCAAAGCAAAAATCATAATTTAATAGTTGAAATATCTTTTAGGTGATTTAAGGGAATAGAATATAAAAGATTATTGGTTCTACGAATAAAAATTAGCGGGTTATCTTAAAAGCAGCAATTTCCTTAACTAAATTTTGTGCAGTTTTATTTTTTTCTAGTTTTTTTCTTATAGGGTCTAATAAATCATTCAGATATCTGCCAAAACTTTGTTTTAAATCCATTGGATGTAATTTTTTTTCTACAAATGTTTTCTCCAATTCCCTATAAGAACTAAATTCCAAATTACCACCCCATTTTTCAGGTCTTTCAATTTTAAATGTATCCAACTTTTCAAAAATTATGTATTTACAGTATTCCAAAATTGGATTCTCTTGGGCAATCCCCTCTGGGCAATACGCTTTGTTTACTTTCCTTTTGATATCTTCTTCAGAATCTGTCATGAAAATAGCCATATCTGGTTTGCTTTTACTCATCTTTAGTTCAATAGCCCTATCTTCAGCAGGTAAATTCATTGCCGGTGGCTGGCCAAGCCCCATTAACATATGATGGCTTACCACAATAGGCTTCCAAAACCCGAGTTTTGGCCCAATTTCACGGGCTAAAACATTTACTTTCCTCTGATCCTTCCCAAGTTGAACGATATCAGATTTAAGATAAAAAATATCAGCACATTGCATGCATGGATATAATATCTGCGAAGCCTGCAATGCTTCGTTTTCTTTCCTTCCCATTATCTGGCTGCATCTTACGATTCTATTAACTGTATTATTCCTCGCTATCTGCATTACCATTTTCCAATAATTATCGTCTTTAACAAAATCAGAAGCCCATAAAAACTCTACATTATCTAAATCCATATCACATGCTTTCCATACTTCTATCAAATATTTACCTACTTTTTGTATATGCTCTAAATTACCATCCATCTTGTTATTCGCCCAAGCATGCCAATCTGCAACAAGAATTTTAAATTTACAGCCAGCCTTAGTCATTTTATTGATATTTATCGCTCTAAGGAGCCCCTGTGCTATATGGATATTTGTCCCACTAGGCTCAAAACCATCATATGCTATTGGATTCTTCTTCTCACTAAGCAATTTCCTTAGCTCCTCCTCTGTTATAATCTCCTCCCCAACCTGTTTTATCAGTTCTAGACTCTTGTTTATATCCATTACAAAACAAAAAACCATATAAATATAAAAAACTTCCCATATTGGATGATATCTGTAACAACTCTATGTTCATATATGTACTGCCCAAGGAAGCTATTTCTTCAATACGTTCTTAAACTAACAGAGCCACCAAAGGAAGCGCTGATTAAAGGATCAATAAGGCATAAAGTATACGAAAACATAAATTTAGTAGAACAGGAGATTGTAAAAAGCATAAAAGAATTGCATACTTTGGAAGATCTGAAAGGTAAATATCACCAAAGATATAGAGAAATCCTATTAGATGTCATAAAACAGAAAAAAGAAGATCTAAAACAATTCAATATTCAGCCTCAAGACCTCTTCAAGCAAACTTGGCCTTTAATACTTGCAGAATCAGAAACAAGAGCCTCACTAATCCACAATTTTATTCTTAAAAATAATATTTTTGGAGAAGAGCTTTGGGAAAAGCTAACCCCTAAGATAGAATCAGAACTAAGGATAGAATCTAAAAATCTAGGCCTAAGAGGAATCATTGACCAAATTGAAGTATACCAAGTAGGATTTGTGCCAATCGAGCTTAAAACAGGTAAAACCCCAAAAGAAGGCGTTTGGCCCGGCCATAAAATCCAGCTAATAGCATATGCCTTATTATTAGAGGAAAAGTTCAAAACAGAGGTAAAGGAAGGTTTTGTACACTATCTAGACTCTAAACAAAAGAGGCATATTCCCCTAAACCCATTTATGCGTCTTGAAGTCAAAGAATTAATCAAAAAAGTAAATTTCCTTCTAAACTCAGACAAAATACCAAATTTCGAAAAAAACCAGAATAAATGCATTAATTGTGGCTTAAAAGATGATTGTTATGACGAAAAAAAGCTAAAGACACTACTACAAAATAAAAAACAAAAAGTTTATATATAACATAACCTAACTTCCGTATAGCAATATACATATTACTGTAATAAAAACCTTGAAGGGGGATTATAATGGCTGAAGAAGATAAAAAATTTTCAAAACAATTGATTGGAAAAACAGTAGTTTCAAAAACAGGAAAGCGCTTTGGTGAAGTAGGCGACATCATCTTTGAGACTAGGTCAGGAGAACTAATCCACATAATTCTTAAAAACCCGACATCATACACAGAAAAGCTGGAATTAGAAAAAGACAAAGAAAATAATATATTAATCCCTTTCTCAGCAGTTATCGCAATGGGAGATTTCTTAGTAATAGCTGAAGAAGATATCATATAGAAATAATTAACTTTTTAAACTAGCTTCCTTTCCATATTTCTATGGCTGAAAAACAGGAGCACGCAATCTGGACTGAAAAATACAGGCCGCAAGATTTCTCAGAGATCAAAGGTCAAAAAGACATCGTAAATAGAGTAAAGGCATTTGTAGCGCAAAAAAATATGCCTCACCAGCTATACGCCGGCCCGGCAGGGGTAGGTAAATCCACCTTAGCAATAGTTGTGGCAAAAAAACTTTTTGGAGAAAGTTGGCGCCAAAACTTTATTGAATTAAACGCATCAGATGAAAGAGGCATAGATATAGTAAGGGTAAAAGTAAAGGATTTTGCAAGAACAAAAGCAATTGGCGACGTTCCTTTTAAAATAATATTCTTAGACGAATGTGATGCATTAACAAGAGAAGCGCAACAGGCATTAAGGAGGACTATGGAAAATTATACTAAGACTTGCAGATTTTTGCTTTCGTGCAACTATTCTTCAAAAATTATTGACCCAATTCAATCAAGATGCGCAGTTTTTAGGTTCAAGCCGCTAGACGAAAAGGACCTCCATCAGATTATTGACAGAATCACCAAAGAAGAGCACCTAAAAATATCAGAAGCAGCAAAAAAGGCTATCATTCAAGTATCAGAAGGGGACTGTAGGCGCCTGGAAAATGTAATGCAAAGCTGCACAGCAATTTCAAAAAATATTACTGAAGACCTGATATACAGTTTATCTTCAGTTGCAGAGCCAAAAGAAGTAGTAGAGATTCTAAATCTGGCTATAGATAACAAGTTTGTAGAGGCAAGAAAAAAATTATTAGATACAATGCTTAATTATGGCTTATCAGGGATAGATATAATAAAACAGATTCAAAAGCAGATATTAGACTTAGATCTAGACAACAAAACCAAAATGCTAATGGTAGAAAAATGCGGAGAAATCGAGTTTAGGTTAACAGAAGGCTCTGATGAATTTATTCAGCTAGAAACTTTGCTAGCTCAGTTCACATTGTCAAAAAAACAATAAAAAATAAATAAGAAAATCAGGTTGTGTGCTTGACCATAACACTAACTTCTTCATGTTCTTTGTAATCATAGACTACCCTCATGTTTACCTTCTTTTCAAAGTCCTTTCCATCTATTGAGGGATCACTAGTATCCTGTGTGCATCTTAGCATCCTTTTCCCGCCATACAATGTGATATAGCCTGTAGTAGCAGTGCCATCACTCAAGCCAGAGCATTCTAAACCAGTTAAGCCAGTCTCAATCTCAACCCACATCTTGTTTTTGTCTATAGTATCATCACTGCAATCTGTCTCTTGCTTTGAAACTAATCCAGAGCCCCTATGCACAATTTCAAAGGAAAAAGTAACTTTATCAGTTCCTGCAATACTCTCTTCAAAATTTTCAATCTGAACAGGAGCAGATGAGCTATAAGAAGTTTTTCTCTCACTAACCTTACAGACCTCATCCTTTGTTTTAGTTAGATCATCTAAAACACATAAATCAGCTTGTGCTACTGTCCCATAAACATAACACACATTAGCTCTTATCTTATACTCATTATTAGCTGCAAGATTCCCCAAAAACTTAAATCCGGGGAATGTTACATAAGTCACTGTTCCAGGTATTACATTTCCTTCGCTATCAATATAAGATTTATCCAAATCCTCATCCGGATTTTTTGTAATATTTGGGTTATTAAAATCAGGAGGATAAAAACCCACTAAATCAATAGTTATCTTATCTTTTGGAACATCATACTCTCCTTTGTTCTCCACATTAACCGCAACCTCAAAAGGATAGCTCCCGCCATCATAAACCTCTGCAGGGGGGCTTCCCTCAACAAGGTCAAACTTTATAGCCTGTGTGCCACCAATAAAAGGCTTTGTAAAAGTTGTAGATACATCTTTTTCACATCCAGCTAAAATAAACAAGCTCACAACCAATAACACCATAATAATATTTCTCATTTTACCATCCTCCATCTTTTTTTCATTAGCTAAACGAGACTTCCTCAAAAATCTTTATACTTCTCTCAGCAGAAGTTGTATAACCATAACTCAACTTGATATTTAACGCAGTTTCATATGCTTTCCCTTGCGCAATACTTTTATCCAATCTGCAGAAAATATAACCCTTACCGCCAATTAATTGTACATCTTTATTTTGTGCAGGCCTGCATTCAGTCATAGGCACATCTCCAACAGCAATTTTCTCTATATGCACATTGTTCATGTCTCTCCAATCATAACCTTCATTAGGGTTATTGTCTATTGCCGATTCAGGAATAACTAAACCGCCGCCAACATTCTCAATATATATTTTAAACAGGAAATCATTGCTTGTAACACTCTCCTCAACCTGGGTAACAGCAATAGGCGCTCCTTGGCTACCAACACTTATAGTGTCCTGTATACTGCAAACTTTTTCTCTTACTCTTGTGCTCCTTGGCTCTGGGTCAACACAAATAATTGGGTTGGCAATTGTATAATAAAAATAAGTTGCAGTAAAAATCAAGCTTGGACTGTAAACAGGCATTCCATCAGGCAGATCATTAATATTTAATTGGAACTCAACAGCACTATAACCACCATCTCTATTGTAAGGGCTTCTGCCCTCAAGCTCTTCTCCTTTTAAATCAACACCCTGGCCAATACTTGAACCTAGTTTAGGGTATATAGTTAAAATACCTTGATCATATCCTCCTACCCATAATTTGCCGTCAAAATCCCCTAATTCCTCATTCTGGGGGAAAGCGCCTTTATTTCTTACTTCAACAACAAACTTAACATTATTATCATTTTCATATAATTCAGTAGGTGCATCAGTAGGAAACTCTACTTTCAACCCCTCTGTACCAACTCTATAATTTACCTCAGACGGCTCATCGGTTCTTTTAATCCCGCATCCAGACAAAGCAAGAATTAAAACTATCAAAATAGCCATTAAAACTCTCTTTTTTTCCATTTTAATCATTTATTAATACCCCTTTATTATTTTTGTATATAAACTTTATGGTTTTTGTTTAAAAACCATAACGGTTTAGGAGTTTGTCAAAAACCAAAGGTTTTTGAGCATGCTCAGAAATCGCTTTGTGATTTCTGACATATTCCCAAAACTTTGTGGTTTGCTAAATCAACTGTTATTTCCCTAACTTCTTTATCTTAACCTCCTTCCACCCGGTTTTAGTATAGCCATAATCCAAAGTAATGTAAAGTGGTGCAGAAAACGTCCCCATATTCTCATCAAAACCTTCTTCATAAGAGCACACTATTGTCCCTTTATTTTCTTCTAAGGTAACAATGCCGCCATTACTGCATTTTAACATATTCTTTCCATCCTCATTTGATAATCGAGCCACCACTTTAATTTTATCGCGTATTACTGTTTTAGAACAAGAATCCTTTATATCAACATCATCCTTAACTACAATACCTTGGTCTAAATTCTGGACTAGAATTGTAAACCTAGGGATAACTTTAGAAGAGCTTCCACCAATCGGAATCATCTCGCTCTCTATTTTAGTAACAGCGACAGGCGCCCCTTGTGAATCTAAATTCAAGTTCTCTACTTTACAAGATTTATCCCTTACTTTTTGTTCAGAACCCGCATCTATACAAACAGTCTCTCCAACTATTGTTTGGTATTTATGGCAGTAAGTTACCTTGACCTTAACTGGAAGCTCTTTAGCAGTTGGGGATATAACACTTAATTTCTCAGTCTTAAAATTAAATGTCAAAATTTCACTTCCCCCTTCTTGAAACTCTGCATTTTTTCCATTCAAATCAAATTTTATCATACCATCATCTGTAAATGAAAGCCCTTTAGGAATCAATGAATCCTGATCTAGTTTCAAAATCTGATTATTATCAGTCCATACCAGCAAATAGCCATTCTTAATATCAGAAGCTCCTTTATTGAATAATCTAATCCCTACTGGCAATATTCCGTTCTCATAAACCTCATCAGGAGGGGCATTTTCAAAAAATTTCCAGGTTAACCCTTCTTTTCCTTTATATATTTTTTCAGTTGTAACCGAAGCAGCGTCATTACTGCTTTTTCCTAAGAAACCTCCGCTGCATCCTGAAATCAGGAGCAAAACAGTTAGTGCTAAAATTATCGTTTTCATTTTAGAGACCTGACAAAAACAGGGACAGTTGTCTGTATTTCGTAAATATAATCCACACTTGCCCTATAAAAATAAGTTGCTATTGGTGCGCTGCCTAAAACGTCCCCTACACTGCCTTGTTTCACATTAACCAAGCATCTCCACGATTGGTATGTAGTAATAGGCACTTTAACCTTCTTCATCCTTACTTCCGTAACTTTATATGTTTTATAACCCTCTGCTCCTGCTTCACTATCTTCAACTAATTCAAACTCGCCCCTGCAATAAGTCCCGTCATCTGTTTCCAGCTCCAACTTATCTGGTATCTGTATTCTGACATCAGTTACATTTTTTATCTGTCCATTGGTCCATGCATTTTCAACAGTAACTCCAAGGTAAGGATAACTATCTCCATCCCTTAGCAAACCAATTGGCGGGTCATTTGTGCCCATCCCAAGTTTTACAGGCCCATAAGTAGAAACACCAACTCCTTTTCTGTCAGGAATGCCATAATGAATCAAAGGATCAATATTATTTTTCTTCAAATCACGCATGGTTTGCATATCCATAAAATGAGTTCTTAAATAGGCCAATGTTTCAAAATTAAAATTTACTTTAACTTCAATAGCATTCGTACCCTCTTTCAATTTCCCAGGTTCAAACCTGCACTCAAAACCAATATCTTCAAATTGATCTATTTTATACCCCTCTGCTTTAGCCAAAACATCAGGTTTGATGGTTCCTTTTTCCTCACCAGACCAACAGCCCATAGTAATATTAATTGCCTCATCTATTGTTTTTGCCCTCAGGTTGCCCCATACAACTACTACATCATCATTTTTATCAAATTGGCTATTAGACGGCTTTACATCTTCCAGGTATACGCCAAGCTTACTGCTCGGATCTTGGTTCTCTTCTACCTTGCTGTTGTAATAGCCGCCAGTAGCGTACTCTACACTACTTTCAAACTGTTTTTGTATGTTTGCAGGTATAGCCTTTATCTTTGCAATAACATTATCAAAAAATCCTTTTGCTTGGGCTACTTCAGCACTATCTACATTTATTTGAGCCCTTATATTTGCCCACCCATACATCCCCTCTGTTAAAGCGATTATATAAAAAATTATTACAGCAACCATCAAAAACTTTGCAGCTCTGCTTTTTCCTTGCTGGCCAGTATAAAAAACCAAAAACAAAAACCACAAAGGAAACACAAACCTGTTTGCGATTAATGAAGTAGGTGCAAAATACCTTAATACTCCAAAACCAAAAAAGTCAATTATCAGCAAAACACTAATCATAAAATTTGGTTTTGTCCAATCTTCACTGCTCTCTCTTAAAACAAAAGCCCATATTAAAGCAGCAACCAATAAGTGATGAGGGCCGCTCTCTAACCCGCCTAATGAAAAAATAGTAGAGCCAGTAACCAACAAAACAGCCCAAGAATAAAATTTCTCCCTATCTTCAATTAGATTAGACACAATAACCATAGAAGCTAACAAGGTTGTAACCGTAAGTGAAAGGCTTATATATGGAATTTGCCTAACCCCCATTGTCGTTTCCAAATAATTTGCTATAGTTAAAGGGATAAGCACAACAACAATAAAAATACCAGCTTTCCTGGATTTTGCAGAACCCAACGCAAGTAAAATAATCAAAACAGCTAACACATAAATTGGAAGCATTATCCTTATCAATAATTCTATGCCGCCTGGTCGAATTAATTGAAGAAATACCTTATAATCCAATCCGCCAAAATGCAGCCAAAAGTAATCAATCACAGACAAAGCTAAAGTCAGTAACATCCAAAAACCAACATAAGCAACATCATGTACTACTCCAACCGCAGAAGCACCCAATCCAAATCCTGCCCCTGCAGCAGCCCCAGTTGTCATAGCTTTAGCAGCATCAGATTCCCTTTCAATACGTCTTTCATTTTTCTTTGTAGCATCTTTTTCAGCAGTTGCAGCTTCCCTAACCCCCTTTTTTTCTGCAAGATCAGCCTCTAACCTCTGTTTATCCCACTTTCTGTCTATAGGTGAAGCTGTGATGTTTCTTCGACGATCACCATCCACAAGCTGACCTTTTGCTCTAGCTTCCATAACTGCTAACCCACTCATACGTCCTGCATTTCTATCAGCTCCGCTATTAGCTATTTTATTCAAAGCAGCCTTTTTATATTCTGCAATTTGTTGAGGGTTAAGTCTTGAAAGGCCTTTCTCTCTTGCGAGACTAAGAATATCTTTCCCAGCCCCACCACCTTCCCTTGCAGCAGTTCTTGCACTTAATCTAACTGCACTGTTTGCCGCCTTCCAAGCTGATTTTGCACTTCCTCCGGCACCTTTTGTAGCACCCCTCACAACTCCACCAGCTCCTCTCGCAACTACAGCAGCCCCTTTAGCAGCCTCAGCACCTGCCTTCACAACAACTTTTCCAGCCTCAGCAGCCCCTTTAGCAGCTGTAGCCGCTCCTCCAACTACCATATAACCAAACCTCCTAGAATATCAACCCAATCCTCAATCTTAAGACTAGCCATTCTTATTCCTCAGAAAAACACGATTCATTTCTCTTCCAATACAACCTTCAGCTCAACTATGTCTAATGTATTTTGAGGAGTTATCTTGATAAAATTATTATCCTCCTCAATCCAGTTGTTGATATTTTTGTCATATAGCCTAATTGCCTCGTCTACCCTGGCTAAATGGTCATTTACATTTAAGTCAAATTTCTTCCTGTTTTTGTCATCAACAAACTCTATCTTCAATAAAGCATTATAATCCCCTATATCTTCCCAAGTTGTTTCATTTACCTCAAAATAATAAACAGCTTCAGGAGTGTCTTCCTCTGTAAATCTCATATTAATCTGCTCTACAGAATAGCTCCCTTTATTTGTCCTAAAAATAACCTTATTCTGTCCAGCGCTTAAAGCGCTTATTGGGACATCCTGCGCATATCTGTCATCACAGACAGGAACAGCTGAAAAAACATTTCTATTGTTAATAAAAACATCTAAAACACCGACAGTAGCAGCAGAAGCGCAATAAGGTATAAACCGCAGCTCAGCTTTCTCTAGATTCTGGTATTCTGTATCAGTCAAAGCAAAAACATTCTGGCTTTCCTGTCTGCTTAAATCAGTTAGATCTCCAATTATCTTAACATTGTCCAGGGCATATTCATTAGTTGTCCAAAATTTAGCGCCAACGCCAGAAACACTAAACTCTAATTCATTCTCGTTTTGCAATAAGCTTTTCTTAAGCTTTATTGGCTCAACATTCAGGCTGTTTATATCATACTCATAAATAAGCTCACCATTTAATTTTATAGATAAAATTCCTGTTCTTTTAGGGGCAGAAAAACTCAGAACAACATTATCAGTATTCTCTAAATCAACAATAGTAAATTTGATTACCTTAACTCTCTTATCAAACCACCCATTTCTTACAGATATGGGGTTTATAGTATCCAAAACCTTGGAATTTGTCGTCTCAAAAATATACACATTAGGAATATCTTTATCTCTCACATTTCCTACTGGGTCCAATCTTCCAACATTTTCAGAAAGCAGCTCAATTTTAGCCTCTTTTGAACTGCTGCCCTTATAATCACTTTTTTCTTCCAATAAATCTTTTCTATCCTCTGTTGGAAGAAATAAGATATAAACTATAATCACAGCAGCAATTACTGCTATTAATATAGCAGCATTCAAGCCGCCTTGGGACTTTAAATTGTGAAGCAATTTATGGCTTTTCAATTTTCTCATCTGTATCACCTTTTTTAGAGTATTATCTAAGTTTATTGAAATAATAAATAAATTTATATATAAACTTATTGTTTTAGTATACTACTAAAACAATACGGTTTAGAAATCAAAATTTCTAAAACTTATTGTTTTAATCAAACTATCATGAAACAGCTTTACTTAGACTTGAAGAAAGGAACAGCAAAACTTAAAATCGAAGATTTGGATGATTTGTGGTACCTAAGCCAAATAATCGATATAGGAGATTTAGTTAAAGGCAAGACTATAAGAAAAATAAAGATTGGAAAAGAAGCAGATAGAAAACAAGCAGTAGCCAAAAAAACAATTTTCCTGAAAATAAAAATTGAAAAAATTGAATTCAGTAAAACCTCAAATACCCTAAGGGCCTTAGGAATAATAACAGAAGGCCCGGAAGATATTCAAAAAGGAGAGCACCACACCTTCAATTTAGAGCCAAACACAATTTTTACATTAATCAAAGAAAGATGGTTAAAATACCAGGTTGATAGGTTAAAAGAAGCCAGCCAAGAAAAGCCATCTAAAATTTTGATTGTAGTTATGGACAGAGAAGAAGCGAATTTTGCTTTGCTTAAAAAATATGGTTACGATCTACTGACAAATATCCAAGGAAAAGTAATGAAAAAGGCAATGGAAGAAAGAAAAGAGGGAAACTTTTATCAGGATATTATACAAAAAATTGAAGAATATGTCAAAAGGTACAATATAGTTAAGGTTATATTGGCAAGTCCAGCTTTCTGGAAAGAAGACTTAACAAAAGAACTTAAAGATGAAGAGCTAAAGAAAAAGATTTTATTGGCAACATGCAATGCAACAGGAAAAAATGGTATTGACGAAGTTCTAAAAAGGCCAGAAGTAAAAGCAGCATTGCATGAAGATAGGATAGCTAAAGAAATGAGCTTGGTAGAAGAATTATTGACAGAGATATCAAAAAACAATATGGCAGTTTATGGATTAAAAGATACAGAAAACGCAGTGAATGCTGGAGCTGTAAAAGACCTGCTGATTACCGAATCACTGATCCAAAAATCAAGAGAAGCAAATAATTACGAAAAAATAGATAATTTAATGAAAATTGTAGACTCCATGAAAGGCACCATAAACATAATCTCTTCAGATCATGAAGGCGGAAAGAAACTCAATGGCCTAGGTGGAATAGGGGCGATCTTAAGGTATAAATTAAACTATTAAAATGAAAAATATTCTAAAAAAGGAAAATACCATATTGATTGTAATAGATATTCAGGAAAAATTCTTGTCAGTTATAAAAAACATTAATCCAGTTATTGAAAACACCCTAAAATTAATAAGATCTTTCCAAATAATGAAAATTGCAATCATAGTAACAGAGCAATACCCAAAAGGCTTAGGAAAAACAGTTGGAAAAATACAAAAAGAACTAAAATCTTACAGGCCAATCAAAAAGGCATATTTTAATTGTTTTGATGAAAAAAATTTCAAAATACCAAAGAAAATAAAAAATTTGATTATTTGCGGTATTGAAAGTCATGTTTGTGTTACACAAACAGCCTTGGCAGCAATCGAGAAAGGATTCAATGTTTATTTAGTTAAGGATGCAATTTCTTCAAGAAAAGAATCGGACTACAAAATAGCACTAGAGAGGGCAAAACAGGAAGGGGCCCTAATAGCTTCAACAGAGATGATAATCTTTCAATTATTAAAAAAAGCAGGAACTAAGAAATTTAAAGAAGTAATTAAATTAATAAAATAATGCCAAAAAGTTTAAAAAGGGCCACAATTTCCACTTCTTTAAGCGAAAATATTTTTGGGGTTTAACACTCATAAAAAACTGGAGGCAAATAAAATGTCAGAAGAAAAAACAATAACATCTGTAAGTACAGAAAATAGAAAAATTCCGCCACCACCGGAATTCAGCAAAAAAGCTTATATTAAAAGCGAGGAAGAATACAAAAGG
Source organism: uncultured Methanosarcinales archaeon (assembly GCA_964609455.1). GTDB lineage: Archaea > Nanobdellota > Nanobdellia > Woesearchaeales > JACPBV01 > CAZSRD01. The sequence continues at coordinate 44,065 of CAZSRD010000002.1, forward strand.
ATTTATGAAGAATCAATAAAAAACTCTCCTGCTTTTTGGGCAAAAAAAGCACAAGAAGATTTGCATTGGTTCAAGAAATGGGATTCTGTTTTTGAATGGGATAAAGAAAAAGTAGAATTTACATGGTTCAAGGGCGGAAAAATAAATCTTTCTTATAACTGTCTTGATAGGCACTTAAAAAAGGATGGAGATAAATTAGCAATTATTTGGCAGGGAGAGCCAGAAGACGACGTTAAGAAATATACTTACACAGAACTTCACAAAGAAGTGTGCAGATTTGCCAACGTACTTAAGAAAAAAGGCATAAAAAAAGGAGACAGAGTTTGCATGTATCTTCCAATGATACCAGAGCTTGCAACAGCAATGTTGGCTTGTACAAGAATTGGGGCTGTACACAGCATAGTTTTTGGGGGATTTAGTGCAGAGTCATTAAAAGACAGAATCCTTGACAGCACCTGTAAAATGCTTATAACATCTGATGGAAGTCTTAGGGGGGGCAAAACAATCCCTTTAAAACAGACAGCAGATGAAGCAGTAAAAGAATGTAGTTGTATAAACTCAATTATAGTTGTTAAAAGGACAAACAATCCAATTGAGATGAAAGATGGCAGAGATAGTTATTGGGAAGGCGAAATGTCATCAGACGACATCAAAGATGAATGTGAACCAGAACAGATGGATGCAGAAGACCCATTATTCATATTATACACTTCAGGAACAACTGGAAAACCAAAAGGAGTCTTGCATACAACAGGAGGTTATTTGTTATATGTTACAGAAACATTCAAGTACATTTTCGACTATCACCCAAAAGACATTTATTGGTGTACTGCAGATATAGGTTGGATTACAGGCCATAGCTATATTGTTTATGGGCCATTATCAAACGCAGCAACATCATTAATGTTTGAGGGCGTTCCAAGCTATCCAGATAATGCTAGATTCTGGCAGGTTATAGAAAAATTTAAAGTGAATATATTCTACACAGCGCCAACAGCAATAAGGGCAATAGCAAGATTCGGAACAGGCATAATAAAAAAGCATGACATAAGTTCTTTAAGATTGTTAGGTACAGTAGGAGAACCAATTAACCCAGAAGCATGGATGTGGTATTATGACAATATTGGAAACAAAAAATGCCCCATAGTTGACACGTGGTGGCAGACAGAAACAGGAGGTATATTAATAACACCCCTACCAGGAGCTATGACTTTAAAGCCATCCTCAGCAAGCAAACCATTCTTTGGTATTGAACCAGTAATCCTAAGGGAAGATGGTTCAGAAGCAGGCGTAAATGAAGGTGGTTATTTAGCAATCAAAAAACCATGGCCAGGCTTAATGAGGACCGTATACGGAGACCACAACAGATTTGTTGAAACATACTGGTCAAGATTCCCAAACATGTATTTTGCTGGTGATGGCGCAAGAAAAGACCAAGACGGAGATTATTGGCTGATGGGAAGAATTGATGATGTTATCAATATATCTGGCCATAGAATAGGGACAGCAGAAGTAGAATCAGCTTTGGTCTCACACCCAAAAGTTGCAGAATCAGCAGTTGTTCCAATGCCTCACGAAATAAAAGGCCAGGCATTGTACGCTTTCGTAACATTAAATCAAGGCGTTGAAAAATCAGAAGAACTGGTAGAAGAGTTAAGAAAACACGTTGCGAAAGAAATTGGGCCAATCGCTAAGCCAGACAAGATTCAATTTGCAGATTCATTGCCAAAAACAAGATCTGGAAAGATTATGAGAAGAATCTTAAAAATTATTGCTGCTGGCGGAACAGATGTAGGAAATACAACAACATTAGCAGACCCTTCTGTGGTTGAACACCTTTTAAAAGATAGGGTATGATTTTTTTTCTTTTTTACCCCCTTCTTAGATTAAAATAAAGTAATATATTAAAATATAGTTTCTTTTGCAACAATATTTATATATAAGCTATACTAACATATCCTTAATTGTTTTAACTAAAGAGTTAAAATTATTTGTTACTAGTCTCAAGTAAAAGTACTTTACCGAGGTAAAAAAGCGTAACATATATTAAGTAGTACCAATTTTTTACCCCAATGAGAAGTGAAAATACTTCTCCAAAAAAAGGGGGTGAATTTAAATGATTGTGAAAGAGGAGTTTTTAAGCAAACTAAGAAGATATTTCTCGTTAAACCTCTATGAGGTTAAAATTTGGACTGCATTGCTGAGCAGAGGAGTTTCTACAGCAGGGGAATTAAGTGATATTGCAGACGTTCCAAGAAGCAGAAGTTATGATGTTCTAGAAAGCCTTGAGAAAAAAGGATTTGTGATTATGAAGCTAGGTAAGCCAATAAAATATCTTGCCGTTCCGCCGCAGGAAGTTTTGGAAAGGGTAAAAAAGAACGTTAAAGAAGATGCAAAAGATCAAATCACAAGATTAGAAGAACTAAAAGGAACAGAAGTTATTAACGAATTAAACGCTTTGCATACTCAAGGTGTAGAGCTAGTAGAGCCAGCTGATTTATCAGGTTCTTTAAGAGGGAGGCACAACCTATACAACCATCTAGAATTGACTATTAGAAACGCAGAAAACAACGTTACCATGATGACAACAACCCAAGGGTTCATAAGAAAAGTTGAAGGTTTAAAGCCCACATTTGAGAAGATAAAGAAACGCGGTGTTAAAATCAGAATTGCAGCGCCAATAACAAAAGAAGCAATGTCATCAGTTAAAGACCTAAAAGGTTTAGCAGAAGTTAGGCACACAGATAGCAAAGCAAGGTTCTGTATTGTTGATGGCAAAGAGCTTATTTTCATGGTATTGGACGATGCAGAAGTGCACCCAACCTACGATGTAGGCGTATGGGTAAACACACCATTCTTTGCAAAAGCATTAGACACCCTATTTGATTCAGCTTGGAAAGGCATGAAGCCAATTAAATAATTTTTTTTCTTATTTTTAGACGAAAAGTTTATAAACAGGGGGTCATTAATACCTATCTAAGATGGCTATGGCTGGGAAGATAAATTCAATATTGAATGAGTTCTTTCTAGGTCAAAATTTCTTTTATTTTTATTTTTGGTAGGGCCTCTAGGTTAATTTTAATGCCTGGGACCCTCATTGTTTAAAACTGGTAAACAGACTTACACAAAAATAAAAAACACAAAAGGTGAAACAAATGGTTGGAAAACAAATAAGGATGCAAAGAATAATGAACAGAAATACAGGTAAAACTGTCGTCATCCCAATGGATCATGGGGTAACAGTTGGGCCAATAAAAGGCCTAGAGAACCTGAGGGATACAATTAATAAGGTAGCAGAAGGCGGGGCAAACGCAATAGTATTGCATAAAGGAATTGTTGCTGCAGGACTCCGTTCTGGAGGAAGAGATGTTGGGTTAATAATACACCTCTCAGCATCTACCAGCTTAGGGCCAGACCCCAACCATAAGGTGCAATGCTGTACTGTTAAGGAAGCAGTAAGATTGGGTGCAGACGCAGTCTCGATACATGTAAATATAGGTGCAGAAGATGAAGCAGAAATGCTGAAAGACATGGGAGAGGTATCAAGAGAATGTTATAAATGGGGAATGCCTTTGTTGGCTATGATGTATCCTCGTGGAAAGAAGATAAAAGACGAAAAAGATGTTGAAGCAGTTAAGCTGGCAGCGCGAGTAGGTGCAGAGCTAGGTGCAGACATTGTAAAAACAGTATACACGGGAAGTGTAGAATCTTTCAAACAGGTTATTGAAGGGTGCCCTGTGCCTGTTATTATAGCAGGAGGTTCAAAAGGAAACGAAGAAGCATGTTTGAAAATGATAGAGGATGCCATGAAAGCAGGAGCTGCAGGAGTGGCAATGGGAAGGAACTCTTTCCAGTATAAGGATCCTGCAAAATTCGTTAAAGCAGTATGCGAGGTAGTTCACCACAAAAAAAGCGCAAAACAAGCATGTAGTGTATTAAGGTGAAAAATGAAAAGGTGAAAAAATGAAGATGTTTTGGGTTAATGCACTTAAATGGAATAAAAAAATAATCACAACAGCATTAGAGAGCAATGCAGACGCAGTCTTAGTTCCAAAAGGTTTTTCAAAAAAAGTTAAAGAACTTGGCCTGATTAAGACAATAAGCCAGGATGGAGACCTTAAGCTTGGAAAAGATGTTGTTATAGTGACAATCAACAATAAAGATGATGAAAAAAAGGCATTGAAAGAATCAAAATCAAAATTAGTGATAGTAAAAACAACAGACTGGACAGTCATTCCTTTAGAAAACCTTATTTCACAGGCCCGTGGCCTTATAGCAGAAGTTAAAAACTCAACAGAAGCAAAGACAGCATTAGAAACCCTGGAAAAAGGCGTAGATGGGGTTTTATTGACGACAAACAACCTAAACGAAATCAAAAAAACAGCATCACTTATTAAATCATCTTCAGAAAAAATACCTCTTGTAAAAGCAAAGATAATGGGTGTAAAAGCAGTAGGGATGGGAGACCGAGTTTGTATAGACACATGCACAAATATGAAAATAGGCCAGGGCATGCTTGTAGGTGATTCAAGCTCTGGAATGTTTTTAGTGCATTCAGAATCAATTGAAAACCCATACGTTGCCCAAAGGCCGTTTAGGGTTAACGCTTCAGCAGTTCACGCTTACATAAAAGTTCCTGGAGGAAAAACAAAATATTTATCAGAGCTGAAGACAGGAACAGAAGCACTGGTTGTAGATGCAAAAGGCAGCACAGAGATAGCAATAATCGGAAGGGCCAAAGTGGAAAAACGCCCTTTGATGTTGGTTGAAGCAAAGGCAGGTAACAAAAACATATCTTTGATATTGCAGAACGCAGAAACAATAAGGTTGGTTAAGCCAAACGGAAAACCAGTTTCAATTGTTAAGCTTAAAAAAGGAGATGAAGTGTTAGTTTTTGTAGAGGAAGCAGGAAGGCATTTTGGAGTTAAGGTAGAGGAAACAATTGTAGAAAAATGATTGCAATACCAATAGTAGCCTCAACAGTAAAAGAGGCTTTGAAAGACATCAGAAAATCAAATGCAGATTTAGTAGAGCTAAGGCTGGACTTTATAAAAGATATAAACACAAGCAGACTGGAAAAATTACTGAGAACCAACAGGAAGGCTATAGTTACAGACAGAAAAAAACGCCATGAGCTTATAAAGAAAGCAATAGAGCTGAAAGCAGGCTTTATAGACCTGGACATATCATTAGGAGAAAAATCGATTAAGAATATTATAAAAGAAAAACAAAATACAAGAATAATCGTTTCTTTCCACAATTTCAAAAAGACAGATAGAAAAGAGATCAATGCAAGATATTCTCAAATTAAAAAGTTAAATCCTGACATAATAAAGATAGTTACATATGCAAATTCTATAGAAGATAACCTTATAATATTAGGCCTTATCAAAAAAGCAAAAAAGCAAAAAATAAAAATTATAGCCCTATGCATGGGGGAAAAAGGGCAAATCTCCAGGATTTTAAGTGTTCCATTTGGGGCATTCCTGACATTTGGCAGCCTAGAAAAAGGAAAAGAATCAGCACCCGGTCAAATACAGGCAAAAGCGTTAAAGGAAATATACCATGTAAATGAATTAAAAAACCCAAAAATATTTGGTCTGTTAGGAAACCCAGTATCTCATAGTAAAGGGTACATATTTCATAATAGGAAATTTAAGAAATCAGAAAAGATATATGTGAATTTCCTGGTTAATGATATAAGCTCATTTATAAGAAAATTCAAGCCAATAATATCTGGGCTAAGCATTACAATCCCTTTTAAAAGAAAAGTTATCAGATTGTTAGATAAAGTAGGCCCATTAGCCAAAAAAATCGGGGCAGTAAACACAGTTATAAAGAAAAAAAACAAGCTAATTGGATACAACACAGACATTACAGGAGCGATTAAGGCAATAAGCTCAAAGACAAGAATCAAAGGAAAAAATGTGCTGTTATTGGGTGCAGGGGGAGTTGCAAGGGCAATCGCTTATGGCATAGTTAATGAAGGAGGCAACCTTATAATAATTAACAGGACAGAAAAAAAAGCAAAAAATCTTAGCAAAGAACTTAACTGTAGTTCAGCAGCCTTAAAGGAATTGCCCAAGCTAAGCTACATCGATATAATCATAAACGCAACATCAATCGGCATGGAACCCAATATAGAAAATACGCCAATTAAAAAGAAAATATTGAGGAAAATATCTAAAAAAAATGCATTGGTTTTTGACTCAGTATACACACCAAAAACAACAAAACTTTTAAAACAAGCAGAAAAACTTGGTTTTATCACAGTATCCGGATACGATATGTTCATAAATCAGGCTGAGGAACAAGCCAGATTATTTTTGGAGGTTTAATATGAAACTTGTAGTAGAAAAAACAGAAAAACTTGAAGGGGAAATTACAATCCCGGGCTCTAAATCACATACAATTAGGGCTGTTATAATAGCATCCTTAGCAGAGGGCACATCGAAAATTCTAAATCCACTAAAATCAGAAGACACAATAGCAGCTATAAATGCTTGCAAAGCTTTAGGAGCAAATATCAACACAGATAATGAAAAAGAATGGATTGTTAATGGATTTAACCATCAACCCAATGCCCCTGCAGAAATACTAAATCTAGCCAACTCCGGAACCTCTTTACGCTTAATATCAGGGATAATAGCAGCTTTATGTGATTCTGAAGTAGAATTGGATGGAGACGAATCCTTGAGAACAAGGCCAATTCAACCACTTTTAAAGTCATTCAACGAATTAGGTGCAGAAGCTTTGTCTGTCAAAAATAATGGGTATTGTCCAATAAAGATTAAGGGTAAAATGTCAGGCGGCTCTACAGAGATTGTTGGGTTGACCTCTCAATATGTATCCAGCTTATTGCTTGCTTGCCCCTTGCTAGAGCAAGATTCAAAAATTACAGTTATAAAACCTAATGAAGTGCCATATATTGAAATGACATTGAAATGGCTCGATGAACAAGGAATCAAGTATGAATCTTCAAAGGATTTTACACAATTCAAGGTATTCGGCAATCAGCGCTATAAGGCATTTGAAAAGACAATTCCAGCAGATTGGAGCTCAGCAGCATTCCCCCTCGTAGCTTCTGCTATCTTGCCATCAAACGTTTTAATTAAGGGATTGGATCCAAATGATGTTCAAGGTGATAAAGCAATTATCGATTATATGAAAAAAATGGGTGCAGACATTTCAATAGAAAATAACGGAATAAGGATCAAAGGAAAAGAACTGCAAGGCTGTGAACTAGATATAAACAGCACACCAGACGCATTGCCTTCATTAGCAGTTCTGGGATGTTTTGCAAATGGCACAACTACCTTAGTTAATGTTGCTCAAGCAAGAGTAAAAGAAACAGATAGGATAAAAGTAATGACAGAAGAGCTTAGTAGAATGAACGCAGACATCAAAGAAAGGGAAGAGGGGCTGATAATCCACAAAAGCCATCTTAAGGGAACTAAGGTAAGAGGCCATGCAGACCACAGAATTGTCATGGCTCTAAGCCTGGCAGGCATGATTGCAGAAGGAAAGACCGAGATTACAACAGCAGAATCAATAAATGTTACTTACCCAACTTATGTTGGGTCAATGAAAACTCTTGGAGCAAAAATGGAGGTAGTTTAAAATGATGGGAAACACTTTCGGAAGAATTTTTAGAATTACAACAGCAGGAGAATCATATGGAAAAGGAAAAGGTTCTGCTCTAGCAGTAATAGTAGACGGAGTCCCACCTGGCTTAAAAATTACAAAAGAGGTTATTCAAAAAGAATTAGATGCAAGAAAACCAGGTGTTGGAAAATTAAATTCACCAAGAAAAGAAACAGACCAATGTGAGATATTTGCCGGAATAGGCCAAGATGGAGTAACAACAGGAGCCCCGTTAGGAATCATCATATACAATGTTGACACCCAAAAAGTCCATATAGAACAGTATAGGCAATATAAAGACACTTTCAGGCCAGGGCATGCAGCTTACCCATTCTACATGAAATATGGGGATGCGCAAGATTGGTGTGGCGCTGGTAGAGCCTCAGGAAGAGAAACAGTAGGTAGGGTAGCAGGAGGAGCAGTTGCAAAATTCATCTTAGCCAGAGAAGGAATAGAAATAGTCTCATACACAAAAGAATGCATGGGTATTAAGGCAAAAGAAATGTCTTTTGATGAAATCAAAAAGAACAGAAGGAAAAGTGAAATCAACTGCCCTGACTTAGAAGCAGCAAAGAAAATGGAAAAGAAAGTTTTGGAGATAAAAGACGAAGGAGATACAGCAGGAGGAATAATTGAGATAATAGCTAGGGGCGTCCCTCCTGGGCTTGGAGAACCAGTCTTTGACAAATTAAGCGCAACAATAGCTCATGCCTTAGCTTCAATAGGAGCAGTTAAAGGAGTAGAATTCGGAGCAGGATTTGAAGTTGCAAATATGAAAGGCTCTAAAAATAATGACCAGCCTTATCTGACAAAAGATGGTAAAGTTAGTTTCAAAACCAACAATGCAGGAGGATTTTTAGGCGGGTTCTCAAACGGAGAAGATATTGTAGCTAGAATAGCCGTAAAACCAACACCTACAATATCAGTAAAACAAACATCCATAAATATGAAAACAATGAAAGAAGAGCCGCTTTCACCTATAACTAGAAGAGACCCAACTTTAGTTGGAAGATTATGGGCTGTAGCAGAAGCAATGATGGCAGTTGCAATATTAGACTCGTTATACATGGCCAAAGCGTATGACGGAATGGCAAGACTCGATGAAAAATGGATGAAACTAAAGGAAAAATAACAATTGGAATAATCGGCGGAACAGGCCGAATGGGTCAATGGTTTAAGAGGTTTTTTGAGAAAAACCACTACCCTGTTATTATATCTAGTAGAAAAACAAAAATTAAACCGAAAGAATGTGCATCTAAATGCGACGTTGTTGTAATAACCGTTCCTATAGGCTCCACCATAAGGGTGATCAAGGAAGTAGCTCCTTTTGTTAGAGAAGATGCTTTGCTTATGGACTTAACATCTTTGAAAAAAGATCAAGTAGAAGCTATGTTAAAATACAGCAAAGCAGCAGTTATAGGCGCACACCCTGTTTTTGGTCCTTCTGTTGGCAAAATAAAAAACCAAACAGTTGTTCTATGCCCCTCAAGGCCAAGAAATTGGCTGAGCTGGCTTCGTAATTTATTTGAAAAGAATGGTGCTTTAGTAAGGATAACAACTCCGGAAAAACATGACAAGATGATGTCTATCATACAAGGATTAACCCACTTTTCAACAATATGCGTAGCCCACACTTTAAAAAAATTAGGAATAGATGTTGAAGAGAGTTTGCATTATACTTCTCCAATCTACAAACTTAGGATGGATATGGTTGGAAGATTGCTTAATCAAGACCCGGGATTATATGCAGATATCGAGATGCTTAATCCCGACAATAAAAAAGCAATGGAAGAGTACATCCGTTCAACTCGTGAACTAATAGGGATAATAAAAAGAAAAGACAGGGAAGAATTTATTCAATTCTTCAAAGAAGGTTCTGATTTCCTAGGTGACTTCAAAAAAGAGGCAACAGAATATTCAGATTATATAATAGAGCAATTAGTGAAAAAAGGAAGATTAAGATGATAGCAACACTTGGCCCAAAAGGCACTTTTAGCCATGAAGCAGTTTTGAAGAGAGATAAGAATGCCGAACTTCTTTTCAAAAATACTGTTTGGGATGTTTTCGAAGCAGTGGCTGCAAACGAAGTTGATGAAGGCGTTGTACCTATTGAAAACTCAGTTTCAGGTACAATAGGTTTGACCTTGGATGCATTAATGGAGTTTGATTTGAATATTATTGCAGAAATAATATTGCCAATAAAGCATAATCTTGTGGGTTATGATGGTGTTAAAGAGATTAAAACATTATATGTCCATCCTTCTACTTATGAGCAATGTGAAAAATTCATCAGAAAAACCATACCAGAAGCTAAAATAATACAGACAAGCTCGAACGCAGCATCAGCTGAGATTATTGCTGAGAAAAAAGACCAGACAAAAGCCGCAATAGTTCCTTTGGAAGCTGTTGAGATATATAAACTAAAGGTAATAAAGAAAAATGTACAAGACAATAAATTCAATATTACAAAATTCATTGTTATAAGCAAAAAGGAACCCCAAAAAACATCCTCTGAAAGGACATCCATAGCAATATACCCTCAAGCGGATAAGCCGGGTTTGCTTTATTCCTTATTGGGAGAATTTGCAAAGAGAGACATCAATCTAACCAAAATAGAATCAAGGCCATCTAAAGGAAAGTTAGGAGATTATATTTTTTTCATAGACTTACAGGGAAACAAGGAAGATGCCAAAATAAAAGAAGCATTTGCTAAAATAGAAGAGGATTTTTTCCTTAAGGTTTTAGGCTCATACCATAGGGAATATTAAAATGGATAAACTAATCCAGACATTGCACATTTATGAAAGAAAAGTGCTTAATGTATTGGATAAGGCAAATGATCTTTCTTCTATAGCAAAAGAATCTGGATTGCAGGAAATAGAGGCAATGCGTGGCTTGCAATGGTTAGAAAATAAAGGTATTGTTAAGATTTCTTCTGAATTAAAGGAAATTGTAGTTTTAGATGATAATGGAAGAAAATACCTTGAAAAAGGCCTGCCAGAAAGGAGATTCCTGCAGCATTTAAAGAAAGACACCCCAATTTCTGAAATTGTTAAGAATGCAGGTTTAGAAAAAGAAGAAGTCAATATCTGTTTGGGGGTTTTAAAAGGGAAAGCAGCAATATCGATTAAGAAAGATAAGGAAATGATAATCTCTCCCTTACCTCAAGCTTCTAAATTATTGGAAAAAGAGTCATTAGAAGAGCAGTTTCTCAAGAAAAGTTTCCCACTAGGCTTATCATCTTTAAGAGATGAAGAGAAGTTTGCTCTGGAAAATTTAAAGAGGAGAAAAAACATTATCAAAGTTGAAACTAAGAAACTTAAAAACGCAGTTTTAACAGATCTAGGAAAAAAATTACTCGCTAAAGGAATATCCCTGGAAGAATCCTATGACAGGCTAACTCCAAAAATGCTCAAAGATGGTTCTTGGCAAAAGAAAAAATTTAGAAGATATGATGTTAGGATTAATGTTCCATCAATATTTGGGGGAAAAAAACAGCATTACATGAGGTTTTTAGATGAAGTTAGGCAAAAATTCATGGCTTTAGGATTTAAGGAAATGTTTGGCCCTATAGTCGAAACAGAGTTTTGGGATATGGATGCTTTATTCATGCCCCAATTTCATTCCGCCAGGGATATACATGGGGCTTATTATGTTAAAGAGCCAAAATACGGAAAAGTAGAGAAAGATATACTAGAAAATGTTAAGTTAAGTCACGAAATTGGTAAGGGAACAATTAGCAAAGGGTGGAGATATAAATTTGATATTGACAAAACAAAACAACTTATTTTAAGGACCCAGGGAACAGCATTATCTGCTAGGACTTTAGCTTCTAAAGATTTACAAATACCTGGGAAGTATTTTGCAATAGCAAGATGCTTCAGGCCAGATGTTGTTGACGCAACCCACTCAGCAGACTTTAACCAGGTTGAAGGTATAATAATAGAAGAAAATCTTAATTTCAAGCACCTTAAGGGATTATTAAAAATGTTTGCAGAAGAATTTGCTCAAACAGACCAAATAAAGATTACGCCAGCTTACTTTCCGTTCACAGAACCATCTGCAGAATTACATGCAAAACATCCAGAACTAGGATGGATTGAACTAGGTGGTTCAGGTATTTTTAGGCCAGAATTAGTAAAACCTCTAGTTGGAAAAGAAATACCAGTTTTAGCATGGGGTTTGGGTATAGACAGATTAGCAATGTTCAAATTGGGGATAAATGACATCAGGGAGTTATTCTCACACAAATTAGAATTTTTGAAGAGTAGTAAGGTAATCTAAAATGCCAACAATAAATTTTTCACTAACAGACTTGCAGAATTTAGTAGGCAAAAAACTTTCAATAGAAGAAGTCTCTAAACTAGCTGAATATGGAAAAGGCTCTTTTGAAGCTTATAATAAGGGAGAGGACGAAGTTTCAATCGAATTTGGTGATACCAATCTTCCATATTTATGGTCAGTGGAAGGATTTGCTCGCTTAATCAAAGGTGTTTTAGGTTTACAAAAAGGAATCCCTAAATTAGAGATAAAAAAAGCAGATTATAGTATTATCGTAGACAAATCTGTATCCCTTATCAGGCCATATATTGCCGCATTTGTGGCAAAAGGCCATAAAGTAGATGATTACTTAATTAAACAGATGGTCCAATTGCAGGAAAAATTATGTGAAAGTTTTGGTAGAAGAAGGTTAAAGGTGGCAATAGGAGTTTACAGCTATGACAAAATTAAATTCCCAGTGCATTATAAAGCAACAGAACCAGAGTCAGTAAAGTTTACACCATTAGAATTCAAAAAAGAAATGACTCAGCAGGAAATTCTGGAAGAGCACCCAAAAGGAAAAGAATATGCATGGACACTAGAAGGTTGTAAGAAATATCCAATATTAGTAGATGATGCTAATGAAGTCTTGAGTTTCCCGCCCATAATTAACTCTAATTTTACAGGTAAGGTTGCTGAAGGAGATGAACACCTTTTTATCGAAGCTACAGGAACAGACCTCGAATCAAATCTTTTAGCCATTAATATAATGGCTCAAGCTTTTTATGAAAGGGGCTTTGAGATTTACTGCGTAGACATAAAATACCAAGGAAAAAAAATAACAACGCCTTTTATCTTTAAAGACAAAATAAAAATAACTAATCAACAAATAAAATCCCTGCTCGGATTAGATCTTAAAACTTCTCAAATTAAAGAATTACTGGAAAAAGCGCAATATAATTACTCGACTGTTGTGCAAATACCACCCTATAGAAAAGATATATTGCACCCAAACGATGTCATAGAAGACATCGGGATAATATATGGGTATGATAATATAAAAGAAGAGCCATTAACTTCCTACACAATTGGGGAAACATCTAATTTAGTAAAATTCAAAGACAAAATAAGAGAACTGATTGTTGGCTTAGGTTATCAGGAAGCAGCCTCCCCAATGTTAACAAATAAGACTATTTTATATGAAAAAATGAACACCAAAGACTTGGGCACAATAGAGTTAACCAATTTCATGTCAGAGACCTACTCTTGTGTAAGGTCCTGGTTATTGCCTATTTTGATGGACTTTCTATCTAAAAACAAACATGTAGAATACCCTCAAAAAGTATTTGAACAAGGTTTAGTTACAGTAAAAGAAGGTGATGATGTAATAGATTACGAGCGCATAGCAATAGTCTCAGCAAACGAAAAAGCAGACTACACAGAAATAAGGCAGGTTCTTGATTATATGGCCAGGATGTTAGGAATTGAATATTCAATAGAGGAAACAGACCATGATTCATTCATACCCGGAAGAGTGGGGAGAGTAATCGTAAACAATAAAAAAGTAGCTTATATTGGAGAAATCTCGCCAATAGTCTTGGGAAATCACAGTTTAGAAATTCCGGTTGTAGGATTAGAGCTCAATATATCTGATCTATTCCAATCTATGGTCTAATTGAAGAAAGGTTTTTATATCTAGTTCTCTATTGCCGATAATAATGAAAACAGTCTTCAAAAAAGGAAGATATATAAAAACAAGAGCAGGAAAAGAAGTAATCAAAATAGCAAAAAGAATATCAACTTCTTTAAAGCCATTAGCTTATCAACAAGAAATTGTTGGATCCATAAGAAGAAAATCTCCTTACCCAATAGATATTGATATTGTTGTAATGCCAAAATCCAAGCATAAAATAATTGAATACCTTTCAAAGAAGGGAAAATATCTCCAAGGAGGGCATAAAAGAGCATCTTTCAAAATAAAAGGCGTTAAAGTAGAAATCTATTTTGCAAATAGAAAAAGTTGGGGGGCTCATCTATTGACCTACACAGGACCATTTCAATACAACATAGGTTTAAGGATGAAAGCAAAAAGAAATGGCTTATTGCTCAACCAATATGGCCTGTTCAAAAACAAAAAGCAGATAGCAGGCTCAACAGAACTATCGATCTATAAATCCTTAGGAAAACACTACAAAGAGCCTGAACTAAGAGGAAAATAAAAATTATTTTTCAGCTTCTTTTTTAGCTGGCTTCTCTTTCTTAATTTTCTCTGGTTTTGCTTCTTTCTTCACTACAGCCGCTTCCTTAACTCCTTCATCTTCTTTTTCTTCCTTAGCAACCTTTTTCTTGGCTGGCTTCTCTTTTTTTGTTTCTTTCTTCTTCCCTTTCTTTATCTCTTCTTCAACAGCCTTCTTCTTGCCCCTAACTTTTCGAGGTCTCTCTGTTTTTTCCTTTTTCTTTGTATCCCAAACTTCAATCTTTAATTTCTCAAACTCTTTCTTAACATCTTCATGAGAAGCTCCTTTCTTAATCTCGATCTTCTTATCAGTAGGCTCTAAATGCAATATATTGCACTTACGCCTTCTAACATTACCATCTATTAAAACATAATTCCCATCAAGAATATCTACTATGATCGCTTCACGCCCTGCGTCACGACCTGCTAATTTTATTACAATTCTCCCAATTTCAATCATTTTCGTTCCTCCAATCTCTCATCAAAATGGCAAAGTCACCTTGTGCCTAAAGAGATTTTGCTTTTTCAACAAACAATTTACGCATGCATTTTGAGCATAAAAAACCGCCATATGGCCTAGAAGGCCTTTTCTTGCTTTTGTTCATCCTGACCATCTTATAAGGCCTTTCTCTAGGGACTCCTTTCAATTTATCGCCGCATTTACTGCATTTGCCTAATTTAGGTTTCCTTCTTTTATAGTGTATTGTAGTCTTCCCAGTAACTCTCACATAAATTCTTCGCAAACTTCTTGACCTTCTGCTTGGTGATGGCATTTTATAACCTCGAAAACTCAGTACACTTTAAAAACCTTTCTCAATATCATGCTAAATATGATTGATAATATGATATAGCCTCCCAACCATCCTAGTTTCCACCCAAATAAATTAAATACTTCCATCTTATCATTATCAATGCTTATCTGCCTAACTGTCTTGTCTTTTACTAACTCAATTGTTTTGGCATAATTCTGCTCTTCAGTTATTAATAAATTTTTGGTGTATGCCTTATCATTCACCTTATACTCCAGAAGATATTCTCCTTTATCGCCTTCTAATGCCCATTTGGCTTCATTACCATCAATAGTCTTGTTTGAATCACCATTAACTTTTATGCCTTCTGGAGCGATCAACTCAGCATTGCCTTTAATCCCATCATAAAACATAACTGTCGTAGTAAACTCCTGCCCAGGCATAATCGGTTCATATGCCAAATGTGCATTCATCCAGCCAAAAATAAGGATTATTGGGATAAAAGTAAACAACATGCTTCTCATCGAATGGCTCATATATTTCATATTGGTCTGCATCGATTGTTTCTGAACAGCCATCATCTTTTGAGGATCGTTCCTTAGCTCTTTCATCTCTTTCTGCAGCTCTTTCATCTCATCCTTTAATTCTTTCATCAAATTTTGGTTTGTTGAAAGCTTATAGATAAAAGTGACAAGTAAAGTAATAATAAATGCCATTATGACAACTACCCACGAAATTGGCAAACTCAATAAAGGATTAAATACAGGTGACAGAACATTTTCAAAAACCATTTTTTCATACCTCTTTTTTAACCGCCCATGAATTTCCTCATGGCAGGATACATATCCATCATATGCTGCTTAGCGATATCTTCATATAATCTGTAGACAATCATAACAGTAAGCAATATACCTGTGCCTCTGCTCAAAGCTCCGGTAAGATCAGCTATAGCAGCTAAAAAACCAACAGTAATTGCGCCCATAATAGTCAATGGCCAGATATACCTATTAAGCAAGCTTTCTAAAACCCTTTGGTCTCTTCTAAACCCAGGGATTTGCAAGCCAGAAGCCATCATTTGTTTTGCTTGAGAGCTTGCATCCATTCCAGCTGTCTGAACCCAAAAAATACTGAACAAGACAGCGCCGCCAATCATAAATAAAGTGTATACAACAGCCTGGATTATCTGTGAACCAGTTGCTGAATGCGTCAGAATATTGTTGACAATATCAGGGGACTGAAGCCAATAAACAAACCCGCCAACAAGCTGGCCAGAAGCTTCACTGAATCTAGCAAATATATTTGGGCCGAACCAATTCTGCACCAATCTGCCCCATAATTGCATGTTAGCCATCAAAGCGGCAACTAATATAACCGGGATGTTAGATGTATAAATAAAAGCCAATGGCCATCTTATCCCATGCCCCCTAATTCTGCCAAACGAAAGCGGAATCTCTACCTTCATAGCTTGAGCATAAACAGCCATTACAAATACTAAAACAGTTGAAATCAAAGCAGCAAGCTTAATGCCTGCAGTTGTAGGGTCACCAGCAGCTAAAGACTGGAATAAAGCAGGTATTGCTCCAATTGAGTAAGTTACCCCAGTTAACCCGCCAGGCCCAGGCAGCCAATTAAATGCCTGTATAAAAATCTGCTGCGAAACACCAGCAGCTATAAACAATGAGATGCCAGAACCAAACCCCCATTTTGAAATAACCTCATCCATGAATAATATGAGTATACCGCCTAAAAACAATTGGAACACCAATAATAGCTGTAATTGAAAATAAGTAGGCGTTCCCATAAAATTCTCCAAAGGCGCTAACCCGCCCATAAAAACATATATCACCGCTTCAAAGATAATAAAAAATATTGCTAATAATTTCTGTATTCCTTGGAAACTCTTCTTGCCTTCTGAGGTTGTTAGATCAAACTTAACAATGCCAGAGCCATTCAACAACTGCAAAACAATAGATGCCGTAACAATAGGTCCAATTCCTAATGATACCAACGAACCAAAATTAGCAGCCAATATAATGCTTAAATACTCAAACCTTTGTAAGGCATTTTGTCCAAGCCCAAAAAGAGGCATCAAGCCTAAAACAAAGAATAAAACTAAAACAATAAGGGTCCATTTCAGTTTTTCCTTAAAAGACAATCTTTTCTGTGTTGGGCCAGCAACTTCAGGAAGATTGTTGATAAAAGAGTTCCATAATGACATTTTACTCAGCAGACTTTACCTCTTTGCTTTTACCCAAAATAACCTCTCCACCAGCTTTCTTTATTTTGTCAATAGCTTTAGCAGAGGCCATATCAACTTTAATTTTTAATTTATTTTTGATTTGCCCCTTGCCTAGTAATTTGTTATACCCTAACTTACCAAGATCAATAACTCCCCCATCTTTTGATGAGAGTTTTTCTTCAACATAATCTATATTAACCGCATTTATCTTTACAACACTCTTTGAAGTGAATCCATACTTCCCAAAATATTTTTTATTTTTCCAGATTAATGTTTTAATGGAATCGCCCCTCTTACCCGTCCCAGCCATGCCTTTTCCGCCTCTATTTCCTGCTCCTCTGTGCTTTTTCTTACTGCCCCATCCATGCGTATGCCTTCCCCTTTGCCTGCTAAACTTTTTTCTTTTATTAACTGTCATTTAGATCATCCTTTTTAATAAATCATTAATCTTATCTTCCCTGTAACCCAAAGCGCCATGGGCTTTAAAGCTAACTTTGATTCCTTTTCTTTCAAAGCCGCCCCTAGGAGGATTTAGCCTAAAAAATGGCTTTATCTTTTTACCATCAACTAAGATAAATCTCTTATACTCTATCTTGCCCTTGCTGTCTTTTTCTTTTCCTTTATATTCTTCTCCTCTTTTTGATACCAATTCTTTGTAAACATCATCGCTTATTTCTCCATAAGTGATATAATCCTTAACTTTATTGATCATACCCTTAAATGTAGGATTGTCCTCCACAACAACGCAAAAATTTTTCCTATACAATCTAAGCAAGCTAAATGTATACTTTACATCATCTCTTAAATTCACATTTCCTCTGACTCTAATCAACGCTAGTTTCATTCTCCTCTACCTTTTCCATCATTTTTCCTTCGACAATTCCTAAGATTTCAAAATGCTTGCTGGAAACCTTCATCTTAACCAGGTTCCTGATAGCATCAAGGCAAGCAGCAATCAAATTAATTTTTGTCCTTGTTTGCCCCTTTGTTTTTGACCAAACATCCTTAATTCCAGCCAATTTTAGTATTTTGCTGCATTCCTTTTCAACACTCAATCCAGTGCCTTTAGGGGCAGGCATTAATTTAATAACGCAGCTCCCGCATTTTCCTTGAACAGCAAAAGGTATTGTGTGGCCTTCCTTGCATCCGCATTGCCATGAGCCGCAGCCTCTTCTTATCTTAATTATATTCAACTTAGCTTTTCTAATTGCCTTCTCCCTTGCTGGAACTGTTTCTTTACTTTTTCCATACCCTAAGCCAATATGCCCATTATTATCTCCAACAACAGCCAATATTGCAAAATGTGGTTTGTTTCCTTCCCGGGTTTTCTTTTGGGTCTGTTTGAATATCCTTCTTTGCCCGCCGCCAAACTTACCTTTTGACTGGCCAATTAATAATAACTCAGTATCCAGTTCAGGCAGCAAAATTTCAGTAATCTGGGGTTCTAATATCTTTAAGCCTTTGTCCAGTATTTCATCGATATCCTTTATCTCTCCATTTTTTACTTTATTACCCATGCTTGTTTTAGGTTTCCAGCTTCCCTTATCCACCATAGGCTTCTTTTTTGCTTCTTCCACTATCTGCGTCTCTACATCTTTTACTTCTTCTTCAGTTTCTGGTTCCACTATTTCATCTTCTGCCATTTTTATACACCCAAAATCTTTTTCCTCACTTCTTCAAACTTGTTAAAGTCAAAACCTTTTATATGTTTCCCTTTAATCCTATCCTCTGAAGGAAAAATATCCTCTGAACAAGGGATATTCATGCCAACATCAACACAGCCTTTTACAACTGAATATATCCTAGAGCCCTTTACAGATTTTTGTAGCCCTATATCCACAATTAGATCATTAATATTCTTCTTTTTTGCTTTATTTCCCAACAATAAGCCGACAAGATAAGCAGCGCAAATATTATTACTGCCCCCCCACCCATATTTCTTCAATTCAGAGGAGTGAGCAGATAATATAACTTTATCCCCCCCTCCATCATAATATACTACCTGAGCCAGTACATTTTTAAGGCTTTTTCTTATAACCAATCTGGGTTTATTTGCTAATAAAAGCTTCAGCCTTTTTTTATAATTGGTCCTGCCCAATCGTTTTCTTTTCAATTGCAGCCCATATCTAGTTCTCATTTTTTTAGACCCCGTAATAATCCAATAACCTAAATCCATAAATAATTTTCACTTCTTCATCCTCTCCTCTAAGTATATTTTAATGTGCCTCTTACTCCTGAAAAACCCGCCTTTTGATTTTAAGTAAAGTTCCCTAAACAGTTTTTTATCAACAACCTTTTTGTCTTTTAATATCCTCAAAAATTTTCTTTGGGACCTTATCTTATTTATCCATTTCCTTTTTGAGGGTAATCTTGCATTTCTGCTCCCTTTTCTTGAACCAGGGCCTTGCTGTTTGCCTTTTCTTTTTTGTATTATTCTTTTCCTAGCTCTCCCTCTAGAAATACCCTTTACTGCTACCTTGGTTATTGCATTATCTTTTATTAAAGATCTTATATCTATCTTTGTTATAGCTTCTTTGATATCATCAAGCCTATCCGGATCAAACCTTACCCTTTTTTCAGAGCATTTTAAAACTTTAGCAGCAAGCCTTTTTTGATTGTTAAGCTTCATTATAATTCCCTCTTTATCAGCAGCTTATCCTTTTCTTTCTTATCTTTTTCCTTTTTTTCTTCATCACTTAATTTCTCTTCTAATTTAACATCTCCTTTCTTCTCCTGTTTTCCTTTCTCTTTTATCTTTTCTTCCTTTTTCTTCTTCTTATCAGTCCTCTTCTTCATCTCATCTTCCTTCTTTTTCAGATATTCATCAACTTTCAAATTTAAGATGGTAATTCCTTTTTCCTTTGCTTTATTTAATAATAGAATCTTTTTTTTAGTGCCAACACTTTTAGATATAATCACGCCTTCATTCTCTTTATTTATTTTGTTCAACTCATTTTCATTATAAACCAATACAATCTTTAATCCTTCTTTGCTAAGGCCCCTTACCAATTTGGGGGACCCATAACCATCAGAAACAGGTTTAGAATGTCCTGCTTTCTTTAATCTTATTTTTGAATGCAGCCCTCTCGGTTTAACCCATCTGTTCTTTAATCTCTTCTTATGGGGGTCCTGCCTGACAAAAACAGGCCTATTCTTTTGCATTTTATTTCTTATTTCTAACAAGCTCATTTTAGTTCCTTACCATCCTTTTCAATAATCCAAATACCATCTTGAAATATCCTTGTATCATACTTCGTTCTTCTAGTTAATTTCTCAATATCTGCTGCAACCTGTGATGCTGTCTCTTTATTTACAGACTCAACCACTACAAGATCCCCATCAACTTTAACATTAGCTCCTTCTTTTATCTTAAGCACCCTGGGTATTTTCTCTCCAAAAAAATTCTTCACAGTAAACTCACTATCCTTAACAGATATGCTCATAGGAAAATGCCCAGAACAAATCTTCAAAACATACTTGCAGCCCTCATTCGCGCTCTTCAGCATATTCTTCAAATGCGCTTTAAAAGAGTTTACTAACTTTCGTTCCCTTTTTGTTGATTTTAAAGCCTTAATGATCACCTTGTTGCCTTCCTTGATTAACTTAACATTAGGATTAAACAATTTTTTACTGACTTCCCCTGCCTTGCCTTTAACCTTAACAGTATATTCATCTATCTCTACATTAATGCCATCTGGAATTTCTATTTCAACTTTGATTTCTTTCTTTTGTTTTGCCATTTTAATAACAATAAGCTAGTAACTTACCGCCAATTCCTTTTTTCTTTGCCTGAGTATGGCCCATAATGCCATTAGGGGTAGATACAAAAATAATCCCAAAGTCTTTCGCAGGAAGGTACCTGCCTTCAAATTTTTCATATCCTCCCCTTTTAACACTATATCTTGGCTTAATAGCGCCGCACTTGTTAATATTGCCTAATAAATTAATCTTAAGTAAATTACCCTTTTTATTTATAACCTCATTAAACGAACCAACATAACCCCCTTCATTCAATATCTTAAGTAAAGCCTTTAGAATCTTGGATGGAGATACAACTACAACTTCCTTTTTTCCTACCTTTTCAGCATTCAACATTTTTGATAAAGCGCTTGCCAACGTATCATTTAACATTTTTTTTCACACTCAGCTATATTTTTTAAATCCTAATTTATTAGCAAATTGCCTAAAACACCTTCTGCACACATTTAAGCCATACTTCCCAATATGCCCATGGGGGTTCCCGCATATCCTGCACCCCTTTGTTTTAGGTCCAAATTTCCTCTCCTTAGGAGAATTATGCTTCAAAAATCTTTTAAGCTTTACAGGTTTAGCCCTCAACTGTTTGAATACCTTCTCATAACTTGAATAAGTCATTCTAATCACCAACCTCTACCTTAAATTTATTTTTAATGAATTCAATCGCTTCCTGAGGGGTTATCTTGTGTTTGTTAGGTATCTTCCTCTTCATAATGCCTCTTTTCTTAATTCTAAAACCCGGTCTTTGCAAGGTTACACATACCTCTAAACCCATTATCCCTATTTTAGGATCATATTTCAAACCAGGAATATCAATACACTCATGAATTCCAAAAGCTATATTGCCTTCTTGATCAAATTGGTGAGGATTCAATTTATTGCTCTTAGCATCTAACAGCCTAGTCAGCATTTCTTCAGCTTTTTTCTTCCTCAATGTTAATTTGCAGCCTATTGGTAAACCTGGCCTCAATCCCCAGCCAGGAATTCTTTTATTTGTAAATGTTTTAATTGGATCAATACCTGTAATATTCTTTAAAAGCAAAATACCCTTTTCCAGCCTATTCTGGTCTTTACCAGCACCAATATTCAATGTTACTTTCTCTATCCTTATCTCCCTCATTAAATTCATTTTACTCCTTTCCTGCTAAAGAAACTACAGGTTTATCCTTACCAACAACAAAAACATATTTCTTTAATGTTTCAATAGTCTCTCCACCACTCATCTTATAGATAATCTTATTGGATATAATATCTTCAACTTTCCCAATATCCCCGCTATGCTTACCCCCAATAAGGTAAATTAAACAACCTTGCTCTAGACCCATATACTCTTTTATTTCATTTTTAGGAAGACTTATCAAAACAGTCCCCCCTACCTTATAATCGTCCTTATCTACAATAATATTTTTTCCATCATACAGATTAAGCTGTGTTTTCCCTTTTACCTTGCTTTTCCCTATTATTTTACATGGCTTAATATCAGCTTCCTTTTTATCAATCATAATCAAAACTAATTTTCCTTTTTTCAAAGCAATCCTAAAACAATTATCTCCAAATTTAATAACATCCATAATGCCTACTGGAAACTTACTTTCTTTTCTCCGTATACCGTCTACCAATACCTCATTGTAATAAAGTGAGTTTCTGACCTCTTTAGCATTTTTAGCAATTGCCAAAACATCCCTTAAAATAACCCTTAAAGGCAAAGCCAATTTAAATGAATGTGGCCCAGGATTTGGTCTGACAACAAAAGTGATTCCTCTTCTCTTTATTGCCCAGGATTTGGGGATTGCTAGCCTTTTTAGGTGTTTTTTCATTTTCTCTCCACTATTTTCTGCCTGATCTTATCATCAAGATTCAATTCAGTTATTATCAGATTGGAAGCATCTATTCCTTGTCTTGTCTTTGTCCCATCCTTTTTTGTTATCTCCACACCAGTTATATATGCTTTGCTTTGCTTTAAATCAATACTCTCTACACTTCCAACATGTTTTTTAAAATTGCCCCTTACTATCCTAACTTTATCGCCTTTTCTAAGGCCTAAATTTCTTTTGCCATACTTCTTTTTCAGCTCTTTTGAAAGATGCGCGCGAACAAACTTATGTTTGGTATGCAAGGGAGCATTATGCCTGTACTTTCTTTGTTTTCTTACTTGTTTGCTTGATTTCCAGCTTTTTGAAAATTTTTTCTTCATTTAAAATCACCTTAAGCGATTTTTAATGCACTTAGAAAAGCTTCGCTTTTCTTGTGCACAAAAGATGCTTTGCATTTTTCAGTGTCCCAAAAATTGCAAAGCAATTTTTAAGGGCATCTTAACTCACATTATACTACAATTTTAGCTGCTTTCGCAACACCAGGCCACCTGCTAGTGGCTTCTTTAGCAATTGGCCCTTTGAAAATAGTCCCTTTTGGATTTCCTTTTTCATCTTTTAATACAACAGCAGCATTATCTTCAAATTTAATTCTCATTCCATCTGGCCTTCTATATTCTCTTTTCTGCCTTACAATGACAGCATGCATTGTCTGTTTTCTCATATCAGGCCTTCCTCTAACAACAGAACACCATATCAAATCTCCGACACCTGCAGCTTGCAATCTTCCCTTAACAGTCTTATTTCTATAAACGCTAATTATCTTGATAACTTTAGCTCCGGAATTATCACAAGTTTCAACTCTTGAACCTACATTCAAGGCCCTGGTTACATTAGCTTTTACTGCTTGCATCTTGCTCCTCCGTTGCTTCTTCTTTCTCTTTCTTTCTCTTTTTACCTTCTTCTAATGCTTCCATTCTTTCCTGGAAACCTTTCTCTTTTCCTAAATTTTCGATAATAACAAAATTCTTTGTCTTGCTCAATGGCCTGCACTCAGATATTTTAACAATATCCCCATCTTTTGCGCTGATGCACTCAGGATTGTGAGCTTTGATTCTGGTTCTTCTTTTTTCATATCTTTCATATTTTGGTAAGAAATGCTGTCTTTTGAACTCTACTGTAACTGTTTTTTGCATTTTTGTAGATATAATCGTTCCAGTAAAAATCTTACCCCTGCATTTCAATCTACCATGAAAAGGACATTTTTCATCATTACATTTTTTATTGGGCAATTCTACTTTCATGCCTATATTCTTACTATCTTTTTTCATTTTTTTCTCCTATCTTACTTCGATTGTCTCTGTTGCGAAACCAGCTTCAATCAGCATATCCTTAACCTTCTGTTTGTGGTCTCCCTGTAATTCAATCCTTCCCTTCTTCGCCGTTCCACCACAAGCAAATTTACTTTTTAGTTTCTTAGCCAAATCTTTCAGGTTGATCTCTTTTTGATCAATGCCTTCAACAACAGTGCTCAACTTGTTGAACCTCTTGTTCACCAGCCTCACTATTATTTTTTGGCTCTCTTTTGCTATTGTTTCGCAAACACATAGTTCTTTAGGTAAACCACACCGTGTGCATATTTCACTCATGTTTTTTTATTTTCCTCCATTGGTTTCTTTTTGATCGAAGATTCATCAGATTTGGGCATCTCCGATTTCAAATTTTCATTCATGATCGTTAATATCTTGGCAATATTCTTTTTTACCTGCTTAACATGGCCTGGGCTTTTAGGGATTGTGCCTGTTGAAATCTGAGCATTAAATTTAATTAATTCCTTCCTAAGCTCTTCCAACTTAGATTTTAGGTCTTCTTTATTCATCAACCTTATTTCCTTTGCTTTCATTCTTCTCCTTTACCTCCTTATTCTTCTTTTTCCTCTTCTTTGAAGGAGGTTTATCCTTAACATCTTCTTTTTTTTCCACATCAGCATCTTCTTTTTTTACATCTGGACCAGGAATCTCTTCAACAATTTCTTTTTTCTCTTTCAAAATTTCAACATTATCAGGTAACTTGATATCTGGAGGCATTATGGATACCTTAATACCAACAATTCCGGATTTTAACTGGGCAACAACATATGCTCTGTCTACCCCCTCAATCGAAATATCACCGCATTTTCTTAGATACCCCGAGAAAAATCTCCAGGATTTTGCTCTGGAGCTTGGTATTTTCCCGCTTATTATTATTTCAATGCCTAAGGCTCCGCTGCTCATCACTTCCATCATTGTTTTATGCCCAACACCCTTAAAATTTCTGCTTCCAAATCTTTCTAAAAAACTGGCTATCTTTTCAGCCATTATAGTAGCATTAATCCCAATCTTTTCTACCTCAGAAATTTCTATCTGTGGGTTCTCCAGTTGGAATTCCCTTTTCAAATCTTTTGTCAATTGCTTAATATTTTGTCCTTTTCTCCCAACCACTAAGCCCGGTCTTGAAGTAAAAACAATTATCTTTTCTCCCAATGGTGTTTTCTGAACCTTTATGTGGCTTAAACCAACATTCCTTAAACTGCCCCTGACATATTTCTGAATCTGGAATTCCTTCATTTTTTCACTAACAAATTTTCTTTCTATCATTTTTTCACTTCTTTCGCCCCTTTCTTAACAGGAACTTTCTTCTCTTTTATCTCTTTATTTTTATCTTCATGTTTTTTCTCTTCAACAATTATCTCAACATTTGTTCTCTTTGCTTTTCTCCTTCTTTGTCTGCCATAACGCCATGGCCTGCTTGATGAATTAGCGCATATATGTATAATCTTCAAATCTGATGTATTAAGGCCCTTGGACTGCGCATTTGCTTCCACAGAGTCTAATAATGCAATAATCTCTTTAGATGCATTCTTAGGATACCTTCCTGGGCCAATCTTTCTTTTATGGCTGAGGTCCTTTTTGAATATCTTGAAAGGAACAGCTTTTTTTCTCTCGATAACATCATTTAATATCTCTTTAGCTTTATTGGTGGTTTTATTTCTAACAAAATTACATATCTCAACACTAAACTTCATTGAAATAGGCAGGGATCTTCCAACTACCCTGGCCATATTCTCCTTATCATAATTTTTAGTTGCATATCTGTAGTTCATTTTATTTCACTGATAAGGCTGAAGAGCTCTTCGTAGCGCCAATTCCTGGAGCAGAGTGCTCTACCTTTTTCCTTGTCATTACAAACTCTCCCAAAAAGTGGCCTATCATCTCATCTTGTATAATTACCGGAACAAATTCTTTTCCATTATGGATCCTTATTGTTGTATTAACCATCTCTGGCAAAACAACCATATCCTTGCAATGTGTTTCAATATTCTTTTTACCTGCCCTAATGCGCTTTAACAATTTTTTTTGTTGGTCTGTAAACCCTCTTTTTAAGCTTCTTCTTTGCCTTGCTGGCAGCATAACCATAATATCATTTAAACTCATATTCTTCAATTCTTCCAATGACTTCCCCATAAAAACAAATTCTTTCTTTGCCATCTTATTTCCCCTTCTTCCTTCCAGTTCTTCTAGCTGCTATCTTGCCTACCTTTGCTCCAGGAGGAGCGTCTCTTGAAACAGTAGATGCATTTCCTTTAGAATGCGTACTTGACCCCCCAAATGGGTGTGATACAGCGTTCATTGCAAGGCCGGATGATCTTGGCCAAAATCTATTCCTGGATTTCATAGCATAATACTTAAAGCCCGCTTTCAAAAAAGGCTTTTCAGTTCTTCCAGAGCCGGCTATCACTCCAACAGTAGCCCTGCATCCTTCATTAAATTCCTTTTCCTTTTTTGATGGTAATAATAAAATAACTTTATTTTTCATTTTCCCAATAATTTTTGCAAATGTTCCCCCCGATCTGCAAAATTTTCCGCCATCACCAGGATTGCCTTCCACATTATAAATTGCAGTTCCTTCTGGAATATCTTTTAAAACTAAAACATTCCCCGGAGCAATTCTTTTTTCACCATTATTAACAGTATCCCCCACCCTTATGCCCTCTGGGGCCTGCAATAAAACATCTTCACCATTATCATATTTAACTGCCATCAATGGAGCGCTATGGCCCGGACAATGTATCAAATCTAATACTTTCCCGCTCAAAACCTGATTGCCATAATTGCCATAAGTAGCTTTTCCTTTGTATCTAAAACTAGGTGCCCTATATGTTGGTGAGCCCTTTCCACGTTTTTGTTGAATTAAATTTTTTCCCATTTTTACACCTTACATCAAACCTAACTGGGTAGCAATGTCAATAGCCTGGGTCTCAGCTGAAAACTTTACATACGCCCTCTTCTTACCATCATGGCCAACTAGAGTATTAACCTTGTCCACCTTGGCTTTAAACATTTTTTCTATTGCTTCCTTAATGTCTTTACTAGTTGCTTTTCTATCTACAATAAAAAGCAGTTTATTCTCACTTTCCATCAATCTTATTGTCTTTTCAGTTGACAATGGATTTTTGATTACTTTGTATATGTCCATTTTACTCAAATAACTTCTCCTTCCCTAACAATTCAATAGCCCCTTTGCTCCACAAAGTTAATCTTCCGGGAACAGCTCCAGGAGCCAATAAGTCAGTATTAATATTCTTGACATCACAAACTTCAACACCTGTGATATTAGCAGCAGACTTAATTAATTTGCAATCTTTTGAAACAACAATCAAAACTCCTTTCTTTGTTTTATATCTGCTAACCCTGGACTTACCAGCTCTGATTTTTCTTTCATGGGTTCTTTCAATTTCATTCTTTAGCCCAAGTTTGCCTAAAATATCCTTAACATTTTTAGTTTTATCCAAATTCTCAATAGATTGGTCAACTATAAAAGGGTAATTATCTGAAACCTTATGCCCCCTTTTTTTAACCAAATCCGTATTTATAGTTGCAGCAATAGCAGACCTTATTGCCATCAATCTCTCTTTTCTGTTTATTTTCTGCCAAAATATCTTATCAGATTTTGGTGGGTGTGCTCTTCTTCCGCCAACAGTACCAGGAACAATCGCTCCTGCCCAGTTCATTCTTGTACCCCTTCTTGAAAATATCTTTCTAGGCACTCTTGAAATCCCAAGACCATAACACCCCCTATAGTTGTGCCTTCTTTTAGATATCCTTCCAGAAGCCCTCTTGCCTGCTTCAGGAAAAGCGCCATACGGTTGCCTTTTATGAGACATAATCGCTAACACAGCTCTTTTAATAAGATCTACTCTTAATTCTTCTTCAAACTGCTTTGGTAATTTTATTTTGCCCTTCTCCTTATTCTCTAAATCCAAAATTTTTAATTCAACCATTTTATTGTACAATTTGTTTTATTGCTGGAGCCTCCTTAGTCACTTTTTTACTGGGCCTGATAGCAAAATTTAGTCTTATCAGTCTTTTTCTTGGTCCAGCTACCGAACCTTTAACAATGATATAATTATTCTTAATTAATCCGTACTTTATGAACCCCCCTTTTGGGTTAATCTCCTCTGTATTTTCTCCTATCTTCAAAAGCAATTTATTAAAATCCAATCTTTGGAAATAGCCCATCTGGCCTGCGTGAGGCACTTTCCACATTATATTCATCTGCCCGCACCAGGGACCTAATGAACCAGGATTCCTTCTGCCTTTTTCTGATTTATGGCCTTTCAAGCCAATACCAAATCTTTTAACGGGCCCCTGCAATCCTTTTCCTTTTGTAATTGCATGAACATCAAGTTGATTGCCTGCTTTAAAAATATCGCCAACCTTAATCTCCTTCCCCAAAACACCATTAGCATAATTTAATTTTTCTTCTTTTTTTCCGCCTATTGCCATTTCAAACAATTCTGGTTTCTTTTTTCCAATACTTGTAAGCTTTGGTTGAGTATATATTACCAACATCACATCATCAAAATCCTTAATGTCCTCCACCTTCTTTTTTTTATTCTTTGGAAGTGTTATCTTTCTTTCTAATTCCTTATCAAGATTTTCAGCAAGAACATCACCAACAACTTTCATACCATAAACG
>CAZSRD010000002.1:72877-93147 GCA_964609455.1 uncultured Methanosarcinales archaeon
TTCCTTATCAAGATTTTCAGCAAGAACATCACCAACAACTTTCATACCATAAACGGTTTTTTTGTAAAAACGGATAGAAGCAGCCTTTAATGGGGGGCATTCGATAATTGTTGCCGGGCAAAAGATTGTTTCCCCCTTAGTCATTGAATTTGGGCCATTATCTATGATCATCAAATGAGTCATACCAACCTTGTAACCAGCAAAACCCAACAATTTAGCTTCTTTAACCTTAGCCCAACATCTAACACTAGCTACTGGCTTCTTAGTTCTCTTTCTCGGATAATATGCCAGACTCCCGAACCTTGGTCTTCTTGTTGTGCCCATTTTTTAGGTTTTGCTTTAATTCACCCGTTATATTAAAGACAGCAATGTCTCTCTTTATAAGTTTTAATGCAAAAAAGCCTTTTATTGAAACCTTTAGTAGAAAGTATTATCTCTGTACTGAAAAGGCTTCTTTTCAGGCTTGTTGGAAACTTTTAATTTCCAACATACCAGAAAAATTGAAATTTTTCAATTTTTCTAAGTATATTTACAATGTACATAATGAACTTAAGTACACCTATTATTGAGGATTAAAGAAAACAATTAACCCTTTATAAACTTTACGGCCTTTGCCGTAACGGTTTAAAAAATCTTGATTTTTTAAAATATTACTGTCAGGTTGGCGTATTTTGCCTTTTTAGCCTTCTTCCCTCCCTTATTCAAATATCTTGTCTTAGCCCTTGCGTAATTCACAGGATTTTTAATCTTTTGGCATAGATTATCAGGCACACATATCCTAAAATCTTTATAATACATAGAATTAGCGCAGTTTGGAGGCAGAATCTTCTTAGCTTTCTGCTTATGATATCTTAATTGTCCTTTAATCAACACCTCCCTTAATGGTTCTGTGTTCCTTTTGTTCCATTCTTCTAATAATTTTTCAACCTGATCATAACTCCATCCAACTGAAATTAAAAAGTTTGTTAAAATAAACAAGCTCCTTTTTCTCCCATCCGTTAACCCTTTAAGGATCAGCTTAATACATGGAGGAAAAAACTGCTCAGGAACCGCTTCTTCAGGAATATCATATTGTTTGCTTTTTCCTATATTAACCTCTTCTCTTTTCAGATTAAAATCAAATGCCTGTACTACCAATTTTTTAGCCTCATTCCTAACAACCCTTTTTTTATCCAGGAACCTATATTTAGAAACCCTGACATTTTCTGGAATTGCAATCTCCTTTCTGAAATCCATCACCTTGTTTGGGTTTATCGGAACAGACACCAACCCTGTTTTTTCATTAAAGCTGTAAGGCATCCTATACAAATGTCTTGAACTGATTAATATCGTATCAATACCAATAATAGAAAAAGGATCAAAAACACCCCTTTTTACTATTTCATTAAACCTCTTGCCTGTTTTTTTCATTATCTTTTCTACACTTTCCTCTTTTAACAATCTCTCCATTAAGGGATTCCTGATCATCTCTTCTAAATAAGCAGCAATAGACCTTGCTCCATCAGGAAACCACAATCTTGTTTCTCTTTCATGCACTTGATTAGGAAAAGCCTCAAAAGGAACCCCAATATGAAATCCAGTCCCGCCAGAAAATTTACAGGAAACAGAATAAATACCCTGAAAATTCAATGCTTTTATTAATAGGTCTGCTGTTATTTTTGAATATTCTAAAAATTTACAATCAATGTCTAACACCAAATCCCATCCAATTCTTAAATTCTCTGCATCTATCTTTTTCATCATAGGATCTAATTGCAAAGGGCTTCTCCACAGCTCTTCTGAAGCATGAAAACTTGTAGCACCCTGTTTTGCTAACTCCAATATATCTTGGGGATATTTCAAAACATCTGGCCTTTTCCCAAAACCCTTATCACCAAACTTAATAGCTACTTCTCTATCTTGAGCATTCTCAATAATCTCCTTCTGTATATCTTCTCTTTTGTAGTGCTTTAGAAGCTGGCTTATTGTTATCATAAAATCCCCGATATAACAGCATATTTTTATACTTTAAATTCTTTTTCTTTTCATTAGTATGAAAGTGTTGCTGTTGTTTAAACCAAATATGCCTATTGTGAATACGCAACAAAACGTAATTCCAAATGGCCTCTTATATATTGGAGCTATTCTCTTGAGCAGAAATATACCTACTGAAATTATTAATCTTTCAAATAAAAGCTGGGATGGGTGCAGAAATATAATAAAAGAGATGAACCCAGACATTGTTGGAATATGCTGTTATACTTTTAATAGGCATACCTGCATTAAGCTGGCTGAAATAGTCAAAGAAGTAAATAAAAACATAAAAGTTGTTTTTGGCGGGCCGCATTCCTCTATTATGTACGCTCAGCTATTTGATACTTCATATAACATAGATGTTATTGTGCTTAATGAGGGCGAAATTACCTTCTTGGAGTTAGTTAATAACTTACAAGGTAATACACAGCTAAAAAATATACCAGGCATTATTTACAGGGAAAATGGGAAAATAATCAACAATGGTCTCAGGCAGCCATTAGAGAGCCTTGACAAACTCCCTATACCGGCAGAGTATTTCAGGTATAAAAGGATAATCACCTCGAGAGGCTGTCCAGGGAGATGTATTTTTTGCGACACCCCTCATCTATGGGGGCAAAAAGTAAGATTAAGAAGCCCGATTAATGTTGTTGATGAGCTAGAACTTCTAAACAAAAAATATGGCATATCCTCCTTTATAATATCCGATGATACATTCACCTTAGGCAAGGAGAGGGCAATAGAGATATGTAAGGAGATTATAAGAAGAGACTTAAAGATAACATGGGATTGCAGATCAAGGGTTAACCTAATTTGCGAGGAAAGGCTAATGTGGATGAAGAAAGCAGGATGCACTACTATAAGCTATGGAATAGAGTCAGGCTCTCAGAAGATTTTGAACAATCTTAAGAAAGGGATTAAGGTAGAGCAAATAAAAGAAGCAGCCAGCCTGACAAGAAAGTTCGGGCTTAACCTGAATTACTTCATTATAGTCGGCTCTCCTGGAGAAACCGATGACACGATAAGGGAGACAATGAAAGTTATTGAAGAGACAAAACCCACATCTATCTTTACCTATATCATGCAATTAACGCCAGGCACAGAACTTTATGAAACCGCAAAACAAAGCAATTTTATCAAGGATAATGATTGGATGGATAACAAAGACGAAACCATCTTTTACACAAAAGAGAAAACCTTAAAGGAACTTGTAAGATACATCAACCTTATATCCGAATTGTTTAGGGTCTTAAGGGCTAAATTCCAGTATAAAGAGGAAGATCTTGAGGTTATTAAGAAAGAGTTTACTGGAGTGCAGGATCTGATAAACCTGTCACACATAAAAATGAAGAACAAGGAGTTAGACCAGTCAGAAAAATTGCTAGATGAAGCCATAAGGATAAATCCAGGCTCATCAGAAGCCCTTATGAATAAAGCTGTTTTGCTTTCAATGAAGGAAGATAAAAAAAGCATCAAATTCTTCAATGATGCAATAAAAGCAGATCCAGAAAACTTATTGGCATACAAGAATCTCGGTTTATTTTTGTTCAAGCAAAAAAACTATGCAGAAGCAACAGAGATCTTTAAAAAAGAAATAGGGATTGAGCCTGCTGATGTTGATCTTTACAATAGCTTAGGATCAATCTACGGAACGAATAAAGAATATGATAAGGCCATAAACACCTTTAAGTCAGCCTTGTTGATAGATCCCAATAATAAGGAAGCATTAAAAAATCTGGAATTAACTATCAGATTACAGAAAAACCAACAGGATAATCAATAAAAATGCAAAAACCAACAGAAGAGCTTTTAGAGTGGATCGAAAAGATAAAAGATTCAGGCAAAATAGTCATAGTAGAGGGCAAAGAAGACAAAGCAGCATTAAAGCGCTTAGGAATAACCAACATAGTTCAGCTAAACAAAAAACCACTTTACAAAATTGTAGAACAGCTTGTAGAAGAGAGAAAAGGGGTAATAATCTTAACTGATTTGGACAAGAAGGGAAAACAGCTTTACGGAAAACTTAATCATGACTTACAACAATTCGGAGTAAAGGTTGATAATAGATTCAGAAACTTTTTATTTAAGAAAACACAATTAAGGCAGATTGAAGGCATGGATAGTTATATCCAAAGAATCAAAAGTAAGATAGATTTTTAAATACTAAAACCCCCACTAATAGTATCGTAACCAAACATAAATTCCAATGGAGCAGATTAATCCTAATAATTTACACATTGATCTTCCTATCCTTGAGTATATGGTCTTTGCTCAGAAAGGAGTTGATAGCTGTAGACAGGCTTAGCATTGCATTTCTTTGTTTTTTATTTATCTTGACTGAGCGTAAACATCATGTAAACCCATTCATTGCCTTATTGGCTGGTTTGATATTTGTTCCTCATGAAATCGGAGTGATGGGTTTGTATGGAAACCCTTTTTGGAATTATAATGTCGATATTATAATACATCTTGTAACTGCTTTTCTTTCAACCTTTGTTATCCTAAGTTTTATGCTTCAGAACTTTACTAAAAGATTCCTTTTTGCTGCATTGATAGCATTTACCTTAACCATAACAATTGGATCACTTTTAGAAGCAGCAGAATACTGGGGTTTCAGGACCGTTGGCCTTGGAGAAGGCTATCTTGGCTTTGGAGAAGGTGACAACAGCAAGAACTTCGGCCCATGGGAAGACAGCTCCCAGGATACTACTAATAATTTCCTTGGAAGCTTTTTTGCAATACTTCTATCTTATTTGTTTTTCACATTAAGGAAAAACAGCTTTATGGAAAGCTAAATCATGATTTAGCACAGTTTGGAGTAAAAATTGATAATAAATTTCGTGATTTTCTCTTTAAAAAAACAAAATTAAGGCAGATTGAAGGTTTGGATAGTTATATCGATAGACATCACACCTAACTATTGTCTTGGACGTTGATATTGATAATAGCTTCTTTGTTTAAGCTCCTCTTCCTCTTTTTTGAGCTTGGATATTTCTTTCTTTTCCTTGAATACTGTTATGTATAATACTATAATAAGCAAAATTGCTAGAACACCTCCTGCAATTATAAGGTTTCTAGTGTTAAACAAAGAAATCTTCTCCTCTCCCCTCTCAATTGCAGCCCTACTTCCTGTAATAAATTCTTTTGCATAAGGATGTTCAGGATACAAGTCAATCACGAGTCTGAATTTCTCAATTGCCTTAGTGTATTCTTTCTCCCAGTAAAGCTCAAGTGCTTCTTTGTAGTATCTGTTCATAGTACCTTCAGTATTAACTATGTTTTTCCCTCTCAAGAACTCTTTAATTATATTAGAAGGTATCACCCAACCGTAACCAGAAGCTAACTGTGAACTTAAGGTTGCCACACCAATTACTTCTCCTTGTTCATTAAAAATAGGAGAACCACTACTACCTGGAGAGATTATTGCATCTGTTTGGATTAAATCCCAACCAGCTTCCGCTTTTTTTAGTGCACTCACAATACCCGATGTAACAGATGGCTCCAAAATGCTACTAAAACTTATATCTGCCGCACCAGGATAACCTATAACAAATGTTTTAGAGCCAACATTTGCTTTTTCTGAATCTCCAAGTTTCAACACAGGAAGATTATTTTTATTTACCTTTAATATAGCAACATCCTTAGCTGGATAAGCTCCCCCAACATCAATAATCTCAGCTGGAAGACCGTTGGTAAAATCTAAATCAGGAGTAATTAGTCCATTATAAATGTAAACATTTTTCTTTATATCCTTAAACTCACCATACTTGTTTAAAAAATCCTCGATAGCTATTAAAGTAACCGGTAACCTCTCGTCTATTTCACTTGTACTTAAACCTTGGTTTTCAAAGGACTCCTCAAGAAGTTCCCCAAGGCTTATCAGATAGGCAAGCACCAACTCATCCCTTTCATCTTCAAATTTGACAACATGTGCATTAGTCACTATATATCCATCGGAGTTCACAACAAAACCAGTTCCTCTAATGATGTTTTCAAGCGGTAAAGTCACTATACGCCCAGATCCAGCAGGCTCTATATAGTACTCTAATTTTCCTGTTACTGGGTCTTGCCTTTGGTACTCAATCTGTTCAGGATAAGAAACTGTACCACTTAAAACAGTTAATACAAAAACAACAGCAGGCTTACCAATAGCAGCTGTTTTTTCAATAATATCTGGTTGAGAAACAGCATACCCACTAAGCTTCTCATCTGCATATACTGTGCCCAATATACATATTAACAAAAAACATGAAACAAATCCTAAATACCTAGTCATTGTTGTTAAAAACCTCCTTTTAACTATCAAAGAAACACACATATATAAAATTTGTTATAAATACTTTTTTAAACATTAACTTTTTAAACAATAAATATATACTAAACACTATGTCAATTAAAAACCAACTCAAAACTGTAATACTATTAGGATTACTTACAGGAATATTATTGTGGATAGGTAGCTTCTGGGGCCAGTCAGGCTTGCTAATAGCCTTGCTCTTCTCAATTATAATGAACTTTGGCGCTTATTGGTTTTCTGATAAAATAGCATTAGCAATTTACCGTGCAAAGCCCGTTTCTGAAAAAGAAGCTCCTAAATTATACAAAATAGTAAGAGACGTTGCACACTTAGCAAATATTCCAATGCCCAAGGTTTATATTATTCCAGGAGCATGGAGCAATGCTTTTGCAACAGGTAGAAACCCTAAACACTCTGCTGTAGCTGCTACCCAAGGAATCTTAGATTTATTAACTGATGATGAACTAAAAGGAGTTATTGCCCATGAAATCTCCCACATAAAAAATAGGGATATTCTAATTCAAAGCGTAGCAGCAACAATCGCTGGCGTTATTTCCTACATTGCAATGATCGCCCGTTGGGGTGCAATCTTCGGTGGATTTGGCGGAAGAGATCGCAAAGGAGGTTCAGGAATTGAATTATTAATCTTAGCAATATTAACTCCAATATTAGCAACAATCATAAGGCTAGCAATCTCAAGAAGCAGAGAATTCTTAGCAGACGAATCTGGCGCTAAATTGGTGCACAACGGCTATGGTTTAGCATCTGCCCTGGAAAAACTAGAAGAAGACACAAAACAAAAACCACTAAGAGTAACAGCATCAACAGAAACAACCGCTCATATGTTCATTCATAATCCTTTCAGATCAGGTGGCCTTGTAAACATCTTCAGAACGCACCCTGAAACTGCTGTCAGAATAAAAAGATTGAGAAGTGGGAAGTTCTAAACCCAATACCATTCATCTCTAACTTCTTTTATCTGGAATTATACCCTCCAAAACACTTCTCTTAACCCCCAAAATAGCAATCTTTATATAATTTATATAATTCTCCTCTATATCTGACCATAGATGTGGGCTGAAATTCATAAGGTAAGAAGAGCATTAAGTACCAATTTTACATTAGAGAGAGACATGGTAGCTCTGGGATTAATTCCCCTTGATAGATATAGGCAGGAACTAGGTTACTTCACTATTGGTTATGTCCATCCGGTAGATCCGTCCTTGCCTACAGAACAGAAACAATACAGTTTAACCGAAATAGTTCTTTCTAATCCCAATCACAGACGTATAAGCTTTCCTGTAGATAAAATAACCTCCAAAAAAGACCATTCAACAATTCCTGAGAGTATTCTGGAAAGATTGTTTATTTACCAGCAACTTGGGGGAACAGAAGAGGAATTCTGGGCTTTATTGCAGTATAAGAAAACAAGAGCTAATGGAGAAAAAGCCCTTACTCTTCCGGCAGGCGTTGGCCTAGTAAGGGTATACAAAAGAGGTCAGGAGCCAAATCCTAGACAAGAAGGATTAATGGAAGTTCATCTTGAAGGAACCACAGCTATTTTGGACAGGGAATTAGTCCATCGGCTTCCTTATCATCATCTTCATCCGCCTCTTGCTTCTACTGGCCTTGTTTTTGATAGAATCTCTTTAGGAATGTTATCAGGATTAGACCCATCTATTGTAGAAAGGGCAGAAAGAGCATATCAAAAAGCACATCATCTTAATTAAACCTTATACTCACCATCAACAATCTCTTTTATCTTCTTCGCTTTAACAGGCCCTATCTTCTCTACTTTCTGCAATTCTTCTTCGCTTGCATTAACAACATTCTTTACAGATTTAAATTCACGAAGCAACGGCCTTGCTAATGTTTCTCCAACACCAGGCAAAGAGCTAATCACAAACTCCTGCCAATCTTTCAATGACATCTCTCTTTTCTCTCCATGCAGGCTAAAATCCTTTCCGCTTTCATCCTGCTCTCTTTTGGCAATCACTTTCATAAGGGCAGCGCTCTCCCTGCCATTCTTAGTAAAGAAAACAGGAACACCATAGCTTATCATTATTGTAGCTAACATCCCCCTGATAGAATTAGGATGCACATTCCTGACAGAATAAATATCTGTTTCACCCTCAACTATTACCAAAGGCCTTTCAAAGCCCTTCTTTAGATTTCTTATCTGCTCCAATAGCCTTCCATCAATAAGTGAATTGACAAAATCCTCTGTTGTCTTGAACTCAATCCCTACTCTAGACGAAAGTAAATAATCAGCATTATCTAATTTCTCTAAGATGATATCAGCGCCTAACTCAATCAATTCCTTTATAACAGCGCTTCCTTTCTCCCTATGGTCAACAATAACCTTAATCTTTTCAGTAGGAACATATTTCTCTAATGTTGGCATAGGAGAAAACTTAATCCCTAGTTTCTTTTTAATCTTATCTAAAGTCCTGTACATCCTTTTCTCTTTATGGTGCGCTGACCATTTATACCCAACATCCCTTGTCTCCAAAGCCATTAAAACAATTACCCTGCCACTCTCCTGCCTTCCTGTTCTTCCTCTTCTTTGTATAGTGCGGATAGCAGAAGGTATCGGCTCATAAAAAATTACAAGATTAACCTGCGGCACATCAAGGCCCTCTTCACCAATCGATGTAGCCACTAAAACATTAAACTCTCCAGTGCGAAACTTATCCAAAATAGCTTTTTGCTCTTTCTGGCTAAGCCCAGTATCTTCTTTCTTGGTTTGCCCTACAAATAACTGCACCCTTACACCAGAAAGTTTATTCAATTCATTTACAATATCTAAGGCATTATCCCTATACTGGTTAAAGACAATCACCTTAACGTCTTTATTCTTCTCAACCTCTTTCTCAATTATTTTCTGCAATTCAATTAATTTAGGGTGCTGTATCTTCTCCTCAAATAATTTCTCTGTTTTGATCAAAGCACTTCTGAAATTAATATCCTTCACAACATTCTTAACAGCCTTTGTCTTGCCGCTAATTCCTTCTTTCTGCAGTTTCTCAAAATATTTGTGCAAAGCAATTATGCCCTGCGTTTCCAGTAATTCAACAGCATGTTGTACCTTCATTATCTCAGCCAGAACAGAAATAGCATTCCACACAACAAAATCTCTCTCGCCAGAAGCAGCTCTTCCCCTCAACTGCGCCTGCAATTGCAATAAATCAGTTTTGCTTACAAACTTCAGCTGGGAATCTTTCCTGTGCAAAATTCCCCATTTCTTCAGTTTCTCCATTCTTTCCTTTAAAAAAAGAGAAAGATATTTCTGCACTTCCTTGAACGCAGGCGGCAAACTAACCTTAACCCAGTCAATCTTAATATCCTGCACATAAGGCTTTACATCAGGATCTTCATCTGTTCTGACTTCAATCTGCTCTATAAACAAATTCTTGCAGATTTCTTCTATCTTCTCTAACTCAGAGCCAGGAGAAGCTGTTAAAGCCAATATCCTTGGATATTTTGCTCTTTTCACATACTGCCCAGCTAGCCATACATAAGCATAATCTCCTGTAGCTCTATGCGCCTCATCAACACCCAATAAAGAAACATCCTCTAAATTGATCTTATTGCCAATAACATCATTCTCCAATCCTTGCGGCGTAGAAAATATAATCGCAGCTGTTTTCCAAAGCTCAGCTCTTTTCTCAGGCTTTACCATTCCTGTAAAAACAGCCATCTTATCCTCAGAAATCTCAAAATGCTCCTTAAACACAGACAGATATTGATCAATCAAAGGCTTAGTTGGCCCGATAAACAATATCTTGCTGGTAGGATACAGCCTCATCCTATGCGCAGCCAGCATCAAAAAAATATTCGTCTTCCCCATGCCTGTAGGCAGAACAACTAATGTATTTTTAGTAGTGCAGGTATTGAAAATAGTCTGCTGATACAATCTTGGCTCAAAGTTTTTAATCAATGAAATCCCCAAATAACAAGTAAGGCTTTTGAGTTTATATATTTATTGCTTAAGCAAAAAACCAACAAACATGGGTGAAAACACACCTGAAGAGGAAAAATCAGTTACAAAGTTCTGATTTTTCCTTTGTTTATAAATTACGAAGTAATTTTAAACTAGGAAAAAACGGAGTTTTTTCCGTGTGGTGTAGGACTTACGAAGTAAGTCCGTGTTTGAACCCAATGTTGTTGGTTGGTTTTTATAGATAAATAAAAGAACTAATAATCATGCCCTGGCGCTAATATCTTATACTTTATTTTCTTAATCATTTCCAAACTCTCTTCCATCCTTCCAGGATCAGAAAAAGGAAAATCAATCCTTCCAAAGCCATTAACAAACAAAGTATCACCGGAAAATAAAACCTTTTCTTTAGCATAATACAAGCATACTGAACCTTTAGTATGCCCTGGTGTTTTAATAACTTTCAAGCCTAAAAAATCCTTAAGAACATTCAATTTAACCTTAAACTTCATAGCTAACAAAGGATCGCCAATAGCATATATCTTATTCTTCTCCAAAAGAGCAATCTCCTCAGCACTAGCATAAAACTTAGCATTTGGAAACAGCTCAAAATTTCCAATATGGTCATAATGTAGATGAGTAAAAATAACTCTGTCAACCTTATCCAGAGAAACAACCTTCTTTAACTCTTCCTCAACAACAGCCCTATATGCTTTAGGCCCAGC
Organism: uncultured Methanosarcinales archaeon; assembly: GCA_964609455.1. Classification (GTDB taxonomy): domain Archaea; phylum Nanobdellota; class Nanobdellia; order Woesearchaeales; family JACPBV01; genus CAZSRD01. The sequence goes on from CAZSRD010000002.1 coordinate 83,853, forward strand.
ATCTATCACAATCTTCCCTTTAAAATCTAAAAAATAAACATTGCTGTCAACATTTAATTTCCAAACTTTAGGGGCAATTTTTTCCATTTTAGAACTCAAGGCCAAATCTTCAAGTCTTTGACATATCCCTGCTCATGCAGATAATAACTCAATATAGAACCTAAAACAAAAAGAATAGTAGTAACTAGCCAATTTCCATACCTGGAGCCGATCAAATAACCAACGAAAAAACCAATCACTATCAAAACATAAGGAAAAACCATCCTTTTTCTCTTACAATAAATCAGCCTTCCACCCATAATGCCTGCTAAAAATATTATTATATAGCTCAAAACAGCGCTGGGAGCAGCTAAAGAAAAAAGAAAACCAATTATCAATAAAATAAAAGCAAACACTTCAGCCCAGTTCCTCAATAGACTTACCATTCTTACTTAAGCCACTTCTTTGGCGCAGGCCCCCTCCATACTTTTTGCTCAAAAAATATGTAATAAACAAGCCAAAGAATTATGCCTATGATAATAGAGCCAATAATTGCCATTAACACATTAATGTCTAACAATAATAAAATCCCGGCAACAATAATTGTCCCAGCCATAAAAGCATAAACCATTCTGCTGCCAAAAAATAATTTGCTTCCTGTTAAGGGAGGTATCGGCAATATGTCATAAATAGCCATAACAACACATATCAAAATAAACTTATCCAGTAAAGTACTAACAAAAAAACTGTTCAATACCTTAAACAAAGCAGCCAATGTTATCAAAGATACAGTGCCGGCAACAGAAATCATCCCTTGCGCAAAGTTGCTTAGGTCATACCTAAAATGCCCTAATCTATGGCCAGCTAAATGATGTATTAAAATCCCCCCTGGCACTAAAACCCATATCCTCCCTCTAGAAGCAAAAGCAAAAACTACCCCAATCAATAAACCAACACTCCATATCTTATATTCAACATTATACCCTACACTTAAGCCAGAAACCCTCTGAGCAAAATTATAAAAGATAAATATCAAAACAAAAAGCAAAGCAGCATTAAACCAATTAAACAAGCCTGCTGCCAAATTAACCTCACTGCCGCTTCCCCACTCCCTAAAAGAGACTATGAAAGACAAAACAATTACAGCAACTATAAAACTCAAAAACTCAGAGCGGCTAAACCTATAGTACCTTTTTATTTTACCAATCATATCAGCAACAGCTGCCATTTTACCTAATATTAATTTCCCCTATATATAAACTTTATTGTTGCCTCAAAATTGTTAAAGTTTGAGACTTAAAAATACCAAAGGTATTTTTATTGAGTAAAACGAAACAATAACGGTTTAGAAACGTTCACGTTTCTAAAATTTTTGGCTTTCACCAACAGAAACAGTATAACTAATATCTACTTTATTTATATTCTTCTTAATCAAGTCTATAATTTCTTCCTCATGGCCAGCTCCAACTATCGCTAATATTTTCTCACTTTCTTTCATCTTCATCAGCTTTACTAATTTCTTAGCCATAAACTCATTCCTTTCCTTAACTAGAACATTATAAACATTAGGATACCTCTTCTTAACCTGATTAATCAGCTTTTTAATCAATTTTTTATCCGGAACAGTCCTCAAATCAAACTCTACTTCTTTTTTTCTCAAAACAACTGCTTTGAAGATATCAGCAATAAAGTTCCATTTCTCCTTCCAAGTTAAAGATTTGGATAACCTCTTCAAAGTTACCTCTATATCCTGATCAATAAGCGCTAACCTGATCTTATCCTTATTTGCCAGCCTAACAGCCATCTTCATCTCAGCCCCAGGCATAATTCCAACTTGTTCTCCAAGCTTCTTCTCAGCCCACGCCCCTATTAATGAAAACAAAAAACCCTTTACACCAACCTTAAACACATCAGAAAACCTTATTTTTCCCTTCTTAGCGCTCATCAAAGCATATAACCTTCTCTTATCCAGCTCTAAGGCAACTATTTCTGGCTTTTCATCTTCTATAGCTTTCTTTACTTCATCTAAGCTTTGCTGCGCAATATGCGAAGTTCCGATTATCGTTAAATTTCTGTACTTCATTAGGGTAAAGAAAAACCGCTAAGTTTATATATCTTAACATTTTATACAAAAATATACATTTTACCATAGTAAAACCAAGGAGGGGATTTTAATGTTAAAGATGAAAAGAATATCTGAGAGTTATGATATGAAGGTATTTACTGAAACTGGCGATTATTTTGGCGATATAGAAGAATCAATTCTAGCAACAAATAAGGTATTCGGCTGGAGAGTTAGAGCAACAAAGAACTCTTTCTTAACCAGAGTCCTGGGCTCTGCAAAAGGAGTTATCGTGCCGCATCAATTAGTTAAATCAATTGGCGACATTATGATAATCAGCAGGGCAGCCGTGCCTAGCTACAGCGAAGAAGAAGCAAAGGAAGAGTAATTTTCTTTAATATAGTGTATCTAGTATTTTAGCGCCTATCTTCTCTGTAGGCCAATACATTCTGGAAGCTCCGAAAAGCCTGCCAAACACATTAGCTGAAATCTCTATTCCTGTTTCTTTGACATAATCATTATCTTTATGGCCCTGCATGACCTGATAACGAAGCACATCTATAAATCTTGAAAACTCAAGTTGAGGCAAAGGGTTCATATTCTGTGGGCTATAAACCAGATTGCCTTTAGAATCAGCCTGCAATTTTAAAACTACTAACCCGCCATGTGTTTCCAGAGTTGAAGCAGTATGAGTCATCTCTCCCCTTCCAAACTCAAAATTTCTTAGATTTAATGCCCACTCACAATCGCAGAATGCACTTGTTTTCATCCACCTTAAGGTGTCCCTGTCAGGATTCTTAAAATCAGGCAAATAAGACAATTCAACTCTATGTGTTAATCCTTTCCTTGATTTTGAAGGGGTGTCAAAAACATTGAGTGCATATTTCCCTTCTGAATCAGGTCGTAATTTGTCTCCTAATGCTTCTGTTATGCTTAGTCCATGTCTTTTTGCATAAGCATACAACTCAGCTGCCTCAACAAAATCATGATGGTGCATCCTTAACTCATCACCATTACGATGCTGCACAACAAGAACAGAAATATCTCTTGTTCTATACACCTCGCTTTTTTGCATAACTTCAATAGCAGTTTCTAAAGCAGCTCTAAATGTAAATCCAGCTCTGGCAAGATAATTATACATGCTCACAGGTACAGGACCCCCCCTTTCCAAATAACCTTCAGGAACTTTTATTCCATGTTTCTCTGCAAAAGCAACAACTACATCTTTTCCATTAAGCACCAGCTTCTGCCTTGTAGGAACATGCTTAAGATAATCAACACCATCTCTCTCAACAGGCCTTGGAAGCTCAATTACCTTATGTCTTGGAAGTGTAACAGCAGCATTAACAAGCCCATCTAATCCAGGACCAGGCTCAACAACACCTTCTTTCCTTAATCTTCTATAATCAAAAGGTTTCCATAATTTAGAATCATAATGGACAATATCCCTTAAATTTTTGGTCCTTCCATTTTTCTCCTCTTGACCGCTCCAGTTGAATAATATATCGAGGGTGCTATCTGATACTCCGCTAAATTCCCTTAAAAGCTCAAGATATTTTTTTCTTTCGTCTAAATTGGGTTCAACTCTTGGGTTTATCCCATTAACCAAAGCAACCCTGACCATCTGTGCAGGAGTTAACGGCGTAAAGCTTGCTTTAGTATCCTTATAATCTTTTGATCTCATCTTAACCTAAAAGAACGCATTCCAACTTTTAAATTTAACTAAAATATTTAAACTATGAATAATTACCTAAATACATACGGTAGTGGTCCAGTGGTATGATACGAGCTTCCCAAGCTTGTGATCCGGGTTCGATTCCCGGCTACCGTATCTTTATTTCCAAAACTTTTATATATCTACAACTATGTTGTAGTATTATAAAAACGAAGTTTTTATATATAACAACTAACCAAAAAATAGGCTATGACATGGACAATATTGCGTGAACTAAGGAGAAAAACAATGCATATAGCTATTCTTTTAGTTATAATACTTTACTCTATATTGGAAACAAGCGTTTCAAAACAAATCGCTCTTTTCACCTTAACATTTATCCTATTATTTCTTTTAGCAGCAGAATACGTAAGATTAGAGCTTAACATAGAACTGCCAATAATAAGGCAGCTTTTAAGGGCAAAAGAAGAAAGAAAAATGCATGGTGCAATATACTTTCTTTCAGCAACCATCTTATGTTTAGCTGTTTTTGATTTTAGGATAGCTCTAGCAGCTTTGTTAATGACTGCCTTGGGTGATATGTTTGCAGCAATAGTAGGAAAGATTTTTGGAAAAACATTAGTCTTCAAAAATAAAACTCTCAGCGGAGCATTAACAGAGCTGGTCATAAACCTCATAGTTGGTTTGATTGTATTAAACAACATTTATATAATAATAGCAATGGCTTTTACCGCAACAATTATAGAAACATTTGTCAGTGAATTAGACGACAATTTATTTGTCCCCCTATTTGCAGGGTTTATCGGGCAATTACTATTCTTCTTGATTTAGCAAAATATTTTTACACAAGGCAGCAGGAGTAACAAAATTTATTAGGTCATAGACCGTTGTGTAAAGTTTGAGCCCCTTTGCCTTGTTCTGTAATACTAATTGAGAAATTGAAAACCCTTATTTAAATCTATCTTTTACAGAACTTTCCGTTAATGGTTCTACCATCTCAAACATAGCATTTAACCCTTTTTCCAAAGCTCCCCTCTCACAAATATTATTGTGGGTGCATGGGTAAACAATCCATTTTTTATCCAATTTTGAAAAAGGGTTAACAAAATATATGCCTAGATTTTTATACTTAGCCAAAACATCCCAATTTTTTACCAAAACATCAAAATTGCCCTTAGTGTTAGCTACAACTAAGCCAAAATGCCCAGATTCATCAAATTTTGATAATAAGCTCTTAATATCATCAATTATTGGCTTTACAACAAAGAACTGTTCCTTGTCCTTATATTTAATAAAGAAATCAAAGCCATTTTTACCCCCCTCAATCAGCTCAATTCTTTTAAATATCAAATCTTTATTCTTCAAAAAGCTAATTACCCATTCAATCAAAAAGGAATGCGCTTCCATATTGCTTGATTATGAAAAGATGTGTTTAAATAATTTACGATAAGGTGAAATGTATACATCCTGCAATTATAAGGATTATAAAAACAAAATTTTTATATATTACCGAATCAAAGAACAATAAACATGAAGCATCCCTTATACCTCATAACCTTATTCCTTTTAATGCCCCTTGCTGCATCATCAGTATTATTTGATGATTGGGTTGATGACAGCTCTACATTCAAGGTAGGAGGCCATTATTTCTATGTGCAATATCTGGCATCTACTCAGAAATTAACTTTTAAAATGGACAACATGGGGGGATTGATGCTGATAGGGGAGTGTGAAACAAGAGAAGAGATAAAATACTGTTTTGAAGAGGTTAATTATCCTCAAATTAGGGTTAGCATAGAATCTTTAGAGCCAGACATAATAATAGAAAGAGAATTCTCCACAACATCCCCTAAAATAAACGAACAGATAAAAGTCACTGTTACTTTAAGAAATGATGGGGATAAAACAGCAACCAACGTTAGATACACTGACCCATACCCCTTAGCTTTAAAGGTTTTTTCAAGCAAAAATGCAGGGGAATGGCAGGGAAGTTTAAACATAGGAGAAGAAGAAAAATTCACTTATACTATCAAGGCAGAAGATATAATCTCTTACGATTCTATTGCAACCCTGACCTACGAATCTGGGGGTAAGGAAAAAACAAAAAAATCATCTACAGCTGCAATAAATGTACAAAAACCCTTCTCTATCGAGCATAAGCTTTCAACAGAAGCAGCAGATAAAAATGAGGTTGTAATTTATAATCTGACAATAACCAATAACGACGAATCAGCAAAACTAACTATAGAAAATTTGGAGATAGGCATACCAACAAAAATAACTCTGATAAGCGCTCCAAGCGAATTAAAAAAAGAAGATAATAAACTCTTGTTTTCAGGGGCAATAGAGCACAACGAAAAGAAGGCATTTACAATAAGCATAAAATCCGCATCAGTCGGAACATTTAAAATTAGTGCTTCAGCAGACCTTCAAATTTCAGGCCAAAGCTTTAGTGAAAATTATGAAAAGTCATTTACTGTAGGATTATCAGATATACTGCCTATCTTGAATGTAACAGAAGAGGTAAAATCCAATGTGCAATATAATGTTTACGCAGCTGTTAAAAATTATGGCAAAGAACAGATTAAAAATGTCAATATGAAACTAGAGAGCGACTTATTCAGTGGTGTAGAAACCAAAAGGGATATATCATCAGGATCTGCATACGACCTTTTTAAAAAAACATTAACAGCGCCATACACAGATGAAGACAAGAAATATAATATTAAAATTAGCGGATCATATACATCTAATTCTGGAAAATCTTACACATTTGAAAAATCAGCCCAATTGACAGTAACAGCACCGCCAAAAGTAGTGCAGATAACAAGGGAATTAAATAAAGAGGAATTCTACCCGGGAGACGAAATCAGGATTACAGTAAAAATAAAAAACCAGAAGAGCGCAAATATAGAAAATATAGATATTTCGGATATATTTCCGCAGGAAATTAGGTCATCCTTGCTTGGAGAAGTAACAGCAGAGCTAGAATCCCTTGGCCCAAATCAGGAAATAAAAATGTACTCTTACTCTGTTGTTGTTCCAGAAGGCTACGATAAAGAGGAAATTGAATTCAAAACAACACTAAACGCTAAACTAGAAGGGGAACTTATAATCTTAAAAAGAATTGATAATGTTAAAATCTTAAAGGGGGACAAGCCAGAGGCAACAGAAGAAACCGAACAAGAAGGTTCTGAAGAATCAGAGCCTACAGGAGAAGAATCTGTAGAAGAACAACAAAAGGAACCAAACGTATTCACCAAACTAATAAATTGGATAAAAAATTTGTTTAAAAAAGAATAAATTTATTCGTTCTCAACCCTGGGAGCCAATATAAAGCTTAACAGCAATTTATCAACAGCCTTAAAGTCAAGCCTTAAAGGATAATCCTTATTGAATCTAACTTCTACATTTTCACTTAATTTCGAAGCCCCAATCATCTTTTTTAGGTATTCAATGCTGTATTTAGATTTCACCTTCTCGCTGGCTTCAATCTTGATATTGTCTCCTTCTTTCATCTCAATTTTAGCCTGGGATAGGTCACCGCTAGCATAAATATTGAACTTCCCTTTTTCAGCTTCTAAAGTTAAGGATTCTGCAACAATATCAGCATCTTCTATAGCGCCAGTGAATGTTGATGATGGCAGGACAATAGAAACCGGAAATTTCAAATCAGGTACGTTCTGCTCTTTTTCCTCTAGTTCAATAATAGGCAGGCTAAAAGTTCTTGTTGTATTCCCCTTTAATTGTATTTTCAACTTATTATCTTCTGTTAGCTCTAAGCTTAACATATCATTAGAACCAGCCCTTCTCAATATCTGTTTCAGATTGCCTAAATTAATCGCAATTTCAGTTTCATCCTTTACGTCATATTCAGTAAAACAAGAGCTTAACAATTTAAAAATTACCATTGCAACATTTGCAGGATCCATGGCAACTAATTCCATAGCCTCTTTGTTTACTTTAAACCTTGCTTCATTAACTAAATCAGAAATAATATTTATACTGTCTTTAAGATAAGTTGGTTCTGCTAATGTTAATTTCATATTCTACACCCCCCAAATCACGTATTTGTGTAATATTATCTTATTTATATGCTTTGCGGTTACCCAGGCTATGCTTGAGGAATTGGGCTCAACTTTTAAAAGATATCTTCTCCCCGTCACTTATAAGGTAAACACTCTTACCCTTTTTATAGCCTTTCTCAATAGCCAAATCCACCAAAGCATCTTTCATCTCTTTCTCCCCATGAGCAGGGATTATATTCTCAGGATTAACTAAATTTATCAGGTCCCTTAAATCCTCCCTGGAAGCGTGCCCTGACGCATGGATATCCCTAAAAATCCTAACACCATATTCTCTAAGCCTTTTCTCAATTTCAGCTCGATTTTTAATATTAATTTCACTAGGAATTACAGTACAAGAGAAAATAACATGATCCTCAGAATCAAACTTGAATGGAATTTCACCATTGATCATCTTTGCTAGAGTGGATTTGGGCTCGCCTTGGTGCCCAGTTACAACTAATAAATATTTCTCCTTACCGTCTCTTTCTATCTTTTTTAATCTCTTTTTAATCTGGCTGCCAAATTTGACTATCTCAGCATCCTTTGAAAAATTTACCAAATCAATTTTTTCTCCTGCTTGGGTATATTTAGCCAAACTCCTGCCTAAAAAAACAATCTTTCTGTTCATCTTTTTGCCAAACTCTATGATTGATTTTAATCTCGCCAGATGAGAAGCAAATGTCGTTACAATAACAGCCTTGCCCTTTGAATCTACCCCCAGCATAACATCCCTCAGCATTTCTTTTGCAACTAACTCAGAAGGCGTTTTTATTGGCCTATTTGCCCTTGTGCAATCGCATATCAAAACCTTAACCCCTTTTTTCCCTAAATTCTCTAATGCCTCATAATTTGGCTTCTTTCCTAAAGTTGGGTGATTATCAAACTTGAAATCATTTGCATAAAGAACAATACCTTCTGGTGTATGTATCGCTACCATAACTGTCTGAGGAGTGCTATGCGTCATGTTTATGAACTCAATCTTTATATTGTCAGAAATGTAATAAACAGAATTAACGTTCAAAACTTTTATTTCATTTTTTAATTTTATTTTTTCATCCTGGCTTATAGCTTTAATAACCTCTGCTGTAAACGGAGTGCATAAGATTGGAGCGCTATACTTATTCGACAGAAAGGTTAAAGCACCAACATGGTCAAGATGAGCATGGGTAGGCACAATAGCCTTAACCTTGTCCTTCCAGTCTTTTATAACACTGTCATTAGGGATTGCTCCTACCTTAGCTAGTTCACTAGCGCTTATCTCAACAATATCATCTTCATCTTCTTCTGTATATTTGATATAACTATCAAGATGCAATCCCATATCTATTATAATAACTTCTTCTCCCACCTTAACAGCAGTCATATTCTTCCCAATCTCATTATAGCCGCCAACTGCGCAGATTTCTATCATTTTATTACACTTTCTTAAGAATTAGTATAAAAATCTTGTTATAATAAGGTGCCGTAGAAATGCTAGCAAAATATATAACCCAGTAAGCCATTAGGCTATAC
>CAZSRD010000003.1:0-77584 GCA_964609455.1 uncultured Methanosarcinales archaeon
AGTAATTATTTTAGAATGTGTTTTAGGGTTTCTCTTAAGTCTTTTTTCTCTATAACAACATCTGCAACTTTTTTAAGAGTTTCATCTTTGCAGTCAAATGCTATGCTTAATCCAGCTTCTTTGGCTATTTCTACGTCATTGTGGTGGTCGCCGATAAAGACGCATTCGCTTAAAGATATTTTTTCTCTTTTAGCAATCAATTTTAAAGCGTCTGCTTTTTTCATCATGTCAAACTCTGTTGCCTCTATTTTTGTGATGTTGCCGTCTTTATCAAAATAAAGCCAGCTTAGGAATACATCGTCAAAATAATCCTTGTAGTCAGGCAATACATATTCCAGAATTATATTAAGAGATCCTGATATTATAGCAAGTTTAATGCCTTTTTCCTTCAGCGCTTTTAATGTTTCCAGAGCGCCGTTCATTAGCTTTACATTGCTTTGTCTTAATGCTTTTATGAAATCCTGTTTTTTTGCTTTTTTCTCAGCCCACATACCTATGTCATGGCGTGCCCATTCTACATAATCCGCTTCTCCACTCAAATATTTTGCCCTGGCTTTCTCCCTTCTCTCCTTGTCTGTTTTGAAATAATCATGTAAAAGCTGCCATGAGAAGACAATATTGTCTACCAATGTACCGTCAACATCAAAACAAACTAACTTGTATTTGGGCATACTGCAGATAGAAATCCAGGGTATATAATAACTTTTTGGAAAAATTTATAAACTAATCTCAAAACCAATATTGTATCAATTAATGGAGGCTGTTAATATGACAACATTAGGATTTAATTTTAATGAAATAAGAGTAAGCAGGAAAGAGGGTGTTAAAGGCAAGATAAATATCAAGAATAATGTTGCTGTTAAGGATATTAAGGAACACAATCTTAACCTTGGTGATGAGAGCCAAAGCGCTGTGAAGTTTGTTTTTGAGTTCTCTTCGAAGTATGAGCCTGATTTTGGGGAAATCATATTGATGGGAGATGTTCTGTTTATGGAAGCTTCTGATAAAATTAAGAAGATTTTGGATGATTGGAAAAAAGAAAAGAAGGTTCCTAAAGATATCATGACCAATATATTGAATATGGTATTAACAAGGTGTAATATTGAAGCTTTGATCTTGAGCCAGAAGGTTAATCTGCCTCCACCAATTCCTTTGCCTTCTGTAAAGCCAGAGGCAAAGAAGTGATTCTTTCTTAAACAAAACCTTTTTAAATTAGTAAGCGTTAGCTATGCATGGAAATGGCAGAGAAAAAATCTTTTGAGGAGTTGAAATTAAAGGTAGCTGAGGCTATACAGGATGATGTAAATAAAGGCATTGTCAGGATTGATAACACCTTCATGCAACAGATAGGCGTAAGGGTAGGTGATATTGTTGAAATAGAAGGGGAGAGGAAAACTGTTGCTATAGCTGATAGGGCTTATCCCGGTGATATTGGGATTAATATAATAAGAACAGATGGGATTGTAAGAAGGAATGCCAGAACCGGCATTGGGGAATTAGTTAAGGTAAGGAAAGCTGATGTGAAAGAGGCTAAGAAAGTTATAATTGCGCCTGCACAGAAAGGCGTTAGGATTAGAGCGTCTTCTGAAATTTTTAAGCAGGGCTTATTGGGAAGGACTGTTGTTAAGGGAGATATTGTAAGTTTAGGCGGTACAAAGAGAAGAAGGACTGCTACGATGGATAATCCTTTTTTTGATGATGTTTTTTCAGCATTATTTGAAGAGACTAATTTAGGTTTTGGTTTTGGGGATATTAAGTTTGTTGTTGCAGATACTAACCCAAAGCAGGCTGTCATTATTTCTGATCAGACTGCTGTTGAGTTCAATCCAGAGGCTGTTGAGATAACAGAAGAGAAAATATTAGAAGTTACTTATGAAGATGTTGGCGGATTGCATGATGAGATAAAAAAAGTAAGGGAAATGGTTGAGCTGCCATTAAAGCATCCTGAAATTTTTCAGAGATTGGGCATTGAGCCGCCAAAGGGGGTGTTGCTGCATGGGCCTCCTGGAACAGGCAAGACTTTGCTTGCTAAAGCAGTTGCTAACGAAACAAATTCACATTTTATTTTAATAAATGGCCCTGAGATTATGAGCAAATATTATGGCCAATCAGAAGAGAATTTACGCAAGAAATTTGAAGAGGCTCAAAAAAATGCTCCCTCTATAATCTTTATTGATGAGATTGATGCGATTGCTTCTAAAAGAGAAGAAACTAAAGGCGAGGTTGAAAGGAGGGTTGTTGCCCAATTACTTGCTAATATGGATGGGCTGCAGAGCAGAGGCAAGGTTGTTGTTATTGCAGCTACAAATGTCCCTAATTTATTGGACCATGCTTTGCGCAGACCAGGCAGATTTGACAGGGAGATTGAGATCGGGGTTCCAAACAAGCAAGGAAGACTGGATGTTTTGAAGATTCATACAAGGAATATGCCTTTGGCTAAGAATGTAGATCTTGGTGCTTTGGCAGATGTTACTTATGGTTTTGTCGGAGCTGATCTATCTGCATTAGCTAAGGAAGCCGCAATGGTTCTCTTAAGAAAGGTATTGCCTGAGTTGAAACTGAAAGAGGAGGAGTCTATTCCAAAAGAAGTTTTGGAGAAATTGATGATTACCCAGGATGATTTTAAAGAGGCATTAAGGGTTGTAAGGCCTTCTGCTTTGAGGGAAGTGCTTATTGAGAAGCCTTCTACTAAGTGGGTTGATATTGGGGGCTTAGAGGGTGTAAAACAAGAGCTTATTGAGGCTGTAGAGTGGCCTTTGAAACATCCCGATGCATTTAAGAGAATGGGTGTAAGGCCGCCAAAAGGAATACTTCTTTATGGTGCTCCTGGAACAGGGAAGACATTGATGGCAAGAGCTATTGCTAATGAAAGTGAGGCAAATTTTATTTCTGTTAAAGGGCCCGAATTGTTATCTAAATGGGTAGGGGAAAGTGAAAAAGCTGTTCGAGAAATATTTAAGAAAGCAAGGCAGACAGCACCTACAATAATATTCTTTGATGAGATTGACAGCTTAGCCCCAAGAAGAGGATCAAATAGTGGGGGGTCTCATGTAACTGAAACTGTTGTGAATCAGATATTGACTGAGATGGACGGTCTAGAGGAGATGCAGGATGTTGTTGTCATTGCCGCTTCAAACAGGCCTGATATTATTGATACTTCACTTCTTAGGCCTGGAAGATTTGATAGGATAATATTGGTTCCTGTTCCTGATGAGAAATCCAGGCTTGAAATATTCAAAGTGCATACAAAAGGGATGCCTTTGAAAGGCGTTTCTTTAGAAGCTTTTGCTAAAAAATCAGAAGGATATGTTGGAGCGGATATAGAGGCCCTATGCAGGGAAGCTGCAATATTGGCATTGCGTAAGGACATAAAGGCTAAGGAAATATCGACTAAGCATTTTGATGAAGCTCTTAATAAAGTAGGCGCATCTTCTACAAAGGATGTTGAGAAGGCTTATGAAGAGTTAGGAGCTAAGTTTTCTGCTGCAAAAGGAAAGCAGATGAAGGATGAGATGCCGAGTTATTTCGGTTAAAACATAAAGTTTATAATATAGTTATTTCTAATTCTCTCTGAGGTGATTTACATGGGATGTTGTGGATGTGGAGATGGAAAAAAGAAGAAGAAAAAGAAATAATTTCTTCTTTTAAACAAAATGGCAAAACCAGGGGATAAGGTTAAAGTTGTAACAAAGGATGAATCAATAGAAGGGGTTCTTATGCCTAATGAAGAAACGGATTCTGTTGTTGTTAAGCTAAGCAGCGGGTATAATGTTGGGATTGAAAAGAGCAAGGTTGAGAAGATTGAGGTAGTTGAGAAGAATAAAGAAAAAGTTGTAAAGAAAGGAGAGGTTAAATTTAATAAGAATTTACCTACAATCTCTATTCTGCATACTGGTGGTACAATTGCTTCTAAGGTTGATTACAAGACTGGAGGTGTTGTTGCAAGGTTTGAGCCAGAAGAGCTTTTAGATATGTTTCCTGAATTGAGGGGTATATCTAATATAAAGAGCAGATTAGTTTCTAAAATGTTTTCTGAGGATATGAGATTTGCACATTACGGATTGATGATTAAGGCGATAAAAGAAGAGATAGAATCGGGTGTTGATGGAATCATTTTAACTCATGGTACAGATACAATGACTTATACTTCTGCGGCTTTGGCATTTGCTTTGGAAAATTTACCCATTCCTGTAATAATGGTAGGTGCTCAACGGAGTTCTGATAGGGGGAGTTCGGATGCTGCTGTTAATCTAATATGCGCTGCTGATTTTATTGCCAAAACAGATTTTTCAGGGGTTGCTATATGTATGCATGAGAATATTGATGATAACATTTGTGTTGTTCTTCCTGCTTGTAAGACAAGAAAATTACATGCTTCCAGAAGGGATGCTTTTAAGGCTGTGAATGATACAATAATTGCTAGGGTTAATTTTGAAGAGAAAAAGATAGAATTTGTTAAAAAGGACTATACAAAGAGAGATAAGAAGAGGGAGTTGGTTGTGAAGGATGGCTTTGAGGAAAAAGTGGGTATTTTAAGATGCCATCCTAATATGGTTCCTAAACAATTTGAATTCTTTAAAGGCTATAATGGATTAGTAATAGAAGGAACTGGTTTAGGACAAGCTCCTACTGGTGTTCCTAATGAGCTATGTGAAATACACAAAAAGAATTTGGCTGCTATAAAGAACTTGGTTAAGGAAGGGACAATTGTTGTAATGACATCCCAGACAATATTTGGCAGAGTGCAGATGCATGTTTATAGCAATGCTATTGATTTAGTTAATGTTGGGGTAATATCTGGGGAAGATATGCTTACAGAGACAGTTTTTATTAAGTTAGTGTGGTTGCTTGGTAATTACAAAGATAAAGAAGAGATTAAAAGATTAGTGAAAACTAATTTAAGGGGAGAGATTAATCCGAGAATAGAGCCTGATGAATATTTGGAGTGATATTTTATCTTTTTACTATTTGTCCAATTGCATTTTCAACATTTGCCCTGTTAAAATCAAAATTGTTATCATACAGATAGCCGTCTAACCCAAAATAAATATGATCTGGGACTGGCCTTTGAAAATGCCTTAGGTTATCTTCTGAACCTTGAAGGTACCATGGTTCTGTATCATCAATACCCATAAATGTAGGCATATCTATCCCTAATGCACTAGTTGCTCTTTCAACAAAATCATCTTTTTCATTGAGTCTTCTCCAGGTAAAATAAAGGTCATTGTTATGGTGTTTAGCCCATGTTCTAAGTTGTTTAGCAGTTTCGATTAGATCGCTGCCCCTTAAACTGTGTTGTTCTTCATGATCAGCATCAATAGACAAACGCACATCTAAATAAAGAGAATTATCCCTGAATCTATAAATCAAATGCGCTAATTTTTTAATATCAACCCCATTGGTGTCTACCTCTAAATTGATGCGTTGCTCGATTGTCATACCAACTAGTTCATCTAGTTGAGGGTGTAATGTTGGCTCTCCAAATGTAAGGCCAACTTTGACAGCCATTGTTAATTCTAAAAGTTTTTGATATGCTAGGGGGTCGACATTATATTCTCCTTTATGTAAGGATTTACTATAACAGGTTCTACATGAAAATTGGCATTGGTCCTTTACTGCAACAGAAATATTAGTTGCACCTGTAATAAACTCTAAGCTCGGGTCATCTCTGTATCTGAGCATATATCCTTCGCCCAAATCCTTTGTTTTCCAGTTATTCTCTTTGCTATTTTCCATCTTAATCTTAATAGATTGAAACGCTTATTTGTTTAAAAACCTATCCTTACCATAATGTTTTTAAAGTTGAATGAAAAACTCAGTAGTATGGGAACTGATTATGGTGCATTAGGTTTTAAGTGTGGCATTGAGATACACCAGCAGTTAGAAGGCAAAAAGCTATTTTGTGATTGCCTTACTTTGAATTCCAGCAAAGAGCCTGATATTAAGGTTTTGAGAAGGTTAAGGGCAGTTGCTGGAGAGACAGGAGAAGTTGATGTTGCTGCAAAGCATGAGATGGAGAAAGGCAAGCAGATGATTTATATTTCATATTCTGAAGATACTTGTTTAGTAGAGTATGATGAAGAGCCGCCACATGCTTTAAATCAGAAGGCGTTGGATGTTGCTCTGCAGGTTGCTAAATTATTAAATGCTAAGATTGTTGATGAAATTCAGGTTATGAGGAAAACAGTTGTTGACGGAAGCAATACTTCTGGATTTCAGAGGACTGCTTTGATTGCTACTAATGGTGTTGTTGAAACTTCTTTAGGCAAAGTTAGGGTTGCCAATATTTGTTTAGAAGAAGAGGCTGCTCAGAAGATTAAGGAAGATAATGAGTCTATTACTTATAGGTTAGATAGATTAGGTATTCCTTTGATTGAAATAGGTACAGAAGCTGATATTAAAAGCCCTGAGCATGCTAAGGAGGCTGCTACTTACTTAGGAATGGCTTTAAGATCAACAGGTGGGTGTAAAAGGGGAATTGGAACAATAAGACAAGATGTTAATATTTCTATAAAAAAAGGAGCAAGAACTGAAATTAAAGGTTTTCAGGATTTGAGAAGCATTGTTAAGGTTATTGAGAATGAAGTTAGAAGACAAGAAGGAATGATCAAACAAGGAAAAGAAATAAAAGAGCAAGTAAGAAAAGCAGAGCCTGATTTTACAACTAGTTTTTTAAGACCTATGCCTGGTGCTGCAAGAATGTATCCTGAAACAGATGTTGCTCCAATAAAAATTGGAAAGGAAAGGTTAGAGAAAATAGGCGTTGTTCAGTTAATCTCGGATAAAACGGAAAAGTTAGTTGAGAAACATTCAATCACGCAAGATCTAGCTAAAGGCTTAGCTAAGGAAAGTAAGCTTGAGATGTTTGAGAGGTTTGTTAACAAGTTTAGTAATGTTAAGCCAGCATTTATTGCTTCTACTTTGGTTTCTACCCTTAAGGAGATTAAGAGAAAGTACGAGGTAGATGTTGATAAATTAACTGAGAAAGAATTTGAGGAAATATTTTCTTATCTAAATGAAGGAAAGATAAGCAAGGATGTTGTTATTGATGTTCTGATTGATTATTCCAAAGGAGAGTTTGATTTAGATAAATATGCTGCTGCTTCTGATGAAGATATCGAAGGAGAGATTAAGAAAATAGTTGAGAGCAAGCCAGGATTGAGTATAGGTGGATATATGGGCCTTGTAATGGGTAAGTTTAAGGGAAAGATTGACGGGAAGAAAGCGATGGAAATCCTAAAAAATTTATTAAAATAAATTTTTGGGACATCAAAATTGTTTTACAATTTTAGTGTTTTGAAGAAATATGTTAAGTGGTTTTTATACATAAGATTTATAAACAGCGATTAAATCCAACTTCTTGTGGATTTTATACTAACAAAAGATTATGAGGAGGCTGTTTAATATGGAAAATAAATGGGTTTATAGTTTTGATGAAGGAAAGAAGGAGATGAAGGCTGTTTTAGGCGGAAAAGGCTCTGCTTTAGCTGAAATGACTAATATGGGCATTCCTGTTCCACCTGGTTTTACGGTTACAACTGAGGCTTGCGCTGAATTCTATAAGTTAGGGAGTAAATATCCTGCTGGTATGTGGGAGCAGGTAGGCAAGAAGTTAGAGGAGTTAGAGAAGAAAATGGGCGCAAAGCTTGGCGATCCTGAGAATCCTTTACTAGTATCTGTAAGGAGCGGAGCAGCTGTTTCTATGCCTGGGATGATGGATACTGTACTTAATCTTGGATTGAATGATCAATCTGTCAATGGTTTAGCTAAGAAAACAGGAGATGAGAAGTTTGCTTATGATGCATATAGAAGATTCATTAATATGTTTGGAGATGTTGTCATGGGTGTTGAGCATAAATACTTTGAAGAGGTTTTGACAAAGACAAAGGAGACCAAAGGCGTAGAGTATGATACTGAGCTAGGCGCTGAGGACTGGAAAAAGGTTTGTGAGCAATATAAAGAAATAGTTAAGAAACATGCTGGAAAATTATTTCCAGAGGACCCTAAGGAGCAGTTAAAGATGGGTATTGATGCTGTCTTTGGGAGCTGGAACAGCAAAAGAGCTATTGCTTACAGAAGGATTAATCATATTATAGGCTTATTGGGTACGGCTGTTAATGTTCAAACCATGGCTTTTGGTAATATGGGGGACACTTCTGGTACGGGTGTATTGTTTACTAGAAATCCATCTACTGGCGAAAATAAATTGTATGGGGAATATTTAATGAATGCCCAAGGAGAGGATATTGTTGCTGGAATAAGGACACCAAAACATATAGGGGAATTACAAAAACAGATGCCTAAGATTTATGATGAATTAGTATCTATATACCTAAAGGTTGAGAAGCATTACAAAGACATGCAGGATATGGAATTTACAATACAAGAAGGCAAGCTGTATATACTTCAAACAAGAAATGGCAAAAGAACAGCGCATGCAGCTTTGAGAATAGCTGTTGAAATGGTAGATGAGGGCTTGCTTAATAAGAAAGAAGCTGTCTTAAAGATAGACCCTAATCAATTAGACCATCTATTACACAAGATGTTAGACCCTATTGCTAAAGGGAAAGCAGAGGTGTTAGCTAAAGGATTACCTGCATCACCTGGAGCTGCTGTTGGAAAAGTTGTTTTTACAGCAGAAAGAGCGCATGAGCTTGCTCAGGAAGGTGAAAAGGTGATTTTGACAAGAACAGAAACTTCTCCTGAAGATATTGAAGGTATGAATGCTGCTCAGGGAATATTAACTTCTAGAGGTGGAATGACTTCACATGCAGCAGTTGTTGCAAGGGGAATGGGAAAGCCTTGTGTTGCTGGATGTTCTGATGCTATTATCAATGAAGATAAAAAGATTATGAAAATTGGAGATTTTGAAATCAAAGAAGGAGATTATATTACATTAGATGGAGCTACTGGAGAAGTTATAAAAGGACAAGTTCCTGTAGTTGATCCTGAGCTTAGCGGTGATTTTGAAAAATTAATGAAATGGGCTGATGAATTTAGGAAATTAAAGATTAAAACAAATGCAGATACACCACATGATGCTCAGGTTGCCAGGGATTTTGGAGCAGAGGGAATTGGATTATGCAGGACAGAGCATATGTTCTTTGAGGGAGAGAGGATTAAAGCTGTTAGAGAGATGATTCTGGCTGAAGATTTAGAAGGCCGTAAAAAAGCTTTGGATAAAATAGAACCAATGCAGAGAGAAGATTTCAAAGGAATCTTTAAGGTTATGGATGGATTGCCAGTTATAATTAGGTTATTAGACCCACCACTGCATGAGTTTTTGCCAAAAGAAGATGAAGATATAAAAGTAATGGCAGAACAAATTGGTGTTGATGAACAGAAAATAAGAGATACAATCTCTAATTTACATGAATTTAATCCGATGTTGGGATTTAGAGGGTGTAGATTAGGCATTAAATATCCTGAGATTTCAGAGATGCAGGCAAGAGCAATTTTAGAAGCTGCTATTGAATCTGGTAAGGAAGGAGTTAAGGCTTTACCTTGGATAGAGGTTCCATTGGTTGGTAAGCGTGAAGAGTATCTTATTATAAAAGGCATAATTGAAAAAGTCGCAAAAGATTTGAAATTGAAAAAGAAGAAAGATTATTGGGTAGGAACAATGATAGAAGTTCCTAGAGCAGCCATAACTGCTGATGAAATTGCTAAAGAAGCTGACTTTATGTCGTTTGGAACTAATGACCTTACACAGATGACATGCGGTTTTTCAAGAGATGATGCAGATAAATTCTTAAAACCTTATGTTGAGCAAGGAATTTATGATAGAGACCCTTTCCAAAGCATTGATCAGCAAGGTGTTGGTAAACTAATGCAGCTTTGTGTAAAAAATGCTAGGAAAAAGAATAAGAAAATTGAAATTGGAATATGCGGAGAGCATGGCGGAGAGCCTGAAAGCGTTAAGTTCTGCCATAGAATAGGACTAAATGATGTGAGCTGTTCCCCTTATAGAGTTCCAATTGCAAGGTTAGCTGCAGCACAGGCTGCTTTGGAAGATAAGAAATAATTTCTTTTTCTTTTATATATTCCTTATTATAACTATTTTATCATAATAAAGTATTTATAAGAGTATCTGGATTTTGTGCTGGGGTGAGTTAATATGAAAAGAGTTTTAGCAAATGATGGTTTGCCGCAAGAAGGTATTGACATATTTAATGAAGCAGGTATAGAAGTGGATACTGAGAAAAAAAGTCCAGAAGATCTTTTGGATGTAATCAAGGAATTTGATGGTTTGCTTGTGAGGAGTGCTACAAAAGTCACTAGGCCTGTTATGGAGGCAGGCAAGAATAGATTAAAAATAATTGGTAGGTCTGGAGTTGGATATGATAATGTTGATTTAGATGCAGCTTCTGAGAATGGTGTTGTGGTTAAATATGCACCTCATGGCAATACAAACGCAACAGCTGAGCTTGCATTGGCTTTGATGTTTGTTGTTTCTAGAAATATTCCTCAAGCATACTCTGATCTTAGGCATGGAAGGTGGGTTAAAAAACCTTATGAGGGGGTTGAATTGTCTGGTAAGGTTTTAGGCGTAATTGGTTGTGGTAGAATAGGCCAAAGGTTAAGTGAATTAGTTCCTTATATGAGGGTAGTAGGTTTTGATATACGGCAAAATCCTGAGTCTAGGATAGAGTACATGGATTCAATTGAGGATCTTCTTAGGGTATCTGATTATGTTTCGATTCATACAGGAGGTAATGAAGTAATAATAGATGCTTCCAGGTTAGGGTTGATGAAATCAAGTGCTATTTTAATAAATGCTTCTAGGGGAAAAAATGTTGATCAGGCTGCTTTGAGAGAAGCTTTAGAGACTGGAAGGATAGCTGGGGCAGGAATAGACGTTTATGTAGGGGAAGGAAAGGAAGGGCAGGAATTTCATCATCCTTATGAAGGATTAACTAATGTGGTTGTAACCCCACATTTAGGGGCATCGACTGCTGAAGCACAAAAGAAGACTGCTATTGAGATAGCGGAGAAAGTGAGTAGTTATTTATTAACTGGTGAATGGGGCGGTTCTGTTAATGCTAGTGAAGAAGTAGCATCAGAAGGAAAACCAATTTATACCTTATTTATTACACATATGGATAAGCCAGGAATGTTTGGTGCTATTGATACTGTTTTAGGAGACCATGGCGTGAATATTAGAGATAATCCCTCAAGGAAATTAGGTAAGGATTCTAGAGTACAAACTGTATATCAGTTGCACCAACCACCAACTGATGAGTTGATTAGAGCTTTAAGAGCAGTAGATGGAGTTTATTTTGTTAAAAGATAAGATATATACTCCAGGATAATAAACTTTTTAAATTAATGTTTGTTCTTAACAGTTATGGGTGGACAAGACAGGTCTTTGGTAAGTCTTTTGACTATAGAAGAAGATACTATGGCACGTGAGATTGCAGAGGAATTAGTTAAAACTAAATTTCTATCTGAACATAGATCATATGTATGGTCTGATTATAGCCATAGACTTATAGACTTTATTATGGGTGGTATCTATGAAGATTATGACGGCAAGACTGATAGGCCAGAAATAGATGGGATAGTTGAGGCAATATTCCGTTTTCGTGGAAATGAGCTTAGGCCAATTTCAGAACTTTATTTTCCTTATATTTTTTTGCTTCAGTTAAATGGGGATATGGAAGATCCAGACTTAGCGGCTTATGCTCCAATAGTTAACTACCTTAATTCAGAGAAAGGACAGGCTCATATGTTGGGTGCTATGGGCGCTGTTGGTGTTCCTTTACCTAGTCATATCTGGTATCTTATTGGTGTGGACATAGCGATTAAAGCTGTTGAACGTGGCATTATCAAACCCAAATGGGAATTAGACCCCGTGACAAATAGAAGAGAACCTGCTTTTAATTATGCTCCTGCAACAGCAAGGGTTCAACCTGTTGAAGCTCGGTAACTTTCTTATAATAAAAATAAACGCGCCCAGGAAGATTCGAACTCCCGACCTAGAAACATTCGAAGAACTATCCAAAGCCAAGTCCTTTAATATCAGCTTCTCGACGTATTTACTTATATTTGTACGCTTTTTCTTTAGGCTTTTACACACTTCGCTTTCAATCGTTAAGTTAAGTCTTTGTTTCATATTTGCTCAATTTTATGCGCATACTTTACTTTATAAAACTTTGTAGCCTTCATTCAGAGGCGGAATAGTCCATCAAGTTAATAAGATAAATTGGACATAGTACCTCGGGAGAATTTTTAGGGTTTTTCAGAATCTTTGGTTAACCAATCACCATAATTCAGCTATTTCTGCGTAAATATGCTATTTTTCTGTAAGTTACACTAATTCTGTGTATTATGGGCGCGTGTTTTAGAATTGTGGCGCAAACCACAACCATACGCCATAATAATTGTGGCATAAACTTAATAACAGTGACACATTACGAAGATTGATGGTTTTGTTTTTTGGCATTATTTTATGGCGTAGTTTTGTGGCTTATTTTGTTGTTTTATCGACGACAAGTATATCTTAGAGAATAGAAATATTTATATACTAGCTTACCCTATTAAATTACATCGACGGATAAAAATTCACTTTGAATAAGTAACATAAACGAGGTGAGACCAAGCAAAAAAGATGACGCGCCACCAAGTAAAAAGAGGTGCTGATTCTTTAAAAGTATGAATATTTTGTGAAGTGCATTAGGCTAATGTAAGTTAGCGTTAGCTCTAAAGAAGAATAAAACAAACAATAATCTAGCGATAGCTATAATCGTTAGATAGAGGTATAAAAAATGGATAAAGAAAAAAAAGATTGGGTAGAATTTAAGAACCCAAAAACAGGACATAAAGTAGGTTATATAACCAAAAATGGAGACAAAGACGTATATGTAAGTGAAAGGACTAAAGACCACTATTTTAAGAAGTATTGTGGTTTTGGAATATCAGAAGATGTGTTGAACCAGCTTGAAAAAGAAAACATAATAGAGATATATCTTGAATGTAAAGAATTGGATGAAATATTCAAAACAACCGTAAGCGAATTCAAGGGATGTAAATCCTATAATAACATAGATGAAGATAAACAAAAAGTAATGCCTTTGCAACAGTTCGAGAAGATGATGAGTAGAAAAATATTCAGAGACTTGGTAGAGACATTAAAACAGTTTATTAGTGTGAAAAAAGAAGAATATCACACATTAGCTCTATGGATAATGCACACTTGCTTAGTTAAAGAATTTGGTGTTACCCCATATATACGCTTAGTGGGTATGCCTGGAACTGGGAAATCAACAATAATGAGACTTTGCAGTAAATTAGTAAGATATGGAATAATGGGCTCATTTAGTGAGGCTTCCATCTTTAGAATGAATAAAGAAGCACTACCTTCCTTGTTCTTTAATGAATTTGAACATATAAAAGATAACAAATTAATGATAGAGATACTGAACAATGGATATGAAGATGGACAAATGGTAAGTAGAGTGGATAAAGATGGGCAGGTAAGTTTTTTTGACCCATTTTGCCCTAAAATGTTTGGAACTGTCTATAAAGAGTCCATTCCTACTTTAGATAGTCGGTCTATCTGGATAAACACGTTTAAATCTCCAAGAAAATTAAGGAGCTTGATAGGAAAAGATACAACTAGAGAAGAAAGATTGATGAAGTTACAACTAAAAATATATGAATACATAACCCTTAATAAAAGCAATATACTGGGGTTGCACAGCGAAATAGAAATTCCATTAAGCAACAGAGCAGAACAAATAATTAAGCCCTTGGCTACTATTGAGCGATATCTAAATGTAGATGAACTTGTAGTGCAAACATACAAGGATAAAATATATTATTCCTTGGTAAAATCTATGCAAACAGACACAGGTCTAAAAGTAGCAAGAATATTGTATGAACAAAAAGGCAAAATCTCATTGAAGGAGTTAACGAAGAAAGCTAATGATGAGCTTGAATACCCAAAACATGAGAAATACTTTGGTGGTGTGTTAAGAAACATTGGTTTTAGTGATTACATTAAAAGACAAGGAGATGGAACAACAATTGAAATACCAGTGAAACAAATAATAGACTTATTTGAGGGACGTAACATAGATAAAGAAATGTTAGACCGAATTTCTGGTGAACATTGTGAACGTAGTGAACGTCCAGAAGAAAGTAAGGAAGAACAAGAGACAGGCAGCCCACCTCAGTTAGGTCTATTTAAGGAGTTTGCTGAGATATAATATATTTTTTTATTTTTTATTATATATTAATAATAATATAATTATATATTTATATATATTAATTCTTATATATGATATAATGTTCACAACCTTCACTAAGTTCACTAATGCTGTGGGTTAGATTTTAGACACGTTTTCTCGTCCCAGAGTATTATTGTCAACTTGTTTAACGGATTGCAAGGGTGAGCTCCCCTAACGTTTTGGTAACACTTGGGACAACTGTCATAATAACAAGAGAAGAATAATTGGTAATAGTTTTGCTACGTGTGACATTCACTTTTTAAAGATATAGTTAATTTCACTCGGGAAGGCTACTGGTGCCTATGTCTAAATTGAAAAATGGGTATAGTGCCTGTCTCGTGTCTTTGGGTGTTTAGGAAAATTACCCCTTTAAACATGCGCTAAAACAGTTTTTATACTCCCATTCCGTCCAATCATTAATGGATTGATAGGTTCTACAAGCAGCACTACACCATTTAATTATATCAGAATCATCTAAACCTGCATTTTCTTCTGTAGGTGTTACTAATACATTATTAGATGGGGGATTGTAAGACCTCACTGTTGGCGTTTCACTTACTGTACTTGTTTTTTTCTCATCAACATCACATTTACCATTCTCATTTTTATCATTACACACATAAACTTCTGTTAAGCATTTATCAAAGGCGGTATTATTGGTGTATACATAAAAAGTAATCTCTGGAATGTTGCCATTTCTTATCAATTTTAAGTAAACATTTAGTTTATCTGTAATACTTCTTGACTGTTTTTCTGTAAGACTTATAGATTGTTTTTCTGTTAAATTTTCGCCACTTACCCAAAACTCAAGTGATTCTGTATAAAGATTCATCAATCTAAACGAAAACCCTTTGATAACCATAGCCTCTTTACCAAATTCTTCCCGTTTTATCCACTTACCAACATAACAAAAACAATCTTCTTGGCACGATTCATTTATTGCACAGATTCCATCGCCGCAACAAGGAATGTTTTCTTGATGAATACATCTTTTTGAATTATAATCATACGAATCTGTGGTACATACATTATTATCCTCACAACTAGGACAATCTTTAGATTTAGTATATTCTCCATTTTCACATATTTTGTTTCCGTCACAAGGGGTAATGAGGGCGTATTCACACTTATTTTTATCATTGTTATAACTATCTTTAGTACATTTATCATTATCGTTACAATCCTCCCTAGCTACACTAATTTGATTTACTGTTTCTACAGTCTTTATGGATGTTTTAGTTTCTATACTGCCCTTGCTTGAACCTTTTATTGAAGAACTATTTTTATTTAAATATTTGCCCAAAATTACAATAAGAGAGAGTACAATCAAGATTATTATTACTGTTTTTACCACACTATATACAGATACTTGCTTTTTTATTTCTCTCATTCAAACCACATTATTTTTCTTCCAACACATTCTTCTTTTCTAAATATTCTTTTTTAGTGAGCTTACCTTCTGCAAATTGTTTCTTCAAGATATCTAAATAGCTTTCTTTTTTTACACTACTTGGTTTTGACGTTCTTCTTAAAATCTCCAACTGGGCTCTTAATGAAGCTGCCTTGCTTTTTCTTGAGCTAGAAACTATAGTAGCAACTATGAGTAAAATAATGCCTGATAGATACAGGAACAAACCAAGAATTCCTAATATTACTAAAACTATCACTGCAATACTAACCTCTTCCAATTCTTCTATTTCTTCCTCAATCCTTTGTTCATTTGGCGATAAAGAATTCCATCTTTCCCCCTCTTTTTCGTATTCTTTTTCTTCTTTTTGTGATTCAATATCTTTAGCACAACGTATACAATAACCTTCCATTTCATAATCTTCAGCAGTATCCAACCAACCCCCCATCTTGTTTTTACAATTTTTACATCGTTTCGTTCTAATTTTACTACTATCCTTTTTTTCTTTCCATTTATCATAACATTCTTGGCAGATTTTAATTTTAGTTTTGTCATCATCATCTAGCATATCGTGTAATCTATCTCCAAAGACAATTGTTTTACCACATTTTGCACAAGTTATGTTTGGCATTTTTAACCTACATTTTTCATTTCAATTTTGCTTTTTCTAACCTTAATTCTTCTAATCTTGAATGTGCCTTATTTGCCCCAATCGCTCCACTAATACACATTACTAACCCCAATATCCATCCAATAAAAGGTATGAATAAAAAAAAGATGCCTGCAACAAAAACGACAATTCCCTTAATATTTTCTTTCTCCGCATCCGCTTCCTGTTCATTTATTTCTTTGATTGTTTCTTTTTTACCCATCTTGTAACTCATATTTTACCTATATCTCTATAGGGGGATACATACTATTTAAACTTTTCTTTAATTAATATATTCTAACCACTTAATATATTCTAAATACTTATTTAATAAGAACTACTGCATAAAACCTAGTTATGCTTAAATCTGACAAGCTTAAACTTGAAATTCTTAACTTATTAAAAGGGGGAGATATGAGCTTAGGGCAACTAAGAAAAGCTACTAAAGTAGCACATCATTATACCCTTAAGAATGCCGTGGAGTTCTTGGAAAAGCTGAACTTAGTGGAAGTTGTTGAGAAAAAAGACAAGCTTAAAACTAAGATTGTGAAGCTTAGATAATAATTAGGGGTATGCTTTAGTTATTATCTGTTATCAACTCAATGCCGCCCAATTCATAAGACTAATAAAACCGCCAATTATCCATAAAACAAAAGCTACTAATATTATGTTCCTAATGGTTCTCACATCACGTGCTATGTTTACTCCTATATTTTCTAAAGGTTTAGTCATAATATCACCCTCCAAGTTTCCTTCTTTCCATTTATCATGGCATTCTTGGCAAATCTTTATTTCAGTTTTGCCATCATCATCTATCATCTCATAATATGCCTTATCCGAAGAAATATTCTTTTTACCGCATTTATGGCATTTTATGTTTGGCATTTTATTACCCTTAAATCTAATTATTTAAACCCATTAGTTAGGTTAGTATCAAACCAAACCATAACAATGGTATCTTTATAATCTATTAATTTAACTCTCATTTCTTTTGGATTGTTCATCCCAGCGACACCCAAATCAACAACTACTTTTCTATTTATAACCTCTTGATTCTCTATAAATTCGCTTAAATCAACTTCCTTATAAATTCTGAATTTTTCTTCTACTTTATCAACAAACTCCACGCTTAAATCGGGGCTTTTGTAAGCACTTCCCTGAAGGTTATAAACTGAGAAAGTAATATCTTTTAATTTTCCATATATGTCTGATTTTTTCTCAAAAGTATACCCTTCAATTCTTAGAGTAACTCCATCTTGAGTGTTTTCATAATATTTCTCTGGAATTTTAGTTGTTGGAACATTATTAACACCCGTATTTTCTTTATCATTTTGACTCTCAGGTATAACTGGAGCAGTAATATCACTTTTACTTCCTGTGACCTCAGAATCACTAATCTGGAGCTTATATGTTTCAAATCCTAAACAAGCATCATCATAAAAAATAATTTCAAATGGGCTTGTTTGTTTTGGTTTCAACGGGTGAATTGATGTGTAAGTTGTTTTTGTACAAACTATCTTTCCAGCTTTATCATACATGGTTGCTATTACTTTTGGATAAGCTATATCCTCGCTACCTTGATTTTTTACTTCACCAACTACATGATAATTAAGATACCTTGGGTCTGGGTTATTATTAGAACTTATAGAATGAGATAATATACTAATGTCTTCTTTTGCTTTCGATTTGCTTTCCTGAGTAAGACTTGGTTCAACATTACTTTTGGTTGTAATACCAGAATCTTGGGTCTTTGAAACACTAGCACACCCAATTACAAATGTACTTAAGAATAGAATCAACACCAATAAAACGATTAACACTTTTTTCATTCAAACCACCCCTATTTATTCCTTTTTTTATCACGCTTATATAAGATAAAACCAATTAATAAAAAACCAACAAGAACAATCAATGATAAACCACTTACTGTTGCCACCCCTTCTAAAAATATCCAAAGAAGAATTAATAGTAAAATAAGAAGTATTGGTAAAACAATAAAGATTCCGAATCCAATTTTAACACCATCCGCTACCGTTGCTATTCAAACCACCCCTAATCCATAATATATGCATAATTATACAGATGTTCTATATAAACTTTATGTGTATTATTGTGCAGATATGGCAAGAAAGCCCCTTACAAAAGTAGTGGAACAAATCAGAGAAATTCTACAAAAAGAAGGAGAGCTTTCAATTAGACAGATTTCTATTAAGGTTAAGTCTGAGTGGAGAACAGTTGCTAAGGCGTTAGAGTTGATGAAGTCTTTGGGAACTGTGAAAGAGAGAAAGGGGACAGAGACGAAAAGAGAAGAAAGGCTGTTTAGGTTGAAGTAAAGAAAGCTTTTTATACGTAACATTCTTATCTAGTTATATGTTAGAAACGTATAATCTCTTCATCGATACTAATTTTATTAGAAAAGGGGAACAGACAGAATTAGAATTACCTCTTTCTACTACGTATATTAAAAGTTTACTTGATTTTAGAGATAAGAATAAGATAGGAGATAGAGTAAAGATTATTATCCCAGAGATGGTTATCAAAGAGATGGTTTCATGGCGAGTAGATGCAATAAATCAACAAATTGAAAGTTTAAATAATACCCATAATAAGTACAAAAAGCACTTTAATATAGATGGAATAGATATTGAAAAGTTTAACAAATACGACTATCGCAAGGAATTTGAAGAGAAGTGTATGCAGTTTGTTAAAAAACATAAAATAACTATTGCAAAAATCCCAGAAATAAATGTTAACAACCTTATTGAAAGAGCAATTACAAAAAAACCTCCATTTAGTGGAAAAGATAAAAAAGGAGATAAAGGGTTTAAGGATACTATAATTTGGTATTCTATAATTGCTTATTGTAAGGATAATAAAGAGGCAACCAGTTTTTTATGCACTGATGATACAGACATTAAAAAAGAAGTACTAAATGAAGAATTAAAGAAATTGAATGGCAAAGGTTTAACTTTTTTATCAGAACCACAAGAAATAATTGAAAAGTTAACTGTTAAGTTGAAACTTGAAAAAGAGAGTTGGCAGAAAGAGATAGAAGCAATTAAGGATACTGTTAGACGTAAGCTAGGGATTATTATAGAGGAGTTATACAAAAAGAACTATCAAATTGGGGAATCTTCAATGTATTATGGGGTTGACAGTATCTCTTCAAGGCAAATAATTTCTTATGAAATAGAGAATATCCGATTTATTGAGGTGTGGCGTAATGTTGATAGAGGTAGTGACGAGGTTACACTAAGACTTGAACTAAGACCAAAAGATATAAACGATTTGAATATTCCCCCCACAAGGAAAAAACTAAGCAGTTTTGATTTTGGTTCATATGAAGAACCATTACCTATAACTCCGAGTGTATATGGGTCTACATTGTCAACCTACACCCAGGTTATGCGTCCATTTACTTTTGAGCCAGTTGGTTATAAGAATACAGTAGAAATTGAAGTTAAGTTAAAGGTTAATAGGCATTTGGAAGAAATTGAAATTGTTGAGATGAAACCTCAATCTCCATTATTTGACCCCTTTTACAGAATTTCTTGAAATGACACTATTACAACCCAACCCATATGACCTTAATCCATAGCCTTAACTTATGGTTTTTTATCTTTCTTATGGCTAGGCTTACAACCGTAACAAAGATAAACACCAGTAGGAATTTAAGGTAGAGGTTCATCATTATTTTCTAATAAATCCTATAATTAATGAAATAAATGCAACTATCAAAGTAATGAGAGCCACTACATACATTTTATCATTATACCATTTAACTCTAGAATTGATAACCCCTATAAAATTAGGTAATAATGTACCTTTTCCAATTCTTTTAGATAAATAATACAAAGATAAAATGACTATAAGGAGAGATATAATAAAAATTGAATGTATTTTTACAATAAATATAATTCCAAGTATCGCCCCAATCAGAACAGATAATAACCCCTCAAAAAAACCGTATATCGTAGGATATTGGTGGATAAATGAATAGCAGGGTTTTCTTTTTTCTAAGAATTGCCTAAGCTCTTCTTTTTTTCCTTCTACCCATACTTTATCCGAACCTACTACTCCAATTTTATTGGCATTCTTATTTAACGAAACAGTGATAGATTCTTTTGTATTCTTTCCCATCCAAAAATAGATATATAAGTCGAAAATTTTATCAGGTAAATCATATGTTGAAAAATTTTTAGAATTTAAGTCATCTATTGTATATTCATCTTCATGAATACTAGCACTAGGTTCATCAAAACTTTTTGTATATCTTTTTTCCTTTTCAACTAATTCCATTAAGTCTATAATATCTTTCTTTGTAAGTTTAACTGAACTAATTTTAATAGGTTTATCGTATCTTTTCATTCAAACGCCCCTGAGATATAACCAAAAAGAAGCAGAATATTTAAAGGTTTCTCATCTAAGACCTTATCTAATCCTCCCTATAATAGTTTTTATTGCATCCCCTACAATACCTGCTATCCCAGAAGAAACAACTCCTGCAAAGTAGCCTACAAAAAGATTTATGAATTGCTCAACAATTAAATCTAGGCATTTGTCTCCCATGTTTAAAAAACAAGGAATAAGGGAAACAACAAACACTATAGTAGGCATATACCCCCCTATTTGACCAGCTTTTCTTAAATCTCTTTTTATATCCTTAGAGAAATAGTATCCGAATCCAAGACTACCTAAAATGTCTATGAACAATATAATTGAGTTGATTTCCATAATAATCTACATTCCTTATTTATTAGCTCTCAAAATAAAGCTTACTATTTTACAACCGAACCCCCCATATTTTTCATAACAATAAGCCCAGTTTTGATAAACCCACCTATAACTATTGGTAACAAAACCGTCTTTTGCCGCAATTTCAACCAAAGACTTTCCCCCAAGACGGTTACAATGTAATTGAGCAATATAATCTTTTTTTGGTAATGTTTTAAATTCTTCCTCAAAATTACAATAATAAAAAATCTCCTTCATATTAAATTTAATACCATGCCTCACACCATGTCCAAAAATATATGCCTCTTTAACTTTTTCATCACAAATAATCCTTTTGAAAGTATCTTTATCTACCCATTTATAGACCTTAAATGGCTTACCATTATTTTTCAAATACATAATCAACCAAGGTATCCCACTACTATAAATGGGAAATCTATCTATAAAAAAACGCCTTTTTTCAACTAAAATTATTGCTGTGCACCCCTCCTGCTTTAAAGATTCGGAATTGGATTTAATATACTTCCAACCCCATAAAAAGTTGATAGTGTCTAGAATCAAAAGTACAAAAAATATAAAAAGGAGATAAAGACCGATTACTAAAACAATACCTGCTATACTCATAAAAAAGATTATCCTACACGAATATTTATAATTATCTAATCTATAAAAACCCAGTTCTTGATAACTACTTAAACAATTTATCCAACTCTGGCACAACTTTACTATACCAAAAGTCTGCCTGTTGGCTGCGAGCTAAATAATGATTAGCTGAAACAGACCTATTCGACCTTCCCTGTATGAAGTCTGCAACAGATTCTGGCACATTATTGTATAATAAGAAGTTATAATGCCATTTTCTAAGGTATTTTAGTGAAAAACTACACTGTTTTTCTTTAAATCTCTGCCTTAGTGCGTTGTATGTATTAGTAACCTGCTTTAGTTTAGTGTAGACAAACAGTGGCAGATAGATATTGTTGATGTTTTTAGTGTGGCGTAAGTTGGACACTCTGTACGCCACAAAGTTAGTGCAAACAGTAAACTTATCTATATTATAGTTTTTGAGAAAATCCAGACACTCTATGTACCTTATCCCAGAAGTCATGAGAACTAAAAAGACTATTTCCAGTACACTATTGCCTTTAATCTTATTATAAGCGATTATTACTTCGCTATCTGTAGGAACGTATACATCTGGATTACTATACGGCACCTTTAGAAACTGCCTATACTTATTGACAACTTCAAAAGGTAATTTATCAAACTTCTCACAGTAATTAAGATACAATCTGGCTGTTTTTACTAGGCTGGATATGCCTTTTTTCTTATCTTCTATATACTTTTGAAGCTCTAAAGGGTTTTCAAAACGCCTGTTTTGAAGATGTTTTTTGAAATACCAGTTCATATGGTCTATATGCCCTTTTGAGAAATTCTTTAAAATGATATAATCAAAAAACTCTTTGTCAGGTGTAAAGCAAACTGCAAAAGTATGCGTATGATTTAACTTAGAAATCTCACTATTTTTCGCTTTGTCGTCTAAAGCCTTAGAAGAATGTAACGCGCCCAGGAAGATTCGAACTCCCGACCTTCTCATTAGGAGTGAGACGCTCTATCCAAGCTGAGCTACAGGCGCATACAATAAGGTAAATGAGAAATTGTATTTAAGTTTATTGAATTGCTGCCATGGTATCTTTAACTATATCCGGAATTGCTTGCTCTGCCTCTATATCTGTCAGTATCTCTTTTGCTTTGTAAAAATCTATTAATGGCTCTGTTTGTTGTTTGTATGTTTCTAAACGTTTTTTAACTGTCTCTTCTTTATCATCACCTCTTTGGTATAGTTCTCCACCGCACTTGTCACATATTCCTTCTACTTTTGGCGGGATGTTTTTGATGTGGTAAATAGCATTGCACTTCTTGCATGTCCTCCTTCCAGAAATTCTGCCAATGACCGTATCATCTTTTGCTTTGAAGTTAAGGACTTTGTCAATTTGAACTTCCCCTTCTAATGCTTCTGCTTGAGGAATTGTTCTTGGAAAACCGTCTAGGATAAAGCCATTTTTGCAATCATCTGCTTTGATTCTTTCTTTGAGAAGATTGATTACCAGTTTGTCAGGAACTAATTTTCCAGAATCCATAAATTCTTTAGCCTTTTTTCCTAATTCAGAGTCTTCTTTTACAGCAGCTCTTAATAAGTCTCCTGTTGAAATCTGAGGGATTCCTTCTTCTTTAACAACTTCTTTTGCTATTGTTCCTTTTCCAACGCCTGGTGGGCCTAAAAATATTAGATTCATTTTATCACCTTTGATTATAAAAAGCCTCCAGGGAGAGTTGCACTCCCGACCTTCTGATTGCTTGCATAAAAGCTACAAGTTTCGTCGTTTAATAACTCAGACGCAATAGCTACTATGCTACGGAGGCATTAATTCTGTAGAACTTAGGACTATTTAAAAAACTTACGCTTCCATCCCATACAATTTTGGGGTGAATGGCTCTGGTGTTGGTACAAAAATTCTCAAATCCAGGTATTTTTTGATAACGCTTGTAAGCCTATAGATCTCTCTCCACAACATCTTCTCATGTTTTTCTATATCTTGGGAGATTATCCTTCCTTCATATAGGTCCTGCCAGTGTTTTAAGAGCCAATGTTCTTTCCATTCCTGCCTATAATCTGTTTGAACAGCCCCATTAAACATGATCTCTAGTTCGCCCCATTGAGCCTTAATCTTTTTTCCTTGGTGCATTATCTCCCTGTCTTGTATGTACACACCATGGAAATCAATATTTAACCTATATCTTAGGTATCCTGAGTATCTCCCTTCTGGCCTTTTGAATAAACGCCAGTATATCCATAGCTCTTTCCCTCCAGAATGGAGGCCTTTTTGATGGAATTTTTCCAGGTAGAGGGTTTCTATTGTGCTGTGTAATTTGTCAGGACTTTGGCCCACAGGGCTTACTTCACCAAACCATTTTTCTTCAACAAGATACTCATGCATCATTATATAGAGATTTTTAAGATTAAATACATCCTTAAATTTCACTTTGGTTTCTGGAATTTTGTATTCTGGCATAATCTTGATTACTAGGAACTGTTTATATAAAGTTTTTGGTTTTTACCAAATCCCGTTTTGAAAAGCTTAGCTTTTCAAAAGGTTTTTATAATTGAATGTTATACTGTTCACAAAATGTTAGTAGGGGTTGTTGGAAAGGCAAATGTTGGAAAATCTACATTCTTTAAAGCAGCTACGCTGGCTGAAGTTGAGATAGCAAACTATCCTTTTGCGACTATAAAACCAAACAGCGGGATAGGCTATGTAAAAGTTGATGATGCAGCAAGAAAGTTTGGGAAATCTAGCAATCCCAGAGAAGGATTTGTATTAGGTGAGAAGCGTTTTGTTCCTATGCAGCTTATTGATGTAGCTGGCTTAGTTCCTGGTGCACATGAAGGTAAGGGTATGGGCAACCAGTTCCTGGATGATTTAAGGCAGGCAGATGTGCTTATACATGTTGTGGATATAGCAGGATCGACCGATGATAAAGGAGAGCCTATAGAGCCAGGAACATATGACCCTGCGAATGATATCAGGTTTCTTGAGGAAGAGCTTGATTACTGGATCTTAAGGCTTATTAAGAAAGGGTGGGATAAGTTTTCAAGGGCTGTTCAGCAGACTCATGATAAGGTTCATAAGGCAATCGCAAGGCATATTGTTGGGTTGGGAGTAAATGAGGAGATGGTTGAGGATATTATTGCTACTTCTGATTTAGGTGAAAAAAAGATTGTTGAGTGGACAGATGAGGATTTGTTTAAGATAGGCTCTATAATCAGAAAAAAGACAAAGCCTATGATAATTGCATGCAATAAGATTGATGTAAGGGGTGCTGAAGAGAATTTTAAAAGGATAAAAAATGAGTTTCCGGATCATTTGTTAATCCGGTGCAGCGCAGAATCTGAGCTTGCATTAAGGGAGGCTGCTAAACATGGGATTATCTCTTATACTCCTGGGAGTAATAAGTTTGAGATAAAGGATGACTCCAAGCTATCAGAAAAGCAGAAAGAAGCATTGAATTTTATAAAAACAGATATTCTTGATAGATTTGGAGGCACTGGTGTACAAGATGTTTTGGATAAGGCAGTGTTTGATTTATTGAAGTATATTGCAATCTTTCCAGGAGGGGTTAATAAGTTAGAGGATCAGAATGGCAATGTGCTTCCAGATTGTTTTTTAATGCCTAAGGATACTACTGCTCTTGATTTTGCTTATAGGCTGCATACTGATTTTGGAGATAATTTTATACGCGCAATAGATGTAAAGACGAAAATGACTGTGGGCAAAGAACATAAGCTAAAAAATGGAGATATTGTTGAGATAGTAGCAAATAAATGATTTAAGCAACCCCCCTGTAGCTCCAAGCCAAGATGTATTTTCTTTTAATCCTTGAGTCATTTGCCATTTTACCATTTAATATATTTTTGTAGAACCTTACAATTTTTCCAACTTCTTTTTCAGTATCAATAAAAAATTTGTTTATACCTGAGCTTGCTAGTTCTGAGCTTTTGCTAAATAGCCCGAGCTCTTTTCCATTCAAGATTTGACTTCCATTTTTAATATTCTCTATTTTGAATGGCAATCCTATCTCATCTTTTATCCATCCTTCTTTTAGATTATGCCTTAATGTCATCAGCCTGATTTTTCCATGCACCATAGCTATCAAATTTTTGTTTCTAAACTGTTTTAGTTCTTCTATGCTTAACTCTGGAGAAATTATTGGTGTTGCACCCATTTTTGAAAAGTTTTCTAAGTCCACGTCATTAAAACAATTCAAGTTATAATCCAGGTGTATTGGTAAGTTTAGGCTAAGATTAAGAATTCCGAGATTACCTGCTAGGATACCATCTGGCTTATTCTCGTTTATTTTCTTTACGATCTCATTTACATCCGAGTCTAGCATTATTCTTGGCGTGGCGGCAAATAATTTACATGCTAATTCCTCCTTTAGATTGTAAAAATCGTCATCAAACAGGTCAAAGTAGATTACATCTGCTCCGTTAGAACATGCTTCAAAAGCATCTTTTTTGTTATAAACCCGTACCAATAGCTGTTTACTTTCACTTCTTTTTGCCTCTATTCTTGGAAAATCTGCTTTAATATTTTTTCTTTCAATTTTTATATCTTCAGTTTTTACTTCGTAGAATTCCTTTGTGTAAGGCTTAGTTTCTCCACTTGCTTTTGCCCTGTTCAGCATATCAGTGGATTTCCCGAAAAAACCTAATGTAAACTCTCTGCTAAATGCTTTTTGTAATTTATTTAACATATTATCTGATACATTAAAATTACCTTCGTAGAAGCTATCAATAGCTTTTCTATAAACTTCTGTTGCAGTTGCAACATAATAAGGAGTTCGCATCCTCCCTTCAATTTTGATTGTATTAATCCCAGATTCAATAATTTCTGGAATTTGGCGGATAAGGCATAGTTCTTTTGTAGATAAGTAATATTGGTTGTTATACAATTTTCGGCAAGGTTGGGCACATTTTCCCCTATTGCCGCTTCTTCCGCCTAATAAACTTGAAAATAAGCAGGATCCAGAGATAGATACACACAAAGCACCGTGACAGAAAATCTCCAGTTCTTTCTGAAAGTTTTTTCTTATTCCTATTATCTCTTCTTTTGTAAGTTCTCTTGCAAGGGTTATTCTATCAGCTTTTGATAATAGTTTTGCCTGATTTGAGTTCATTACCCCCGTTTGTGTTGAAATATGTATTTTTAGGCCACTATAATTCTTTTGGATTGCGTCAATAAAGGATGTTTCTTGTATTATGACAGAATCAATTCCTTTTGAATAAGCAAAAGAAAGTTGTTTGAGAAAATCATTTAATTCAATATTCTTGACTAGTGTGTTCATAGCCAAGTAGACCTTTACATTATTTGATTTACATATCTTAACTGCTTCGGTAAGATATTCTTTATTAAAGTTAGTTGCAAAGTCTCTTGCACTAAACATTTTCATTCCTAAGTATACAGCATCAGCTCCTTTGCTTACTGTGGCCTTTAAGTTAGCCATACTCCCTGCTGGCGCCAATAACTCTATCTTTTTGCCCATATCATACAAGGATGAAGAATGTATTTAAAAATAGTTTGTTTTTATTTTCCTTTAGATTTTGCTAAATCAGAAAATCCAAAACTAAAGTTTTGCATTTTTTACTTTATCAGTGAATTTCTTGAAGCTTTCAACTAGATCAATCATATACTTCCCTTCTTCTAATTTGAATATCAATGGCTCTCCTTTGAACAGGTGCACAAGGTCCAGTTCATACTTACCAGGCTTAAGAACCCTTATTGCCTCTAAGTCGAGAACAACCGGCTCATCTGAATCTATTTCAGAGCCAACAAGCTCAAATACGTCTTTTTCAATCTGCTCTTTTTCTTTAGGGGACAGTTTTATTTCATCAGCTATTTTTTGAGCTTCTTCTAACTTCTCTTTTTTAACATAGAAAAATAGCTTGCCACCGCATTTACAACCTTTGATGATTTCAGTAGCCCCGTCGTCATAAAAGGTGTTGCATCTCACGCATTGATGTGGCATTTTAGTTCTTTTTCTTTTTGATATCTTTAGTAAATAATTCTATTTTATCAGGATCTTTCTTAATCTGTTTTACAACAGTAGCTGGGCCTATTATTGTGAAACCTTGCCTATCTCCTAGTAACCTGGTAACCATAGCATTTTTCATATTTTTGAAGAATCCGGATTCTTTTTTCTGTGGGTTTATTACTGCCAGCTCTACTCCTTTGAATTTATTGTTAATCTCTTCCATTGTAATCTCGATTAGGTCTTTTTCTTCTTCCTTTTTCAATCTGCCTTCCAGCAATACTATTCTGTTTTGCTTTGCCATATCCAGGAGCTTGTTGACCCTTCTCGCTGGCCCCAGCTCTTCAATCTCTGAGTATGGAACAAATTGTAGCACTAATCCCATTTTACACCTCTTTTTATTTGACTAAAGTAAATAAACCTTCGTAAAACCTATCTATGTTTTTTCCGTATTTTGCTGAGATACCAATAACATCATACTGGGGGAAGGCTGCCTGAACCTTTTTGATATTTGATTTCTTTAAGTCTACTTTGTTAGCAACAATTAAAACAGGTATGTTTCTTGCCTGTAAATTTCCAATTATGGTTATATTAACCTGTGAATAAGGATCTTTTGTTGAGTCTAATACTATAATTACGGTATCCATATCATCAAGCCATTTAATTGCGTCAATAACCCCCTTGGTTGCTTCTTTTGCCCTTTCTTTTGCTTCTTTTTCTTTCATACCTGCTTTAATGAAATCTTCGTAGTCTATTTTTGTTGCTATTCCAGGGGTATCTACAAGGTTAAAGTTAAGCTCTTTCCCTTTTGATTTTATTGTAACCTGCTCTTTTATCTGAATTTCCCTTGTTTCGTGAGCTATATTAGATACAGCACCCATATCTTCCCCTAACCAGTCTTGGCATATTTTGTTAGCAAGAGTAGTTTTTCCTCCGTTTGGAGGGCCATATAGCCCAAGCTTCACTTGTTTTTTGCCCTTAAAAATATTCTTAAGAACCCTGTTTATGAATTTTTTTATTAAATCAATTACCATTTAATCCCCTTTTTGAGTGTTGATAAAAAATGTGATATACGTAGTTTATATATTTTGCGTTTTTTTAACTTAAGGATAGAAACTTTTAAATATGTTACCTGTTAAATTAGTTTTATGAATGAGGTAGTGAAAAAAGACATAATCTCTGTTTTAAATGAAGTTATAACCATAATTGGAGTTGAAGAAGAAAGAGACGTTATCGATTTGATGGAGCTAAGCAATCATACTATCCATAACGCATCCATTTTTCAGGATGAGGATAGTGTTAGTATTGCAATCTTAATCTATTCTATTTCTAAGGTTATCCAAAGAAGGGAAGGCAAGTTAAATTACAAAAGCATATCTGCATTACTTGGAGATGCAAAAAATCATTTAACGGTTGGAAATGTTGATAAGTATAGAAAAACAATAAGGAAATTGTTTGATTTTATATCTACAATAGACTCTAAATTGAAGCTTTATGTAGAGGCAGTTATAAATCAGGCAGAAATTAGAAAAGGAAGCAAACTATATGCTCATGGCATCTCTTTAGGCAGAGCTTCTGAGATTCTTGGAATTTCACAGTGGGAGCTGATGTCTTATGTTGGCAAGACAAATTTGACTAATATAGCTGGCGGGGTAGGGATTAAACAGAGGCTACAATATGCAAGGAGTTTGTTCAAATGAAATCAATAGTTTTTGATACAGGACCAATCATCAGTTTAACTACTAATAACCTGCTTGGTTTGTTGACAAATCTGAAGGAGCA
Source organism: uncultured Methanosarcinales archaeon (assembly GCA_964609455.1). GTDB lineage: Archaea > Nanobdellota > Nanobdellia > Woesearchaeales > JACPBV01 > CAZSRD01. The sequence continues at coordinate 29,393 of CAZSRD010000003.1, forward strand.
TTATGGCGGCAGTTTTTATGTAACAGAAGCCGTAAGGAAGGAGCTAATTGAGAGGCCATTGGACACTAAAAAATTTAAATTTGAAGCCTTACAAGTTTTGAGATGCATTAATTCTAAGATTCTTGAGGTGTATGATGATGCTGAATTGAAGAAAAAAACACTCAATCTGCTTGATTTGGCAAACAAATGTTTTTCCTGCAAGAACAATTTTTTGCAGATAGTTCATTTTGCTGAGATGAGCGGATTAGCAGCAGCTTTGATAAATAATTCAGAAGCATTTGTTGTTGATGAAAGAAATACAAGATTATTGATAGAAGACCCTATGAAGCTTAGGAATATTTTAAGCGGCAAATTGCATATGGATGTAAGTCTTAATAGAAGTATTCTTAACAAGTTTAGGAATCTGACTAAGGGTATGAAATTAATCAGGTCTATTGAGCTAGTTACAGTTGCTTTTGAGCTGGGTATCCTGGATAAATATCTTGTTAATATTCCAAATCCCAGGAAAACTTTATTAGAGGCTGTGTTGTGGGGGGTTAAGTTAAATGGGGCTAGTGTTTCTGAGCAGGAGATAAGGGATATAATCAGGATGGAAGTAAAATAAAAACTTTTAAATAACTATAGGGATTAGCTTTTTCTGTGATAAAAGGGCAGGTAATTTCTGGAGAATATGGGAAGATTCTGATTAGGCAGAAGGCAGACCAGAGGATTGAGTTGGGGGAGCTTCTTGTTGCAGATACGAAAGATGCTAAGATTTTGCTGCAGGCAACAAATTTGCTTTATGGGAGCCAAATTTCACAGCAGAACTTAGAGCTTATATCCGGCATGAACTTAGAGGATAATGAGGAAGTGGAGTTTATGGATGCTGAATTAAGGAACTATAATTTGGCAGTTTTGAAGAATTTGATAACCCTTAGCGGGGAAAAGGCGAGTGTTTCTAAAAGGCTGCCTGCTTTTTTTTCTCCTGTTAGGGAAATTACAAAGGATGATTTAAAATTTCTAACTAAGCCAAAAAACCCTTTATTTGTTGGCAATTTAAGAAGCGGAAGCAAGGTTTTAGATCTTCCAATTTACTTAGATGGAATTGATGTTTTTTCGCACCATATACTAATCCCGGCAACTACTGGAAGAGGAAAGTCAAATTTATGCTCGGTTATACTATGGGATATTTTAGATAAAGATTATTGCGGAGTATTGGTGTTAGATCCTCATGACGAATATTATGGCAGGAATAAATTGGGGTTAAAGGATCACCCTTCTAAGGACAAGGTAGTGTATTATACTCCTACTGATGTACCCCCTGGTTGCAGGACTTTAAAGATTAATATTAGCCTAATAAAACCCCAACATTTTAATGGTGTGGTATATTGGTCAGACCCTCAACTACAGGCTTTATCGCAATATTATAAGGAATATGGTGAAAAATGGATAGAATCAATTGTTTTGGATAAGCCATTAAAAGCTGGCTTTTTTGAGGGAACCATTGCTGTTGTTAAGCGAAGGATAATGTCTTTGCTTGATTTGGAGTTTAGTGGAAACCAGTTGTTTTGTAATTCTATTTTTGATTTAAATGCAGGCGAGACTACTATTAGCGATATTTGCAATGAGCTTGAAGAAGGCAAGGAGGTTATTATAGACACTTCAGATTTTTCAGGAAGTGTTGAGATTTTAATTGGGAGTTTGATTGTTACAGAGATTTTTAGTAAGTACAAGAGGTATAAGATGAAGGGTTTGTTAAGGGACAAGCCAGTGATATCCATTTTACTAGAAGAGGCTCCTCGTGTTTTGGGAAAAGAGGTTTTGGAGAAAGGATCTAATATATTTTCTACAATTGCCCGTGAAGGCAGGAAGTTTAAAGTTGGGTTGTGGGCTATAACCCAGCTGCCCTCACTTATTCCTAGGGAGGTATTAGCAAATATGAATACAAAAATAATCTTGGGCATAGAGATGCAGCCTGAGAGAGAGGCAATAATTCAGAGCGCTGCCCAGGATTTATCAGATGATGACAGGAATATTGCTTCTTTGGATAAGGGTGAGGCGATTATAAGCAGTAATTTTGCAAAGTTTGCTACACCTATTAAGATTCCTTTATTTGAGGAGTTTGTTAATTCTGGTGAGAAAGAGAAAGTTAGGAAAGATTTTTCTGCTATAGCTATGAAGTGAGCGTAATTTTTACGAAATTTGTGTAATCCGACGAGATTTATATAAACAATATATAATATAACGGTTAAATATATAAATTTCTTTGAATTATATAATCCAATTGGGGTGATAGTTTTTTGGGCAATGCAATAAACGAAAGAGGATTAATCAACGGCATTGGGTACAATCTTGCTAGGTTGGTGGTTGATGAGGTTTCTTTTGAGGATTATGTCAATCTGACCAAAAGATTATGTGCGGGGTATTTAAGCTATAATGGCCTTGGAGGGGATGGACTGCCTGCAAATAAGGTAGCCCAGATAGCGGATGTAAATGATTTTTACCATATAACCAGGGATTTTATTTTTAGGGAAGGCATATATTTTGGCCCTGACAATCTTATTGCGAGAGCAAGAGGGGATAGGCAGATACTGGATATTATGGTTGATTCACATCTTGTGTTATCCCAAGCGCATGCCTTATACTTCTTAGGTCATGGCCTTTCATTAGCTGAGCATATGGAAACTGTTCAGGAAATATTAGATTATTCTAGAGATCTTAATCCAGACATTGCCTCTATGCTGGCGAGGGAAAAGCTTGATGAAGTGGTTATAGAGAACTTGCGTAAGCTGAAGGAGGTTTCTAAACAAAGGTACAGAAACCATAGGATGGTTGGCGTTGGATAACAATCTTTATAAATCGCTTTTCATTCCCATTTCTCATGAAATTTGCTCATTTGGCAGATTGTCACATTGGGGGGTGGAGAGACCCTAAGCTGAAGAATATTGCAGCACAGGCTTTTGAAAAGGCAATAGATACTTCTATAGAAAAAAATGTTGATTTTGTTGTTATATCGGGTGATTTGTTCAATACTTCTTTGCCTTCTATAGATGGATTGAAATTAGCTGTTAAAAAACTTAAAGAACTGAAGGATAAGAATATAGCTGTTTACATGATTGCAGGCTCGCATGATTTCTCACCTTCTGGAAAAACAATGCTGGATGTTTTAGAAAATGCTGGCCTAGCGATTAATGTTGCGAAAGGAGAAGAGGTTGATGGAAAGTTGAAGTTGAATTTTACTGTTGATGAAAAGACAGGCGCTAAGATTACAGGCTTGTTGGGGAAGCGTGGAGGATTAGAGCGGGGGTATTATGAAGGTCTTCTAAAGGAAGGGCTGGAGAAAGAAGAAGGCTATAAGATCTTTCTATTTCACTCTTTGTTGTCTGAATTGAAACCAAAAGATATGGAGAAAGTAGACAGCCAGCCATTGAGCCTTTTACCAAAGAATTTTAATTATTATGCTGGTGGCCATCCCCATATTGTAAAGGATGCAAAAATAGATGGTTATGGCACAATTGCTTATCCTGGGCCTTTGTTTCCGAATAATTTTCTTGAGTTAGAGAAATTAGGTAATGGCGGGTTTTACATTGTTGAGGATGATAAAGTTGAGTTTGAGCCTATACAGATATATAACACATTTAATATTAAAATAGAATCCAACCATAAAACTCCTGAGCAGATTACTAGTGAGATTATGGATCAGATTAAGGGCAAGGAGTTTAATGATACAATTGTAACAATAAGGGTTTCTGGGGTTTTGGAAAGCGGAAAGCCATCTGATATCAACTTTAAAGATATCTTTGAGAAGCTGTATGAAAAATCAGCTTATTTTGTTATGAAGAATACTAATGCATTAGTTGCTAAGGAATTCGAAGAGATAAAGATTGATGCTAAGAATGTTGAGGATGTTGAAGATAAGATAATCCAAGAGCACCTTGGGCAGATTAAGGTTGATGGGTTAGATGTTGGTAAGGAGGATGAGTTAACTAAAGAATTAATGAAAGTATTATCTTTGGAAAGGGGGGATGAGAAGGTAGCTGACTTTGAGAAAAGGATAAAGGACGAGGTTAATAAACTGATTGGTGGTTGAATGGCAGGCAGTATAGATAAGATAGTTGAAGGTGGAAAACTAGTCCAAGATCAAGAGCAATATTTCTTTATTGTTAATGGGCTTAGGAATGTTGAGCCTTTTTATTGCAGACGGGGAAACAGTTCATCTTCTCTTCAGGAGGACTTATATTTGGCTGACAGAGCAATAGATGATCATTGTTCAGAACAACTTACAAGCAATGGGCTTTTTGGGGTTAAATACGTTCTTTCTGAACTTGCGATGAATGCTTGGGAGCATGGTATTAGTAGAGGAGAAGGAACACAATACACAATTGCACTATATCTCCAAGGGGATAAGGTTTTTATTCATGTAACTGATAATGGAAATGGTTTTCAAATTAGTGATGTTAAAGATCCTACTTTTTCTGAAAAAACTTTGATTCAAGCTCATGGAGATCAAGATAGATTAAAGGAAAGGGGAAGAGGCATATTTACTTCAATTAGTCTTTATGTAGATCAGATGGCCTATAATGGAATCGGGAATGGAGTAGTTGCTATAAAAAATCTTGGAAAGAAATAAGTTTTTAAATAGCTATTAATTCTTAAGGTAAAAAGAGGTTCTTATAGGTGATTTAATTGGCAGATAGTGCTAAAAAACATAGTAATTGGGTTGGGGAAGAAGTCTTATTTCCTGTTAAGTCAGAAGGAGTAGTTTTTCCTCCAGATAAGAAAGAGGTTGTTTATTATGTTCCTTTTCCTCATGGTTTGCTTGAAGAAGCCGGGAGAAATCAATCCACTTTGGATGCTCAGGTTAGTTCACAATGCGGACAAGAATTGGTGGTTATTCAAACTCCTTTGAGAAATTTGAGCTCTTTGCAGATAGCTTTGTTTAACTTGTTGGATGTTAGTATGCCCGTGCGATTTTATTCAAAAAAAGAAGGGTGGTCTAAAGCTTTTATTTATCAGGGTTTTTCTGGTATAGGTTCTGGTCTACGTATCTTTCTTAGTCCTGATCCATCTGAATTTGAGAGAGTAGAAATTAAGTGTTTAGGGGAACACTCTTCATATTTTAGGAATTTTGCAGCTGGAATTCTTGCTAAAGCTTTTGAAAATAATGTTATAATGGCAATGGAAAAGAAGGGCAGACTTTATAGGGATTTTTGTGTACTTAGGGGATATAACCTATTCCATGCAGAGAAAACAGCTAAACCGATATATAATGTTAGGGGCGTAGTAAGCTCAGGCCAACTTATGGATGCTGAAAGAGAGGATGCTTTGAGGGCACTTTTTATACAACGGGGAGTTTCAGGATTTGTTTATTTCAGAACATATACAAACCCTATATTCAGAGAATACAAAGGCGTTGAAGATTTGATTCGGACTTTGACTCATAGCGAATCACACAGCATGTGTTATGACAGAGAAGCTGTTCTTACAATTCCACCACCGCCTTTAATTAAGTTAAGGCTTGACGGAGGCGAGGATTACTGTTTCAGTATCCCTCCTGTGGAAGGGGTTCATCTTGTTGAAGGGCGCATGGAGGATGAGCATTATAGTATAGAAGGTGTGTATGAGGTAGACCAATTACGAGAAGTTGGGGCTATTTTAGCTGAAGCTTTAACAATTCCTAATTTAGTTGTAGGAAACACAGATTTTCAAAAGCTTGAAACAAGATTGAGGGGAACAGAAACAAATCTTGCGACAGAGCTTAAAGTTCAATCAGCTTCTTTAAGATTTCGTTAACTTCTTTTGGAGAGGCTTTTCCATTTGTTTTTTTCATTACAATACCCACGATGAAGTTTAATGCTTTTTCTTTTCCTGATTTGTATTCTTCTACTGCTTTTGGCGCTTCTTTTATTGCTTCTTTGCAGAGCTTTTCTATCTCTCCTGAGTCAGATACTACATCTAATCTTTCTGTTTTAACATAATCTTTAATATCAAATGGCTTTTCAACTAACTTTTCTATTATTCTTTGAGCAGTTGTTTCTGTGATTTTGTTTTCTTCTATTAATTTCAATAGATCAATTAAATGGATGTCTTTAATTTCTGTTTCATTCAATTTCTTTTTATTATAGTTAAGCACCCTTGGAAGTTCTCGTCTTATCCATTTTGCAGCCAATTCTGGATTTATGGCAGTTGAGACAGCTTCGAACATTTCTGCTAAAGCTTTATCTTTTGAGATAACTTTTGCCATTTCTTCTGTAATCTTATGCTTGGTTGTGAATTTTTCCAATTTTTCATGTGCTAGTTCAGGCATTGTCTTTTTGATTTCATCAATCCACTTTTTTGTCAGTTCTGTTTTTACCAAATCAGGATCTACAATATAACCATAATCAGCTTCTGTTTCTTTTGTTCTTAATGAAAATGTTAATCCTTTGTCAGAATCCCAGGCTCTAGTTTCAACTACTAGTTTTTTACCCTCTTGAACAGCTTGTTTTTGCCTTGCAACCTCATATCTTAATGCTCTTTCAATCTCTTTAAATCCTGTAATATTTTTTATCTCCGCTCTTGTGTAATTGGATTCTTTAATTGAGATATTAGCGTCTGCTTTAATTATGCAGTTATTCACATCAAATATCTCTAGATATTCCAGAATTGTGATTAATTGTTTCATGAAGTTACGGGCTTCTCCTGGAGAAGTTAGGTCTGGTTCTGTTACAACCTCTACTAAAGGATCTCCGCTTCTGTTATAATCAACTAGAACAAATTTTGAATTTTGCATTCCTGCGGGATGGACTAGAGCAGCAGGGTCTTCTTCCATATGGATTCTAGTCAAGCCAATTTCTTTTCCATCTTCTAGTTTTATCTTTCCTCCTGTTGCCAATGGAATTTCATATTGTGAAATTTGATAGTTCTTTGCCATGTCTGGATAGAAATAAGATTTTCTTGAGAAAATCAGTTCTGGAGCAATCTTTGATTGTGTTGCCAAAGCTAGTTTTAAGGCATATTCAACTGCTTTTTTGTTTAATACTGGTTTTGAGCCAGGATGGCCTAAGCAGACAGGGCAGGTTCTTGTGTTTGGCTCTTCATTTTCTTCACCTGCTCTTTTACATCCGCAGAATAGTTTTGAATCTGTCTTTAGCTCAATATGCACTTCCATTCCTATAACCATGTCTGAGGTGAATTTCATTTTTCTAGTTTTGAACCTGCTTGTATTAATTTTTCTTCTTGTAAATGATCTCCTATGAGCATTAAGCCTATTGGCATTTTGTCTTTATTGAAACCAACCGGGATTGTAACATGGGGTAAGCCTGCTAGATTAGGTCCAACTGTCAGGATATCTGCCATGTAGTTCTGTAATGGAGTTAGTTTTTCTATATCTTTGAATTTTGGAGCAACAAATGGCATTGTTGGCGATACTAATAAATCAACTTTTTTGAAGGCTTTTTTGTATTCTTCAATTATTTTGGTTCTTACTTTTGCTGCTTTAATGTAATAAGCATCCCTGTAGCCAGCCATTCTTGCGAATGTTCCAATAATTATTCTTCTTTTGCTTTCATCGTTGAAATAGTCACTTCTTACTTTTGAGAAATATTCATTAAAATTACCATTTATTGGCTCTGCTGCGCCGTAACGCATTCCGCAGAACTTTGCTAAGTTTGTAGAGGCTTCACACATTGCTAATAGATAATAAGTTTTTACACCATATTTTTGTGTTAATGGCAAAGAGATTTCTATTGTTTTTGCTCCTTGTTCTTCTAAAGATTTTATTGCAGCTTTTACTTTATTTTTTACTTCTTCATCTATACCTTTACCGAAGGCTTCTTTTATTATTCCTATCTTCATTCCTTTTATATCTTTTTTTAGGAAATCTGTGTATTTTGGTACTGGTACATCTAATGTTGTACTTTCATTTTCATCAAAACCTGCGATAATCTCTAACATTAGAGCAATGTCTTTCATTGATTTTGCCATTGGCCCTATTTTGTCTAAACTGTTAGCGTAATCCATCAATCCGTATCTTGAGACTCTTCCATATGTGGGGCATAGCCCTATAACGCCGCAGAAAGAAGCTGGGCATACAATGGAGCCGCCTGTTGATTCTGATAAAGCGATGTGTGGAAATTCAGCTTTTTGTGTAAAGCCAGCTGCTCCTCCCGAAGAACCACCGCATGCTCTTTCTTTGTCAAATGGGTTAAGAGGAATTTTCATGTCTTTTCCTACATTAACAGAGAAAGAACCAAAGCCAAAGGCGTCTTGAGCTGTTTTTCCTATTATTATTGCACCAGCTTTTTTTATTTTTTCAATTACAGTTGCGTCAAATACAGGTTCATAGCCTTGTAGAATCTTAGAGCCAGCTCTTGATTCAAGATCTTTGACACAGATACAGTCTTTGACAGAAACTGCTATTCCATCTAGTTTACCGCTGCCTTCTTTCTTCGGTTCTTCATCTATTTTATTAAAATAATTATACTCTTTGTTTATTCTCTCTGTTTCTTCAATGATTTTGATCATCTTATTTGATTGTTATCTTGTTTATTATAACATCCTCAACCGGCTTATCGTTTGCTCCTGTTTGCACTTTTCCAATTGCTTCTACAACATCCATTCCTTGTGTTACTTTGCCAAACACTGCGTGTTTGCCATCAAGCCAAGGTGTTGGTGCTAATGTTATGAAGAATTGAGAACCTCCAGTATTGGGGCCTGCGTTTGCCATTGATAAGATTCCTGCTGAGTCATGCTTCAAGCCAGGATGGAATTCGTCCTCTATTGTGTAGCCTGGGCCTCCTGTGCCTCTGCCATCAGGGTCTCCACCTTGTATCATGAAACCATCAATAACTCTGTGGAAGATTAAGCCATCATAGAATCCTTTATTTACTAAGCCTATGAAATTTTGTGTTGTTATTGGTGCTTTATCTGTGAATAGTTCTATCTCAAATGTTCCTTTATTTGTTTCAAAAACTGCTGTTTTGCCCATTTTATTTCCTCCTGTATTTGAACAACTAATCATAAAAAAGGTTAATGCCAAAATTACTAATAGTTTTTTAATCATTTTACACTGCCATTGGCCCTTTTATGTAGCCATCTTTGTTCTCTTTTGAGTTTTTTAGTGCTTCTTTTTGAGATAGGCATTTAGCTATCTTATCCTCTCTTAGCCTGTTTTTCAGTTCAACAGGCTGGAAAGAAGGCTTAGTATCTTTTGTATCAACTTCATCTAATTTAGAGAATGCTTCCAGAATCTCTTTTAACTGAGGTAAGAACTTCTTTATTTCTGCTTCTGTCAGCTTTAGCCTTGCGAGCTCTGCAGTGTGCTCTATCAACTCTTTGCCTACTTTCATTATAAGGAGAATGATTCTTAATTGCTTTAAATAATTTGCGGCTTGGGTTAATCAAAACATAAGTTTTTTAAATTAGCTATTTTAATATGTTTGTAGGTGTTTTTATGAGATATGATTTACACATTCACACACATGATTCGGCTTGCTCTGTTTTAAAACCCAAAACTATCTTAAAGATAGCTAAGAGAGCAAGATTAGATGGAATAGCGGTTGTGGATCATAATACTACAAAAGGTGGAAAGGAGGTTTATAAGCTGAATAAGGATAAGGATTTTGAAGTTATTCCAGGGATTGAGGTCAGTACAGACAGGGGGCATGTTCTTGGTTTGTATGTAAATGAGGAAATAAAGTCAAGGGATTTTTTTAAAGTTTCAGATGAAATAAAGGAACAAGGGGGCATTGTTATTATAGCACACCCTTTTAGGATTTTACCTCAATTGAGGTCTCATTTTGAAGGTGTTAACGTTAGTAAATTTCTAGATGGTGTTGAGTGTTATAATGCCAGGACGTCTTATTTTGGGAATAGGGATGCAATAAAATTTGCATTAAAAAACAATTTGGCTAAGACAGGAGGCTCAGATTCACACTTTTCTTTTGAGATAGGAAGGTGCGTTACTTTATTTGATGGTGATTTAAGAAAAGCCATTAAACTAAGAAGCACCAAGGTTAGTGGAAGTAATATTACAGGCCTGGCAGGATCAGTTTTTAGTTTTTTCAATAAACACCTGCTCAGAAGGTGGTAATATGTTATTATTTATTCTACAATGTTTTTACTTTATGTTTCCAGCATATATTGCAAATATGGCTCCGGTTATAGTAAGGAATTGGTTTAAAAAAATTGCTTTTCCAATTGATTTTGGCAGAAATATATTTGGGAACAATAAGACTTTTAGGGGGCTGATATTTGGTGTTTTATCTGCTATAATTATTGCTTATCTTCAGTTTTTACTTTACAATCTTGCTTTTTTTAGAAATTTAAGTTTTATCAATTATTCTAATTGGCTTTTAATCGGATTTTTAATGGGTTTTGGCGCTATTTTTGGTGATATGTTTGAGAGTTTCATTAAAAGAAGGTTAGGTATAAAACCTGGACAAAGATTCATCCCTTGGGACCAGCTTGATTTTGTTTTTGGGGCTTTGGTTTTTGTTGAGATTGTTCTTGATTTAAGCTGGAAAAAAATCTTTTTTATTGCTATCATAAGCATATTGGGGCATATCTTAGTTAATCATGCAGCTTTTTATTTGGGCATAAGAAAAGAAAAATGGTAGCTCTGGTCATTTTATTAGGGGTTGTATTGGTAATATTTCTTTTTTTAATATTTTATCAATTTATTTTTTTAAGGGATCCTTTAAGGAGTGTTCCTTCTAGTGATAGTATAGTTGCTCCTGCAGATGGAAAAATTATAAGTATTGTGAAGGTTAGTAGTAGTAAAACCAAAATAAATAAGGGATTAATTGGGAAGGTAAACATTTTGTGTTCTGATGTTGTAAAAGAGGGTTATTTAATCTCTATTTTTATGTCAGTTTTTAATGTTCATGTTAATAGGGCCCCTCTTGCTGGGGAAATTTTGAGTATTAAACATAAAAAAGGTAATTTCTTTAGAGCATTTGATTTTGAAAAAAGCCTTCTTAATGAAAGCAATGAGATTATTATGAAAACAAGCATAGGCAAGGTCAAATTAATACAAATAGCTGGTTTTATTGCAAGGAGGATAGAATGCTTTGTAAAGGAAAATCAGAAAGTTAATAAAGGCCAAAAAATTGGCAGGATTGTTATGGGCAGCCAGGTAAGCTTGATATTGCCTATTAGTGTCAAATTAATTGTTAAGAAAGGAGACAAGGTTAGAGCTGGGGAGACCATAATCGCTGAAAAATGATTAGAAAGAGATTTCGAATAAAGAATATGTTTACTTTGTTGTTATTAAGGTTTCTTTTGACTTTACTTGTTTTTTTAACATTATTCCTTGATCGTTCTAATGTTGCTTTATACCTTTTTATCTTAACTGCATTTGTTGCTTTTTTTGATGGTTTTTTAGCTAAAAGGAATAAAGTAAGGTCCCAGTTAAGGTCTATACTAGATCCTTTTGCTGATAAATTTTTTATTAATCTTACAGCCATTGCCTTGTTTTTTAAAGGCATTTTGCCTTTTTGGGTTATGTTTGTCTTTCTCATTAAGGATTTGCTGCTTGTATTTGGAGCTTTGTTTATGTTGATTAAAAATGCTAAAACAGTTTTTAGAACTAATGTTATTGACAAGATTGCTGTTTTTATACAGTTATTTACATTATTTCTTATTTTAAACGGAAGAGTTGATTATGTTCTGATATGGATATCTGCCATATTTGTTGTGCTTTCTTTTGTTACGACCTTATTTAGATCAGGAATCAGGGTAGTAAGATACAAAACAGATTTGGAGGAAATAAGATTTAGTAAACTGTTGAAGCTGCCAGACTTATTAACATTAGCGAATATCCTAATGGGGCTTATAGCCATACTATTTGCTATCAATGGCCAATATTCTATCTCCATCTATGCCTTGTTAGCTGCTGTGGCACTAGATTTTTTTGATGGCAAGCTGGCTAGACTGATCAAAAGAGAAGGAGAGTTTGGCAAGCAGCTTGATAGCTTGGCAGATACCATAAGCTTTGGTGTTGCTCCTGCAATTTTTGGATTTACCCTTATACAAAACAATTTCGCTCTTATTGTATTTGCCCTTTTTTTATTTGCTGGCGTATTAAGGTTAGCAAGGTATAACATTATGGAATTTAGCGGAGAATTTGCCGGAATGCCAATAACTGTTAATGGGGTTGTGATCCCATTAATTTATTTGTTTAAGGTCCCTTTTTTTGTTTATCCTTATATCTACCTGTTTTTAGCTATACTTATGGTTAGCCCTATTAAGGTTAAAAAGCTGTTTTAATAATAATGTAGGTGATGTATATGTCTAAAATAGAGTTAAAAGGCAAGAAAATAAGATTATTTTTCCATACAGATTTAGATGGTGTAATTTCTACAAATTTGATTCAACTGTTTTCTGGAGCAACGATTGTTCAGTATGTTCCATGCTCTTATTCAGAGTATAGGGGGAATTTAGATAAATCTAATCCTGCTATCTTGAATGTCTTTGTTGATTGTCGTTCGGCTAATAGGGACGAAGACATCAGAATAGATCATCATGCATCAGGAGAAGAGGCTACTTATTTAAAACGTGAAGGGATACTCTTACAACCTAATTACAGGAGTGCTGTGTCGTTGGTTGCACATAATTTTAGTATTCATATCCCTAAACAAATTTTAGAAGAAATGGATAAGGCAGATTCTGGAGAACCCAATATTTTTTCTAAGTTTATTTTTGGAGATAAGACTATGTATAAGATATTGTTTAGGCCTGGCCTTAAATCAGATGACTATAGGGATTATGAGCAATTTAAGGATAAATTGCTTGGGTTTATGGTTAGAGGTTTTGCCATTGAAGATATACAAGATACCCCTAAGGGTTATGAAAGAAAAATGGAAAAGAGATTTAAGGTAGTGGTTGAAGAAATAAAGAGGCCTGGTGCTCCTCTTATTAAGCTGGTTCATAGCCCAACAGACGAAGGAATTTTCCTTGAACACGTGTTTAAGATGACAGATGCTGAATTTTTTGGTCATGTGCTTCCTTTTGTACAGCAGCATTATTATATTGAAAGCACCAAGGATAAAATAGGCATCTATGTGGTTGTTGGGTTCACAGCACATAATTACGAGTTTGATGATAAATGCAGAAAAATCTTAAAAGGGCACCCGGAACCCTTCCAGATATTTGTTTCTAGAAGCAATCAGAATGCAACCATAAACATTGGCAGCCTTATTCAGGAGGTAAAAAAACATACTGGGATTGCGAATGGAGGGGGGAGGGATTCAGTAGGAGGAATGAATACCAATGATAAAAGCAAAGCGGTTGCAGCTTTAAGATTTATAACAGAGTTCATAAGAAAAAATTTACCTTAATCCTTCTTTTTTGTTTCTTTTTTATACTTACACTTTTTTAGAAGATTAGGAACAAGAGTATTGCTACTACAACAAAGATGATATTTTTTAAGATGTCAATTGTTGATTCTTTTTTGCTATTTGTTGATAATAAGGTTCCTGTTGGCAGGCCGTAAAGGAATATTAAGGAAGCTTCTATTGTAAATAAGTTCAATGTTTTTGAAGATAGGTAGAATATTATTGATAAAATGATATATGTATAGATTATATCATCAAACTTCTTTTTTAAGTAATTTTTCATCACATAGTTTACAATGCATGCCAGCAGCAATAACACTGCTATGTAGCTAAAGCCCATGACCAATAAAAAAATGAAGATTAAGGATAAGAGTGCTTTTTGCAGAAAAATAAAGTATTTTTTTCCTGATTTAAGCTCTTCTTTTGCTATCAAAGAAAGGACATAACCTACAAGTAGTCCTAGATACGCCACTATAGCTGTTAAAGAATAATTTAAGAAATTCATAAACCATCAAGTTCTCTTACTCTTCTTTGATGCCGCGCTTCTTTTGAAAACTGAGTTGTTAGGAAAGTTTTGACTATTTTTTTATAGTCTTTTGCTGAACTTGTTCTACCGCCCAGCGTTAAAATATTTGCGTTGTTATGCTCTCTAGCTACTTTTGCTGTGTATTCATCATAAGCTAATGCAGCCCTAACACCTTTTACTTTATTGGCTGCTATTGCCATCCCTAGGCCAGAACCACATATAAGGATGCCTTTGGTTTTAGTTTCAGCAACCTTTTTAGCTGCCTTTTTCCCGATTAAAGGATAATCTACTGATTCCTCTGAATCTGCGCCAATGTCTTCAACATCATAATTCAAATCTTTTAGATATTGCTTTATCTTCTCTTTTAATTGAAAACCTGCATGGTCTGATCCAATTATTATTTTATTCATTTTTTACATCAACTACTAAGTCTTCAATATATTCTTTTTCTTCTGCAAAGATTCTTATTTGGCAAAGGTATTGGTCGTCTGGCACTTTGCTTTTAAGCCTTAAAAGCAATATGTTTGTTTTATAATCTCCTGTTTTAATGATGCCTATATTTCTTTTGAATGGTTCCTCCATAACCTCTTTTGGGCATGTTAGATATATATCCACACCTTCTCTTGGGGCACAATCAGGTTCACAATTATCTTCTGTATAACAAGGGCAATCTGTAATGTCCATCAAGCAAGGAGATTTTTTGTTATTATCATCGCAGCTCATTCCTGTGAACAAACCAGTTTCACAGTCTGGATCATTAGCTTCATTACATCCATCCTCTCTAAAACATATACCATCAGCCTTCCCACACATATTATCTGTTCTGGTAAACTGCCTATTCAACCAATCGTCTTGTGACGGATTTAGAATGTTAATTTTTAATACTTGTACTTCGTCTTGAGGTGTTTTAATAGGATTTCTTGATAAGGTTATTGGGCGTGATAGAGTTGGTTTTGGAGGCTCTGGCTCTTGTGAGATCTGCTCATCAAATCTCATGAACATTTTTCCTAGAACACCTTTGATAAATACTAATCCGAGGCTTAGGAATGCTATTGCCAGAATTAAAATTACTATTGCACCTACAGAAATCTCCATTGCCCCTTTTTTGTTCTGTTTCATATTATGATTTATAATTCTAGACTTTTTAAATCTTTCTAAGGGTTTCGACCTTAGACCCGTGTTACTATAGAATGAGTTTTCATTTAGATAGTTATTAAGTATAATCCACCTATCATGAGTAATGCTGAAATTATTTTTAAAGTTATAGTTTTTTTAGTAATTTCTTCTTTTAATATTTTGGGTAGAAATACTGAAATTAGGACTACAAAGACTATTACAAATAATGATTCTGTCCCTTCTATTAAACTTACTAAGGAAACCGGGCCTTTTTGTATTGCTATATAGGAGAATACCATACCAATAATCCCTGCACATTCAGAAGCGTATATTAACACCATTTTTTTAACATTTAACTGTTTTAAATCTTCTTTTGTTTTCTTTCTGATACTTCTTGAGAAAATAAAAAGGGATGAAAATATTCCTAAAAAGAGAGCTTCTCTTACAAGCATCATACTTACAAAATCCACTTCAGATATTATTTTTAAGATAATGTTTTGTATTCCCAGGAAAATTATTGAAAAAAGCGCCATAATCATTCCTGTAGATAGGGCGAATCTTTCATCTACTTTTTTTATTGATATGAGCATACTGCCAGTTATGATAAGCGGGAAAGCTAGGTAATCTTTTAGTGTTAAAACCTCTTTCAAGAAAATAGTTGATAGTATTAATACTATTAACGGACTAAGCCCAAAAAATGTTGTTACTCTTGATACTTCCTCTTTGTGTATGCTCTCTAAATAAAACCAGAACGTCATAATGCCTAATCCGGCTGAAACTAAAATCAATAAGATCATTTTTAGTGATGGTAGATTGAACTTGCCAAAAAATAGAAGAGCTAGACTGAATAATGTTACCGGAGCTGTAATGATAAGATAACCAATCGTGCTTTTAATGTAATTTACCCTAACAAATTTTAGGATTACTGCTGATACAGACCAGATAATTGTAGCAGCGATTGCAAAAAAGAACCAGGCTATTTCCATCTGGAATGGCCCCACTGGATCAAAAGATCAGCTTTGCCTTTTAGGTCAGGGACATCGCATGCACCAAAACAGGAACCTAGCCAGATTAAAACTTTAGCATTTGTTTCTTTTTCTATTTTGTCTGCTATTTCTTTAGCTTTTGGCTTAAGGCCTTCTGGTAATTGGATGCAGACAGTTTTGGCTTTACTTGTTTTTATTTCCTTTATTGCTTTGTTTAGTTCTAGGTTGTACATACTGATTGAGAAAAAGAATGTATATAAAAAATTATCTTTTTAATCTATCTAGGGGTGCTCTTGCAATTTTGTAGTTAGAATACTCACTGATATGACTTATTTTTAAACCTCCCCGGTCTATATCTGTTACTTCTTCTTTGTCAGAGTTCATTCTTCCTTTTGTTAGGGCTCGCCATCTTTCCCATTCTTCTGCTGGGACATTATTGTAATCAGGTTCTTTGTTTCCTGCACATTCTAGGATTAAACCAGCTCCTAAATATATCATTCCATGTGTGGCTTTACTTGTTTTTGGGTCACATTTGAATAAGATATCACCGGGTTGTGCTGCGTCTAGTATGTTGTTAAGACCAAATTGATTGGCTGCTGTATCTAACCCTTCCCTATACTCATCTGCCCTCATTTTTTTATCTTGGAATAATTCATAACCTTGATTACCATAAACCCACCTTAAGAAACCAACACAATCAAATCCAGGCTCCATTGGTAATCCTTCACGCCAGCTTCCTTTTGGTTGTTTTTTATATCTTGGTATTTGCGTTTGGAAAGGATCATTTGATTGTTCTTCTAGTGTGGAAGGAGAAACACCACCCCATACAAATGGTTTGGAGTAATGCTCATTATATTGGTTTAGTGCGAATCCAAGAAGTTCAAATATTTGGTCTCGTTGTTCTGTCGAATCAAATCTATGGAATGAGGGTTTACTGTGGCCAGGCCTCCCGTAATCACAATAGCTTACTGTGATGCTTTTGGCTTCAAATTTACCTACATCTACGAATCCTATGAATGCTTCTAATCCTTTTGTTATTCTCATTCTAGAAATCTAAAAACAATTCATCCATCTCATAGGAATCTACTCTCTTTTTGTTCAAAAGAGCCATCTTTGGCTTTTTTCCATGGGCTCCTCTAACTTCATCAAATTCAAATTCTTCTTCTTTTGATTCAAGCAAGTCTTCCATTTTATTCGCCTATTAATCCTAGTTTTTCATATTCTTTTAGTTTTTTAACTTCACTATCTACTAGTTTTTTTCTTTCTTCTGTTACTTTTTCATTATTTGTTTCTATTTTTTCTAAAAGACTCATTTTTGTCAAAATACTTTGTATTTCCTCAAAAATCTCTTTGAGATTTTTGGGACACAAAAAATTGCTTTCAATTTTTTCGTGTTTTCCAAATTAGTCTCACTTTGTGAGATAATTAATGTAAAACAGTGAGAAATAGCTAATATATAAATCTTTCGTTTTTGTTGTTATTCTCAAGTAGTGAACTTATTTAAGGACAAATTTTATGTATTTTTTACAGTCTAAGCAATAGTAAATCAGTTTATGGTCTTTTGTTCTTATCCTGCAGTTTATTGAGGGGATAAGTATGTTATGGCAGTGCTTGCAGAGCTGTTTTTTAATAACTTTGGGGAGTTTTAGCTTATGTTTCATACTTAGGTAGCGAATCTTCTTAGTGTATGCCTTAGAAAGCTGTTTGTTGCCTTTTTTGTAGGCCTGTTTGGCTTTTTTCAACAGTTCAGGTATTAGTTCTTTTGCTTCTTTCTTTGCTTGCAGTTTTTTTTGTAGTTTCTTTCTCATATGGCAATTGTTTATTAATAGCTATATTAAAGTTTCTTTTTTGGTGTATGTCATATATATTTTACAAAATAGATAAGTTTAAATATTAAATGTATAACCTTATTTACATTATGGATAATAACCTTAGAAAATATAGGAGGATACTGAAGTTAAGGCAAGAGGATTTGGCTGCTGAGCTAGGGGTTACAAGGCAGACTATAAACGCCATAGAATCTGGGAAACACGACCCTAGCTTGAAATTAGCTTTTAAATTGGCTAAGTTATTCAATTGTGGTGTTGAAGACTTATTTATACCTATACTCTAAACAATATATAACTTTTTAAATCAATTTCGATTACCTCTTTTTAGAATGTTCAATTTTTTAAAAAAACTATTTTCTGGACCAGAAGAAGAGCAAGTTAGTAAGGAGGAGATTAAGGTAGATGAATTAGAAAACTGGTTTAAGGGCAATGCTGATAAGATTTTTAAGGAATTAGGTTTTAAGATTAATCATGCAAAAACTAATATAAAAGACGAGATTGTTAAAGCAAAAGATAATTTAGCAGTTTTGAGTACTGCATCTCTGCATAACCCTAAGATAAGTGTTAAGGAGAAACAGTTTATGGAAGGAAATCGGAGTGCATATATCTTAGGTGTTAATGGTTTTTTAAGGAATATTGATATTGGAGTGGAGGATTATTCTAAATTACTTGATTTTTGTTATAGTTTTAGTGTTAGGTTGGACAAGTTTGGTAAATCAACAGTTAGGCCATATCATATCTTACAAGAATTCTTTGCTCATGAAAGCAGGGATGTTGCTATAAACATTAAAAATCTGGGGATTCATGTTACTGCTATAAGGAGCGCTATTGAGAATGCCAATATAAGCAAAATTGATGATGTGAAGAATATGATTGTTGAATTGAAAGCTAAGATAAAACAGAAAACAGATATAGGGGATTCCTTAAGCGACAAAGAAAAAACTAAAGAAGGTTTAGTGAGAAATAAAGGGGAGATTGAAAAGGCTCTTGAAAAATTACACAAAAGCAAAGAGTATGACCAGTTAAATGAGCTAAAGGCAGAGAAGGAATCTGTTTTAGTAAGCTTAAGAGAGCATAATGCAAAGATAGTCCATGCTTTTTCTGTTATGGAAAGGTCTTTAAGAAAATTGAGCAGGGTAGTTGTTGAAGATAGCGAGCTACTTCAAAAATATATAGATCATCCTGTTGAAGCTTTGGTTAATGATGATAATTTTAAGATTATCGGCCTATTGGCTAAATTAGAGAAAAACATCAATAATCTAACACTTGAATTGAAAGATAAAAAGAGGGAGAAGGTTCTGGAGACTGTTAAGGGGCTTACAGAGGAATTTTTAAGAGAGTTTGTCAATAAGCACAGGGAGCTGGACAATAAGTTAGGGGAGTTAGAGAGACGAATTGATGAGAATGAAACTCTTAAGAAAGAGAAAAAGTTAGATTATGAGTTAAGTAACTTTCAGGACAACCTAGAGAAGGTAAGCACAGAGATTCTAGATGATGAGCAGGAACTTAGCAAGATAGATATTGCTGAGATGAAAAATAATTTAGGAAAAGAGATAAATGAACTGCTGAAGGTTGATGTGGTTATTAGTTAAGGGCATTAACTGCAGGTAATTCTTTCTTGCTTAGGTATGTTATTGAAGCTCCGCCGCCTGTTGAGAACTGTGCTTTTGTTCCTTTGTATGCTTTTGCTGATTCTCCGCCACCAAGTACAACAATGTTTACACTGTTAAGGGCGTTTGCTAAGTTGTTTGTCCCTTCTGCAAAGCCACCTTTTTCTTTTTCAAATACTCCGAATGGACCAAAGCCGACAGCAACATTTGCTTTTTTTAGCTGTTCTAATTTTTCTCCTTCATAAATGCAATCAACAATTGCATATCCCGGGGGTATGTCTTCTGATTCCTTTATTCTCTTTTCATCGACAAATTTATCCCCTTCTTTTCTTGCTATAACAATGTAATCAGGCATAACTATATTTTTTACTTTTGGGAGAAGTTCCCTTGCCATTGCAATATAGTCTGTATCATCATTTTTCTCAGTCACTAATGAAGAACCTATATTTCTATCCTGTGCTGCCCTTATGACATTATATACAGGACCGCCTACATAGACTTTATCAAACTCTTTGCTTAATTTCTTCAATGCTTTTCCTATTTTTTCACTTAATTTTTTACCGCCTAAGCAAAGATACTTTGGGCCTTGGTTTTCCATAACACTTGACCACATATCAATCTCTTTCTGCATCAACAATCCTGCAGCTTTTTGGTCTTGTTTAAACAACAATGGAAGGCCATAAACAGAAGCATGCTCTCTGTGAGCTGTTCCGAAAGCATCATTGATGTATATCTCACCTAGTCTAGCTAAGGCTTTTACAAATGCTGGATCATTAGATTCTTCTCCAGGATTGAATCTTAGGTTTTCTAATAATGTTATATCTCCATCCTGCATATCAGTTATTATGTTTTCAACCTCACTGCCTATACAATCAGGGGCCATTGTAACTTTTTGATCAAGTTTTTTCTCTAAAGCTTCAGCAACAGGAGCAAGGCTTTCTTCAGGAACTACTTTTCCATCT
The DNA here is from genome assembly GCA_964609455.1 of uncultured Methanosarcinales archaeon. Classification (GTDB taxonomy): domain Archaea; phylum Nanobdellota; class Nanobdellia; order Woesearchaeales; family JACPBV01; genus CAZSRD01. The sequence goes on from CAZSRD010000003.1 coordinate 49,717, forward strand.
GGCCTTCCTAAATGAGACATTAAGATTACTTTAGCTCCCCTTTTTTGAGCATACCTTATCATGGGTAAAGAAGCGGTTAATCTATCTTCCTCTGCAATTTCATCTGGATCTCTTGAAGAAACATTTAAATCAAGCCTAATGAGAACTTTTTTTCCTTTTAATTTTAATTCATCTAGTTTGCCCATGTTACCACCCAGTAAGTCAAGATTGATGTCAAATATATAAACTTTATTATAGTTAAGTTAATAGATTACGTAATTTTTTTGGAAATCCAAGGGATTTCCTAAACAGTTTAGGAAGTTAATAACTTCCTAAATTTTTCCAGTGCTTCTCCTAAGGGGCTTTTTTTGATGTCTATGGCATCATATGGGCAGATTTCATGGCAGCAAAAGCATCTTATGCAGTTTTCCCTGTTAATGAATGCTGCTTGTTTTTTTCCGTATTGTTTTAAAGAGATAGTTTTAGCAGGGCATATCTTAATGCATTCCTGGCAGGCTCTGCATTTATCATAGTTTATCTTGGGCTTGTCTGTTAAAAGGTTGCCTACTATTTTTGCCATGCCTTTTGGAAGAACAAAGCTTAATGGCTTTTGTTTGTTGGATTTGAATTTAATCTTGACATTTTTCAGAGCTTCTCCAACAACCTCTATGTTTTTCATGAAATCCTTCTCTTTTTGTTGCAGCGCTACCTTGTTTGTCCAGATGCTTAGGGGATCAAAACCCATAAGTTTGCACATTACAATGTCCATTGCCAAACTGTTTTTTGATGCAGAGATTATTCCTGCTTTGATTGGGTCTCCATTGCCAGGGCCTTCTCCTTCCATGCCTACAATTCCATCCATTATGTTTACAGTTGGCTTGATGAAATTGTTTAGGTCAACAAGCATTGTGGCAAACTTTTCCTTATCTTTTAACCTGAAATGCATTTTGCTTTTGTCTAAGCCTCTAATAAATCCGAAGGTGTTCTTAATGGATAAAGTAACGCCCATCATGACATGGGTTTTTAGTTTTGGGGCGTTTATGACATAATCTACCTTGTCAATTATATCTGCCAGCATGAATCGTTTCATGAGCATGGCTTCCTGATAGGAATAGTTCTTTCCCTCTTTGAAATCTACGAATTCAATGCCTTCTTGTTTGCAAACATCAAGAATTCCTGAGACCTTTGCTGTTGTTGTAGGATCATGGAAACCTGGAGAATCTCCAACGATGATTTTGCAGTTTATTTCTTTTAGAATTTTGATTATTGCTCTGATCACTTCTGGGTGTGTTGTTACAGCATATTTTGGATGTTTTGGCCTTAGTAAGTTTGGTTTTATGAGAACTTTGGAATTTGGTTTTATGTTTAAGCCGCCTATAAGTTCAATGCTTTTTTTAATAGCTTTGTAGACTTCTTCCTGGTCATAAGAATTGCACTTTACCAAAGATACTTTTTCCATAATATAAAAGAAAGAAAAAGGGTTTATAATGGTTTTGTTTAAATAAACAATGGCAAGAAAACCAATGCTACTATTGGTTTTTCAACAACTCTCCTTTAATATCTTCTCTTAGTTTGTTCCAGGGTTTTTCTATTTATATCCGAACTTTTTATCATATTCCTTATGGTCAATAAGGTCAAGAACAAAGGCAATTATCTCTATTTCTGTTTCTCCATCTACGAGAGAATAAAGCATCCTCCAGAAATTAGGGAGCTCTACTCTGAACAAGTTTGTTACTCCATATTTGCTTTTGTACTCTTGAGGTATTAACTTTTTTGCAATAGGATCACCGTAATGAAAGTTGGCTTTTATCAATTCAATTTTATTATTGACAGAATTGAGAATCATCCGTTCATTTTTTGAAGTTGGCGCTTGTTTATTTAAATACTTATAAATCTCTTCTGCTTCTGGTGAAAATATTGCCCTAATTTTTTTCATATTTCAAGGCCATGAGCAATTGCTTTTCTTAAGTTGGGATTTGTGTTGTGCACCCATGTAATCCCTTTTAGGCTTACCACTATCTTATTGCTTTTTTCTAAATATTCAAGAATTACCCTTAAGGTATTATGATTTACCATTCTAGGAAGCTTTCTTTTAAGTTCAGCAATTGTAATAACACTTTCATCCATATTCTCGAGAGTTTCCTCTACCATGAGTACTGTATTTAAGGTAGGTGCATGTTCGAGTTTTTTTTCCTGCATTTGTTTTAACATGCTTAAAAACCTCCGGTTTTTAGCACACAAAAATCTTCGATTTTTGATGTTTTAATAACTAAAAGTTATTAGTTAATAACTATTAGATACTAACTTATATTTAAATCTTTCTATTTTAAAGATACAATTGGAACTAATATAAAAAAAGAAAAATAACGGGAAAATTTTCCCTAGTTCAGTAAATTATTTTATAATTTGTGAACTAAATAAAAAGTGGTAAAAATACAAGAGCCACAATGCTTATTAATTTAATCAAAATATTTAGTGAAGGACCAGCTGTGTCTTTCATTGGGTCACCTACAGTATCGCCAACGACAGCTGCTTTGTGTGCATCAGAGCCTTTTCCACCAAACTTGCCTGATTCAATATATTTTTTAGCATTGTCCCATGATGCTCCTGAGTTCGCCATAAAGACTGCCATTAAGAATCCTACAACTGTTGCTCCTGCTAAGACTCCTCCTACTGCTTCTACCCCTAGGGTCAACCCAACCGCAATTGGAGTTAGTATTGTTATTAAGCTTGGCAATATCATTTGTTTTAATGCTGCGCCTGTTACTATTGAGATGCATTTATTAGAATCAGGCTTAGCTTTTCCTTGCATAATTCCTTTTATTGTTTTGAATTGTCTACGAACCTCTTTTACTACAGCTTCTGCTGCTCTTCCAACCGCTTTCATTGATAATGCTGAAAAAACAAATGGTAAAACACCACCTATGAATAATCCAACGATCACATTTGGTGTTGTTATATCAATGATAGTTGCTTTTCCAGTTAATTGTGCAGCTACTTGAGTAAAGGAGGCGAATAATGCTAATGCAGTTAATCCTGCAGAACCAATTGCGAAACCTTTTCCAATAGCTGCTGTTGTGTTTCCAACAGCATCTAAGCCTTCACATCTCTTTCTTACATTTCCTCCAAGATTAGCCATTTCTGCTATGCCTGCTGCGTTATCTGCTACAGGGCCATAACAATCTGTTGCTAGTGTAATGCCTAATGTTGAAAGCATGCCTACTGCTGCTATTGCAATTCCATACAATCCTGAGAAGTGAAATGAAATTAATATTGCAGCACATATTGTTAAAACAGGTATTAGTGTTGATAACATACCAACAGATAGTCCTTGAATTAAATTTGTTCCTGCTCCTGTCTGAGCTGCTTCTGCAACTTGCTGGGTTGGTTTTCTATGATCAGATGTGTAATATTCTGTTGCTAAACCAATTATTATTCCTGCTACAAGTCCAGAAAGCATTGCATAAAAAACACCTAGGCCATGAGAGTTTGGAATGATATATCCTATAACAAAAAATGATGCTATTGCCATAACAGCTGATGCTGCCCATATTCCTTTATCCAAAGCGTGCTGTGCTTTTCCTTTTGTAACTTTAACAAAGAACGTTCCTATAATTGATGATAAAATCCCTAAAGCTGCTAGTACCATTGGTAATATTACATAGCCTTTGTCTATTTTTGTTGCTATACCCAAAACAGTTGTTCCTATCACCATTGCTGCTATTATTGAATCAACATAGCTTTCAAATAAGTCTGCACCCATTCCTGCAATATCTCCAACATTGTCTCCTACGTTATCTGCTATAACAGCAGGGTTCCTAGGATCATCTTCTGGGATGCCAGCTTCTACTTTTCCAACTAAATCTGCACCAACATCAGCTGCTTTTGTATAAATACCTCCGCCAACTCTTGCGAATAAAGCTATGCTTGATGCTCCAAAGCCAAAACCATAGATTATGTTTGGATCATTAAATATTAGATAAAGAATAGTTACCCCTAATAAACCTAAACCAACAACCGTAAGTCCCATAACAGTTCCTGAAGAAAAAGCAATGTTCAATCCTTCGTTTAATGATTTTTTTGCTCCTTCTGTTGTTCTAGAGTTGGATTTTGTTGCAATTCGCATACCGATATTGCCAGCCAAAGCAGAGAAAATTGCTCCAATAACAAATGCTATCGATATTGTTTGACCTATAAAAAAATATAATGCTGCTGTAACAATAATTACAAATCCTAATAATATTATATACTCTTTGTTTAAGAAAGTCATAGCTCCTTTATGTATCAAATCAGAAAGCTCTTTCATCTTTTCATTTCCAGGAGATTTCTTAATAACCTTAACTGCCTGAAACACTCCAAAAACCAAACCTAAAACACTTATTACCAAAATTACGTATAAAATCATATTTCCACCTCACTCTTTTCGAAAAATAGGTTGTATAAAAAGATTTCTAATTAAGGATATAGCTATTTCATAATCAGCTTTACCATATCCACCATTCTATTAGAATACCCCCATTCATTGTCGTACCACCCAACAACAATAAGGTTGTTGCCTACGCAGGTTGTTAGCTGAGAATCAAATAAACATGAGTGCGGGTTTCCAATAACATCTGTTGATACGAGAGCTTCTTCTGAATATTCAACAATTCCTTTGTATCTTGTAGAGGCCATTTTTTTGAAAAGAGCATTAACTTCGCCTGTAATGCAAATATTCCTTTTTCCCCGCAATTCTGCTACAAAATGGCATAAAGAACCGTCTGCTGTTGGGACCCTTATTGCAGAACCTATAAGCTTGCCTTTTAGTTCAGGAATCACATCGCCGATTGCTTTTGCAGCACCTGTTGATGTTGGTACTATGTTTAGAGATGCAGAACGTGCTCTTCTAAGATCCTTATGGGGGCTGTCTAGAATTCTCTGGTCGTTTGTGTAAGAATGAACTGTTGTCATAACACCATCTACAATACCATATTTATCATTAATTATTTTAGCCATTGGCGCGAAGCAGTTTGTTGTGCATGATGCGTTTGAAACTATCTCTTCGTTATTGTATGTTTTATCATTTACCCCCATGACAATTTGTTTTATTGGTTTTGTGCCTTTTGGCGGAGCGCTTAGAATTACTTTTTTAGCCCCTGCTTTTAGATGCGTTTGGCATTCTTCATATTTTCTGAAAAATCCTGTGCTCTCTACAGCGACATCAACTTTAAGTTTTTTCCAAGGAAGTTTTTTAGGGTCTTTTTCTGCTGTTACTTTTATTTCCTGCCCGTTTACAATTATTGAATCTTTTTGAGCTTTAATTGTTCCTGGAAAAGGCCCATGTACAGAGTCCCACCTTAAGAGGTGGGCTAATGTTTGCGGGTCTGTTAAGTCATTTATTGCAACAAACCTTAGTTTTTTATTATTTATACCTGCTTTTAGAACTAGCCTTCCAATTCTACCGAAGCCGTTAATAGCAACGTTAATCATTATATCACCTTTTTTATACTAATTCTTCTTTGTTTGTTTAATATTTAAAGCTTTTTAATTTTGGCAACAAAGAAGCCCTCGGTATCATTATCCTGCGGCCAGATTCTTAAACATTTTTTAATCTCTTTATTATACTTATTACCTTCAAATTCTAATATTGGTTCTGACCTTTTTATGTCTAGTGTGATTTCTTCAAGTTTTGCATTTTCGTGTTTTTCTAAAAACCAATCAATAACTCCTTCGTCTTCTTCTGGCTCTAAGCTGCAGGTTGAATAAACTAATGTTCCTCCTTGTTTTAGAATAGAAAAAGCAGTATCAACCAATACTCTTTGTTGCCCGCATAACCTTTTTATTGCATTTGGATTCCATATCCCTAACGTTTTCAGTGATTTTCTTATTGTTCCTGTGCCAGAGCAAGGCGCATCTACAAGAATTCTATCAAATTCTATGTTTGAATTTCTAAAGAATCTTCCTTCCATCAATGTTATTATTGAGTTTCTTACCCCCATTCTTTGCAAGTTTATGCCTAATGGCTGTAACCTTATATATCGGTAATCGTTTGCAATTAAGATTCCTTGATTTTGCATGTACTGTGAAATTTGAGAAGCTTTTGAGCCAGGCGCTGCACATATATCTAGGATGGTTTCTCCTGGTTTTGGATCCAGAACTAATGGCGGAATCATTGAAGCAGCTTCTTGAACATAGAAGTAACCTAAAGAGTGTTCTGTTGTGTTACCAATATCCCTCCTTCCTTCATGGTGCTCTACCCAAAACCCTTCTTTGCACCAAGGTACTTGTGTTAGTTTCCAGTTTTTGAATCTTTTTTGAAATTCTTCAACTGGTATTTTTAGAGTATTTATCCTTATGGATCTTCTTAGGAAGCTTGTTGAAGTTTCTTTGAAAGTCTGCCAATCTGTTAGTTTGGAGTAGCGCTCGATGAATTTTGGCTTGAATTCTATATCTTCTTTGTTCATATAATCCTGATGTTAGTTATTTGTTTATTAATTTTCCCCTTATTGTATTTATATCACTTAGTAGTAGTTTCAAAACAAAAGATTTATAAAGTATGATTAAATTTTAATTTTTATGGACTTGTATTTTGATGATTTGACTGAAAGGCTTTTAAGGGCTGTAGATATGCCTACCAAGGCAATGGTGCATGCATATGTTTTAGAGAGAGAACCTAGGTGGACATCTGCTCCAAAGATTAGGGATTTGGCTATGATTGTATGTGATAGGAAAGGCATTCCTAGAAGAAAAGTGCGGTTTACTTCTAATGTTGACACAATAAGAAAACATCTGTTAAAATTCGAGGACATTTTCGTTACTTCATTAGATGGTCAAGGTTATGCACACACAGAATTAGGGCATGATGCCTTAAAGCTTGTTGCTGGACTTGCTTTGGATTATATGGCTAATCATGATTTTCCTTTGTTTGATGTTGTTAACCACAGAAGGAACTTGCCCTTAATGTTTAAATTCATTGAAGCTGTTTATTTTCATAATCTTACTGGGACTTTAGAAATATTGGACTATATGGGTGTTCCGTTTACTAAAGCTAATCAACAGACCATTGATTGTTATGTTGATGGTTTTAGCAGAACTGGTTTGCTGGAAGTAGGGTACGATGTTAGAAACCGACATAACTATAGGAGAATTTTAAAACCCACAGAAAAAGGAGCAGAGTTGGTTCCTTTGTTCTATAAGGGCTTTGTTATACCTGTGTCAAGATTTACCGAATTATTGGGTAAAGGGAAAAAAGATGAAGCTGTTGAATTTATTGGGAATGGGGGTAGGGTAAGGCAATTCACATTTCAGATGTATCCTGGTGACACACCTTGTATAAGGGCATTAAGGACTTTTGTTCCTACTTATTTACGCGACAATTCTAATGATATCGTGCTTAAGGAAGGAGATGAAGATCCCCAGATTGTTTTTGTGGATTGTAGTGAGGTAGACCCTTCAAAGTTTTATAAATCTAGTCGTGTAGTTGGCGTTACTAATACTTTATATGATGCAAATCTATTAGTTAATTGTGGGAAACCGGTTGTTGATTATGCTGTTGATTCTAGGGTCTTAGCAGATCTGAACCATCCGGACAGAGCCTTCTTAAGAGAGAGAATGCAGGAAGTTGTTTTATCTTTATTGAAACATAGGGAAAGATATATTGGATGTATATTTGGTTTTAATGGCCGTTAACTAAGTTTCTTAACCATATACGGTCCTTCTTTTTTATAGCCTAGTTTTTTGAAATATTCTTTTGCGCCAATTCCTGATATTACGACCATTTTGTTTTTGTAATAGGTTCTTGCTGTTTCTTCTGCTTTGTTTACTAGGGCTTTTCCTATTCCCTTATGCTGGATTTTTCCTTTCTTACCTATTTGTGCTGCTTCTCCATATACATGCAGCTCTCTTATCAATGCGGAATCTTGAGTAATCTCTTTTCTTAAAAAAGAAGAGGGGAATCTCAATCTGCAAAACCCTAAGATTAAATCATTTTTTATGTCTTCTGCTGAGATAAAAAACTCGTTTCCCTCAGATGCTATGTACTGTCTCTCAAGAATTTCTATCTTTTTTGAAATCTTTTTTCCTTTTGGTTCTCTACACCTTATACATCTGCATTTTATTTTTTTCTTTTTCATCTCATTTTCTATGTATTGGCGCAAATTAGTTTTATCTACCCCTGCTTGGGTCATGAATGTGGGAATGTCTCTTTGTACCCTCATAATTCTTACATATTCAGGAACTATTTTTTTAAAATCTAAAATCAGATCAGCAGCTTGTTTTGTTGTTAATGGCTTATACTTTCCTTTTTTCCATAAACTGTAGAGCTTTGTTCCTTTTAACACCATACACGGGTATATTTTTAACATGTCTGGCTGAAATTCTTCATATTTGAATAATGCATATAAGGAAAAGAGGTCTTTCTTTTTGTTTACTCCTGGCAAGCCCGGCATCATGTGGTAGTTTATCTTAAAGCCTAAATCTTTTAGGGTTTTTGTTGCTTTTATTGAATCTTCAACTGTATGACCCCTCCTTATTTTTTTTAGAACATCATTGTATATTGTCTGAACGCCAAGCTCTACTTTTGTGCACCCTAATCTTAACATTTCATTTGCTTCTTTTATGGTAGCGTAATCAGGCCTTGTCTCAATAACTAAAGATACGCAGCGTATTTTTGATTTCTCATTTTTTAGCTGTTCTTTTTTTAGGCTTGTTTTTGCCTTAAGCTTCATCAATCTCCTTTTTATCCTTTTAGCTCTTTCTTCATTGTATATGTCTCCTGGAAGCTCGAAGAATTTTTTGAATTTGATCAAATCAAGTTTGTGTTTTTTGAAGAATAATGTTGAGAAATCGTTCATTGCTTTGAATGCGTATTTTATGAAATCTTCCTGGTATTTCTTTGGGAATGAAGGGAAGGTGCCCCCCATTATTATCAATTCTAACTTGTCTGGGATGTGGCCTTGTACAATATGCTGTTCTAAACGATTAATTACCTGCTGATATGGGTCATAATTGTTTCTTATAGCGCGCCTTGTTGCTGGTTCTTTTCCTGTATAGCTTTGTGGAACAGAGCCGAATACTGAATCTGGGCCGCCAGGGCACATTATACATGGGCCAATTCCTTTTTTTACATGGGGGCAAGGAAATGGCTTTGTCATTATTGCGCAGATTGCAACACCTGAAAGGGTTCTTGTTGGCTTTGATATAAGATATTCTTTAATTTTTGGAATTTCATTGATAGGCGCAGTAAGAAGGATCTCAATATCTGTTGGTACTTTTTTCAGTTTGTATTTTTTGGATAGTTTTGTTTTTATTTTAGACAGCTTTATTTTTGATGGTTTTTGTTTTTTTATTATTTCTATTATCTCTTCTATGAATTGGTTCATAAAGAATTAAAGTTACAGAAGGATATATTAAGGTTTTCTTTTAGGCAGCATAACGTTGGGTATTTCCTGGTTTTTGAATTGGGTGCGGGTACATACCCAAAATGATTTTTTCTATATCTTGAGGAGTTACTTCATTTCTTCTTTCAAGTTGTGCATTATACATTGCTCTTTCGTAAGCATATTCTATGGTTTGTACAAAAGATTGTATCCTTTGTGCAACAGATTGATTTCTTTTTTCTTCACTATCTCTTGCTTTTGCAAAGGCGAGTACAGCATCTGTTATTTCTTCTCTTCTAGCTGATTTCCCTAACTCTATCCACATATCATGCAACTTTTGGGCAATTCTTGGGTTTTCCAGATAGTTGTAGTATATAAACAAACCAGCATAACCTTTGCTATAAAGAGGCACTTGTGTTTCTTGTATAGGGGCGTCTATTTCTTCTTGTAGAGTATCTGTTATGTTTTTAACACCACCCATTTCCGTACTACCTGACCTATGATATCTCAGCCACGCAAAAGGTGGGGCATTAGCAATATCGTACGTTGCCGCAGTATGTAGCATTTTTTCTACAGCATCAACTAAACTTCTTAAGCCTTTGTGAGCTTGTTGAGCGATTCCTTCGGTTATTGTTATTTCGGACATTTCTAACACCTTAGAAGGAACAGTCAGAATATGAAGAATGGCTAAATTCCTCTTTTTTCTAGTATACTAATGTGTATATTAGTTTATAAATCTTTCTTTTATAATATATTTTAGAAAATATAGTTTAAAATAGTATAATTATATGTTTTGCCGCCTAAAATATGAATTCAGCAAATAAAAATAGGATGTAAAATAAGATTAATATTAAGCCGTGCTTCCAGTTTACCTCTTCTTTTCCCATTATTACTGATGTATAAAGGATACCTGCTATCATGAATAGGGAGGTTATTAAGATAGTTGCTGGATTGATGAGAACTGGCTTAATGATAGCAACTATTCCTAAAACAAACGCTGAATTGGCTACTAGAGAGCCTAAAACATTCCCAAAAGCAATATCTTTGTGGTGTTTTAACACCGATCTAATCTGTACAGTCAGTTCTGGTGTTGATGCCCCTATACCTATAACTATCAATCCAATCATATAAGGAGATATCTTTAATATTTCTGAGATGTTAATAGAAGAGAAGACTAGCCAGCGAGCTGAAAGGAGCAAGGCAGCTAAAGCTAAAATAAATATAATGGCATCTTTCCATATATTCTTAAGCTCAATATTTTTTTTCATCTTTCCTAATTTGCCTTCGCTTTGCCATAATCGCGCTATGTATATAAAGAATGAAATAAGAAGAATTACTCCATCTATTTTTGATAGTTCTCCGTCAATAATTAATAGGAGCGGCAGGATTGTTATGAAGAATGTAACTATTGGGGCGCTACCTCCTACGTTTTCTTTTGTTTTGATGTTTTTTGCAATTAACAGAATTAAGCCTAACAAAGGTATTTTAAAGAGGTTTGAGCCAAGAACAGTCCCAAAAACAATTGCCCCTTGGCCAATCATTGTTCCAGTTATGGAAGCTACCAATTCTGGCAAGGCTGTTCCAATCGAGACTACAAGAAAACCAATTAGGTAATCAGAAACACCCAGTTTTTTTGCGTAATCTGATATGCTATAAACTACAAGGTCCGCTGATTTTGCGACAATGGCTAATGAAGCTAAAATTATTATTGAATGGAATAACAAGGGGTGCAGGCTGTTTAATTGGTTTAGCAGTTCATTTATCATTTTTTATCCTCTTAACCAGTTTGATTACCTCAATCACTACAAAAACAGATGAGGATATTAAAAGCACATAGATCCAGTCTAATAATTTTAGCGGGACTGTCTTGAAAAATAATGCCAAGGGTGTGTGAATCACTGCTACTTGCAGCAATATCGAAATTGTTATAGCGCCTATAAGCCATTTGTTGTTTCTAAGCCTGAATAAGGATTTGTCCTCTGATCTGCAATTAAGGACATTAAACATCTGGAACATCATCAATGTTGAGAAAGCCATTGTTTGCGCATACTCCAGGCTTTTGGGCAGGTATAATCTGAATACAAATAATGTACCTATCATCATTATTAACCCTATTATCACCATGCTTATTATCATATCTTTTGTAAGAATCTTTTCTTTAGGGTTACGCGGCTCTTTATCCATTAATCCTTCTTCTCCAGGGTCCACACTTAATGCAAGAGCAGGGAGGCCATCTGTGGCCAGGTTAATCCATAATATCTGTATTGCTATTACAGGCAGAGCATTTCCAAAAAAGGGAGAGAGCATTATTGCAGTGAATATTGTTAGAACCTCACCAAGGTTTGAACTTAACAGATACTTTACAAATTTTTTAATGTTGGAATATATGGTTCTTCCTTCTTCTATTGCGTTTACGATAGAGGCGAAGTTATCGTCTGTTAATATCATATGTGATGCTTCTTTACTTACGTCTGTTCCACTAATTCCCATAGCTATTCCTATGTCAGAATTTTTTAATGCAGGAGCATCATTCACGCCATCGCCAGTCATTGCGATTATGTGGCCTCTTTTTCTTAATGCATCTACTATTTTTGTTTTGTGTTCTGGGTTAACCCTAGCATATATTGCTATCTCTTCAACCTGTTTGTGAAGGTGTTTTATCTTGTCAAGGTCTTTTCCCTCTATTGCTTTACCTTCTATCCCCAATTCTTTTGCTATTGCTCTTGCTGTTGCAATATGATCCCCTGTAATCATTACCACTTTGATTCCTGCTTTTTTTGATTTTTCAATTGCTTCTTTTACTTCTGGCCTTGGCGGATCCATCATTGCCTGCAAACCTACAAAGACCATGTTTTTTTCGGTTAATTCTCCCTCTTTGTAAGCAAAACCAAGAACTCTTAATGCGTTATTTGCAAGTTCTTCATTAATGCCAAGGATTTTTTTCTTTTCAAGCTTGCTTAATCTTTGAACCTGCCCATTTACCAATATTCTGTCGCATTTTTCTAAGATTATATCCGGCGCGCCTTTTGTGTAAATTACTTCTTTGCTATTTATTTTATGGAAAGTAGACATTAGTTTTCTTTCTGAGGTGAACTGTATCTCTTCTGTTCTGGGATATTTTGTTTCTAAAAAATCTTTTTTTAACCCTGCTTTTGCTGCAGATACTATCAAAGATATCTCTGTTGGATCGCCTATACTTTCTTTTTCATTTAGTTTTGCATCATTACACAGAACACCTATTTCCAGAAGTTTTAAGAAATTTTTTGTATTAATTACCTTTTTATTTATATGGAACGCGCCCTTTATGGCATAACCTTGCCCTGAAACATCAATTATCTGGCCATTTGCATATATTTTTTTTACAGTCATTTCATTACATGTGAGGGTTCCTGTTTTATCTGAGCAAATTACAGTTGTTGAGCCTAATGTTTCTACTGATGGCAATTTCCTTACCAATGCATTTCTTTTAATCATTCTTTGAACGCCTAATGCCAGTGATATTGTGACAACTGCCGGTAACCCTTCTGGTACGGCAGCTACTGCTAGGGCTACTGATGCTATGAACATCTCTATTGGACTTAATCCTGCAGCAAAAGTCCCTGCTAGAAATACAACAACAGCAATTATAATGACAGCAAGGCCTAAAAATTTTCCTAATTGCTTAAGCTTTATCTGAAGGGGGGTTAGGACCGCTTCTGTTGCCTGTATCATTTCTGCAATCTTCCCTATTTGTGTGTCCATCCCGGTTGAAGTTACTATTGCCTTACCTCTTCCCTTGGTTATAATTGTTGAAGAAAAAACCATATTGTACCTGTCTGCAACAGGTGTCTTTTCATCCAATGTCCCTATTGCTTTTTTTACAGGCACAGATTCTCCAGTAAGGGCTGCTTCTTGCGCCTCTAAATTCATTATTTCAATCAGCCTAGAATCAGCTGGCACCTTGTCTCCTGTTTCTAATAAAATAATGTCTCCAAGAACCAGTTCTGAAGCATCAATCTTTTGTTCTTGTCCATTTCTGATCACTTTTGCTTTTAATGAAGCCATCTTCTTTAGGGCTTCAATCGCTTTTTCTGCTTTGTATTCCTGTATGAATCCCATAAATGCATTTAAAATAAGAATAACCCCAATTACAACAGCATCTATTTTCTCTCCAAGGAATATTGAGATTCCCAGCGCCGCTAAGAGTATGTAAATTATGAAGTTATTGAACTGGCTGAAGAATATTTTTAATGGTGATATTTTTTTTGCCTCTTTTATCTCATTTAGGCCATATTTTTCAATTCTTTTTTTGGCTTCCTCACTACTTAAGCCCTTTTCTGATGTGTTTAGCTCTTTGTATACTTCCTTTAGTTCTTTATAATGCATCTTACTCACCTATTTTTTGTTCTATTGATGGTTTTTTTATTTCCTCGAATTTGATATACCACTTATTAGCCTCGTTATCAAATATGAAAATTATATTGTACTTTTTGTCTTTGTTTAAAGCAAAAAGAAGAGGCATTGGAATTGTTGTTTCAAAGCTAGAGCCGCGCTTGTAAAGCTTTCTTTTGAATTCTATTTTCTGCATTTTAGTTAATACTTATTAATATACTTATATTTATACTTATGGGATATATAAATGTTTCTGTCTTATCTACGTCAGTTCTAATCGCCTGTCGCATACCGTCAGATGTGCTAATTAGATAAATATAAGAGGAAAACCTTTAAAAATAAGGTTTCCCCCCTCATACAACGGTGATGATTTATGAGCAGAATACCACAAGATTGGTTTAATGCAACAACAGCTTTAGGAACAGCAGTAGCCTTATTTGCAGTTAAGGAATTAGTAAGAATATATTCATTTAACTGGTGGGTACTGTTAATAGGTTCGATACTTATGGCTATTGTTTCAATAATAGAATATTTATCAATAATATTTAAAAAATAAATTGAATTATATCTAATAAATTTTTAATTATTATAAGCAGTGCTAAACCTATCCCACTTATACCAAAGATTAGTTCTATTTTTCTTTTCATTTTTAATCGCCTCCATTAAATCTTAAAGAAAAATAGAAAAAATTATTTCTTCTCTTCTTTTGGAGATTCTTTCTTCTCTGCTGCTGGAGCTGCTCCTGTTGCTGGCTTTCCTTCTGTGCCTTCGGCTCCTGCGACCCCTTCAACTGGCAATAATTCTTTTATCATAGAGTCTGGGATATTTGCTTCTTTTAATTTTGCTTTTATCTTGCCTCTTTCCTGGCCAGCCATTGAAGATATGATCTCTTTAGCTGTTCTTTCAAGCTCTGTTCTTCTCTTCTCTATATCTTCTGCTAGTTTTTTCTTCTCTTCATCTAGTTTTTTCTTCTCTTCTGCTGTTAGCTCGGTTTTTTCTGATTTTATTTCTGCATCAAACTTCCCTTCGTTGATATCCTTAATTGTTTCTGTTGCTGGTTTTCCTTCAACTAGGATGCCCATTGAGTTGCAAGAGCCAACAATTTCTTTGACCTTGCTTTTTAATGTCTTTCCAAGCAATGCTGAATCCTTCATCTTTGCGATTTTGATAACCTGTTCTATAAGAACATCAGCTACTTTATCCTCTTTAGGATTAGAAGCACCTTTTTCTATTCCTGCTTCCTTCTTTAATAATTGTGAACTAGGGGGGGTACCAACTTCAATATTAAATTCCTTTGTGCTTTTCTCTATTATCACCTTTACAGGCACTTTCATTCCTGCAAAAGCCTTTGTTTTCTCATTAATCTTGGCAATAACCTGGCCTATGTTAACCCCCATTGGGCCTAGAGCTGGACCTAAGGGTGGAGCAGCGGTTGCTTTTCCTCCTTCGACCATAACTTCTACTGTTTCTTTTGCCATTTTAACTTAGAAACGCTTTACGTTTCTTGTTTCTCAAAAATCGCTCTGCGATTTTTAAGACTTTGAAAATCTCAATACTTACTCACTTTGTTCGTAAGTTTAGCCATTTTAATCGTTGATTATATCTTGCATGTTTCCATGTTGGATACCTGCTGTTCACCAGGTGTGAAGAAGTTACCTAGCCTACTTAGCAAGCGACCGATTTATGTAATAGGATTAATGTTTTATTTATAAATGTTACTCTTCTTTTTCCTCTTCTTCGCCTTTCTCTCTTCTAATCACTTTTATAGCGTCCATCCTTAATGTAATTGGAATCGGGACAGCTGCTTCTAATAATTCAACAACAACCTCTTCTTTTTGCTTGTCTATTCTGGTTACTTTTGCATTCTCTCTCTTGAAAGGGCCTGAAATGATCTCACAAATATCATTCTTTTGAATATTCATATCTTTTTTGACTTGCTCAAGCATGTGCTCTATTTCCTTGTATTCTACTGTTTTGGGTAGAACACCTCTAGCGTATGGAACATTAAAAGCTGCCTGCTCTGCATCTGTTCTTGAGGCTGCTTCTACAAAGATATAACCGCGCATACCATGAGGCCTTATTACAGAGTAGACTTCTAATTTTTTTCTTTTAGCATTACTGCTAACAAAATCCATTACCTGATCTTCCCTGTTTGCAGTTACTCTCAGAGCATATATGACTTCGTTTTCTTTATTGTCTTTTTCTTCCATTTTATTTAGCTGAAAAATAGCACCTTTATCATTTGTATTATGAAACCAAGCAGGCCAATAATCAAAATGCCCAGGCCAGATACCTTAACTATTGTGGTAAACTCCAACCTATCTGGCCTTTTAGTTACTTTCAGTACTCTTATGCATTCATTAATAAAGCTTTTGAATTTAACCCATATAGAATTAATTGTCATTTTAGTCTATGAAGTCTATCCCTAACTCTCTTTCAATCTCCTTTTTCTTTTTATTTGTTAGTGTCACATCTCCCCCAAATATCTGAGATGATTGCACTCCAGTTACTATCAGCATTGTTCTTATTGTTTTTTTCATGTCTTTATAGATTTGAGCTCCCCAAATTATTTTTGCGTCTTCGTTTAATCTTTCTGAAACTGTTTCTACCACTTTTCTTGCTTCATCTAGAGTCATATCTTCTCCGCCAGCCACATTAATCAAAGCACCGTTTGCCCCTGTAATATCAACATCCAATAGCGGATTGCTGATTGCCTTTTCAACTGCCTCTACTGCCCTATTCTCAGAGTCTGATTCTCCCACACCTATTAAAGCAACTCCGCCTCCTTTCATAACTGTTCTGATATCTGCAAAGTCTAGGTTGACTAAGCCAGCTTTTGTAACCAGCTCCGCAATCCCTTTTACAGCATTTGTTAAAATCTCGTCTGCAACTTTAAATGCAGTGTGTAATGGCAAGTCAGGAGCCAATTCGAGTAATTTATCGTTTGGTATAACAATTAAGGTGTCTACAATCTGTTCCATCTTTTCTAGGCCTATTACAGCGTTTTCGTATCTAGTGTGGCCTTCCATTGCAAAAGGCAAGGTTACTACACCTACGGTTAATGCGCCTAATTTTCTTGCTATTTCTGCTATTACTGGCGCTGAGCCTGTTCCCGTACCGCCACCCAGACCGCATGTTATGAATACCATATCAGCATGCTCTAATGCTTTTTTGATCTCTTGCTCTTGCTCTTTAGCAGCTTCTTCACCTACTTTCGGGTTAGAGCCAGCTCCTAATCCTTTAGTGATGTCCCTTCCTATCAGAATTTTTTTGTCAGCTGTTGTATAAAGTAAATCTTGAGCGTCTGTATTAATAGCAATTGTTTCTGCCCCCGAGACCCCTACTTCTGCAATGCGGTTTATTGTGTTATTTCCACCGCCACCGGTTCCGACTACTTTAATGGTTGCTTTTTGTTGTGATAGGAATGCTTCAAGTTCAGCATCTACGTCACTACTTGTTTTTGGCTGATTATTTGTTTGAGAGAATTCCCTGTTAGCAACATCTGTGGCTTCTTTTATGAATGTTTCCACTTTTACCCACCTTTAGATTTATCAGAGGAATTACTTGTATTTAAATCTTCTTGTTTTTTTTCTGATTTTTGAATGGTAATTTCCTCTAAATGAGGTAGTAATTCCATTATTTTCTTTTTAAGCTCTTTTTGTAATTCTTTTGGCATTTCTTGCTCTGTTTTTATCTGAGCCTTTTTATTCTCTATATTCACTTCGGCATCTTTAATACCCAGATTTACTTTTAAGATTGAATCTATTTTTTCTTTATCTTCAGTTATTATCCTGTTTATTTTTATTTCATAGGTTAAGTCTTTGCCTGCCAATGGATGGTTGAAGTCAACCAGTGTTCTGCCACCAGAAACTGTTTTTATTGTGCCCATCATACCATCAATATTTACCTGTAATCCAGGCATTGGCCGGATGTTTTCCTTTAAAAATTTTGAGGTTGAAATTAATTGTATAAGCTTAGCGTTCTTTTTTCCGTATGCGTCCTCTGAGCTTACTTCAATTGTGTAGGATTTCCCTGTTTCTTTTCCGACTATGGCTTTGTCTAGCCCATTGATTATTTGGTTCTGGCCAACACATATGGCAATAGGCTTGTATTCTGCCCCTTCTTCATATAGGCTGTTGTCTTTTGCTACTTTCTCGTCTGTTGTGTCAAATATTAGGTTATCTTCTTTTATCTTTCCTGTGTATTCAAGCTCTATGAAATCTTTTTCTTTAATTTGTGCCATTTTAGTATTGGTTAATTCCTCTCTTTTATAAGTATTTTGATTTTAACTCTACCTCGAGTAAGATTTGGTAGAACTAATGATGTTTGGGATATTATATTTATTTATAAAGTTATCGGTTGATTTCTTTTAGTATTTTTTCAACAGCATCTTCAGGCTTTAGGTGTGTAGTGTCTATTATTATGTCATAGTTGTCTTTATTATGGTAGTCAATATTATAATAACCCCTGTACCTCTTGTCTTCTGAGTTTATTCTTGTTTTGATTTTTTCTATTGACTCCTGTATGTCTGTGTACTGTTCGTGCTGGCGTTTTTCTTTCAATATTCTATTTGCTGCTTCGTTCAAGTCGACATCTAAGAAGATTTTTATTGATTTGGGAATGAAGTGGAAGCCTAATCTGGAATCAATTACAAAATTATCCTCTTTTTTTCCCAATTCTATTTGTTTTTTGTCCAAGGCTTTGTCTATGTTTTTGTCTTTTTCTGCAAGTTTGCTTAGTTCCAGTAATGTTAATTTTCTTTCTTTTGCTATTTCACGCATAAAGTCGCCTATTGAGAAATGCTTATATTTCAGTTTTTTTGCTAATAGTTTTGCTACTGTTGATTTGCCAGAACCTGCTACCCCTGATATTGTTAGTATCATATCTCCAACTTATTATCTTATATATTTAAATATTACCCTTAATTATGGGTTATTATGAAACAATCTTTACTTGAGCAGGCGAGTATTTATCTGCTTAGGAAAGGATTTACGATAAAATCCCTTACTAGGACTGCTTTTGATATTGTTGCTAGGAAAGATACTGCCATATTGTTGATTAAAGTTTTAGAGGATGCTAATTCTGTTAGCGAAGAGTATACGCAAGCAATGCATAGGGTTGCTGCTTATGTTGGCGGCAGTTCTTTGATAATTTCTGAGAAAGCTGGTGATAGATTACAAGATAATATTGTTTATTCTAGATTTGGGATTTATACTTTGAATTTCAATACTTTTAAGAGCTCTTTGGAGAGTAAGTTCCCTTTTGTTAAAAGGGATCATTCAGGGATTAAAGCGCAGATTCTTGGTGATAGATTGAAAGAGAGCAGGGAAAGAGGGGGAATTTCACTTAATGAGATTGCCCGTAAGGTGGGAGTCAGCAAAAGAATGATACAGAAGTATGAATCAGGTGAGAGTGAAGTTAGTGTGAACAAAGCTTTAAGGCTGTATAAGATATTTGGGCATAATGTTTTTGAGAAGATTGATGTTTTTGGCCATGATAAGGAATTAATACATGAAGGCAAAGGGGAATTGAGTAAGAAATATAGTAAATTAGGATTTGATGCTTTGGAAGCCAATAAAGTTCCATTTGATATTATTGCTAAAAGAGAGAAAGAATTGATATTGACTAAGGTTGGAGATACGCCCAGGCCTGAGTTGGATTCGCTCTCTAAGTTAGTTGATGCAGATAAGTTGGTAATTTTTAAGAAGAAAAAACCTAAAGATGTTCCTGCTTTGACAAAGAAAGAGTTTATGGAGTTTGAGAAAGCTAGAGAGCTGATAAAGTTTCTGAAGGAGTTTGAGTAAGGTTTTTAAATGGTAGCCTATTCTTCTAAGATAAAATGCCAGATGAAATTCATCTTAATTGGGGGCAAGTAGGGGGCATAACTTATGCTTTTGTTTCAGGTGAATGTGATGTCCCTTTGGAAACTATGGTTGCTGATCATCCTTTGACCAGGAAATTTGATGTAGAATTCAGTAGAATCTCTGGATCTTCAGGCCAACTTCGCGAGGTTAAAGGTTTGTATAAAACACCTTGTTATGGGAACCTTAGAATTGTGGATGGTAGGGATAGTGGACAAGAATTATTACTAGGGGGATTAAGTATGGGAAATGGGATAATAGATATAATATCCGCATATGTCAAGGCTTTTGGAGTAAGGACTTCAGATAATCCCTCTAATGAGGAAGTGTTAAGAGTATTTAAAGTAGCAGCACAGAGTTCGGGGGAGTTATTGGGTGGCGGACTTTCTCAGAAAGGATGTGAGATATGGTATCAAATGATGAAGGCGAGTTATGGAATACGCTGATTCTTTGTTGATTTTATAGCCAAAGCCTCAAAACCATAAAGCTTATATAGTACTGCTTATTCATGATTTCTACGAATTTTGACGTTGGAGGTCGATTAATATGAGTAGAGAAGTACAACCAATATTTATTTTGCCTGAAGGCACACAAAGAACTACAGGCAAGAATGCACAGAGAACAAATATTATGGCAGCTAAGATGGTTGCTGAAACTGTGAGGACAACTTTAGGGCCAAAGGGAATGGATAAGATGATTGTTGATTCTTTAGGTGATGTTACAGTAACAAACGATGGAGTTACAATACTAGAGGAGATGCAGATTGAGCATCCTTCTGCAAAGATGATCGTTGAAGTTGCTAAGACCCAGGAGGATGAAGTAGGGGATGGTACAACTACAGCAGTTGTTTTGGCAGGGGAGTTGTTAAAGAATGCTGAGGATTTACTTGACCAGGAGGTTCATCCAACAATTGTTGCAAGAGGCTATAGGTTAGCTGAAGCAAAGGCCCAAGAAATCCTTAACAAGATGGCGGAAGATGTTTCTGAGAAAGATACTGACATTTTAAGGAAGATAGCTATGACTGCTATGACTGGGAAGGGAGCTGAAAACTCTAAGGAAAAACTAAGCGATATTGCAGTGAGTGCTGTGAGGTCTGTTCTAGAAAGAAATAATGGGGCAGTATCGATTGACAGAGATAACATAAAGCTAGAGAAGAAAGTAGGAAGCTCTGTTGAGGAAACTGAACTGGTTACTGGAATTGTGCTTGATAAAGAAAGAGTACACTCAGGCATGCCAATGGTTGTAAAGAATGCAAAGATAGCTTTGATTGATTCTGCTGTTGAAATAAAGAATACAGAGATTGATGCAAAGATACAAATTACAGACCCTAATCAGATGCAGGCTTTTATCGACCAGGAAGAGAAGATGATTAGGGACAAGGTAGAGAAAATAGCAGCTTCTGGAGCAAATGTTTTAGTCTGCCAGAAAGGAATTGATGATCTAGCACAACATTTCTTAGCTAAGAAAGGAATTTATGCTGTTAGGAGAGCAAAGCAGAGCGATATGAAAGCTTTAGCTAGAGCAACAGGCGGAAAAGTTGTTACAAATCTTGATGATTTGAGCAAGAGTGATCTGGGTTCTGCTGGGGTTGTTGAGGAAGTTAAGGTTGGAGATGAAGAGATGACATATGTTAAGGAATGCAAAAATCCAAAATCTGTTACAATTTTAGTTAGAGGCGGAACAGAGCATGTTGTTGATGAGGTTAAAAGAGCAATGGAAGATGCTATAGGGGATGTTGCTGCTGCTTTGAAGAATGGTAAGGTCGTAGGTGGAGCAGGAGCCCCTGAGATTGAGCTTGCTAGGCAACTCAGAAAATATGCAGAAAGCTTATCTGGAAGAGAGCAGTTAGCTGTTCAGGCTTTTGCAGATTCTGTTGAGATTATACCTAGAACTTTGGCAGAGAATGCTGGGATAGACCCAATTGATATATTAACAGAGTTAAAGGCAGCGCATGACAAAGGAATGAAATGGGGCGGGGTTGATGTTTTCAAAGGTAAAGTAGTTGATGCTTGGAAACAAGGCGTTATAGAGCCATTGAAGATTAAGACACAAGCAGTAAGTTCAGCATCAGAGGTGGCAGTGATGATATTAAGAATAGATGATGTTATCGCTGGTTCAGGCGGCGGGAAAGGCCCTGAAATGCCGCCTGGAATGGGAGGAATGCCGCCTGGAATGGGTATGTAATTTTATTTTTTATTCTTTTCTATTACTCAATAAAACATTTCTATTAATCTCTTCTTTTGGTAAATCTCTAGAAAAAAACCTTTTAAATCTGCGAGAGAACCGGGGGTCTTTGTATTCCTCCCCGATTAAAGAAGCAGCCAGCTTTTTGTATTCAATGACAGCGTTTGACCTTTCAAAGTTCATTGCAGCTGGTTTTGTGAGGGATAATGCCTCAAGAATTTTTATATCATCAGGCAATACAGCCAACACAGGAGTTTCTGCAGCACCTTCGATGTCATTAATTGTAAGCTCGAATTTTTTGTTTCTTACTTTGTTCAGAATTAGGCCTGTTATGGGGGTTTTTTTCTGTTTTGCCAATCTTACAGCCCTTAATGTTGTGCTCAGTGTTGTATAATCAGGGCTTGTGACAACCAATAATTCGTCTGAAGCGATCATTGTTGATAAAATCTCCTCGTTTAGCGCTGGAGAGGAATCTATCAAGATAAGGTCATAGTTATCTTTTATTTTGTCAATATTTTCTTTAAGTTTGAAAGGATTTATTTTTCGGGATAAAAAAGCAGAGGGCAATATATGCAGATTGGGGGTGTGCTCTATTATAGCATCCTTGATGTTTGCCTTTTTAAGCATTACATCATGCAATGTTTTTTTTGGCTGGGTAATCCCAAAATGCAAACCTAGGTTAGGGGCGGAAAAGTTTGCATCAACAACCAAGACACTTTTATTAAATTCTTTGGAGAGTATAGAGCCTAAGTTAGCTACTGTTGTTGTCTTGCCAACACCACCTTTAATTGCAATAATTCCTATTACCTTGCTTATTTTAATCCCTCTTTATAGTGTAGATTATCTCGTTAATCTTTAGTATTGTTCCTTCCTCAACATAGAATAGCAATTGATAGGCTATATCCTTATTGAGGGACATTGTGATGAAACAGCTATCAACACATTGGCCTTTAAATGTTCCGCCAACTATCTTTTCGTCTTTGGTCATTTCTCTTAATTCAGTTTCGATATTTTCCAGGTGTTCTATCATTAGATAGTCTCCTTCTGTTTCTGAATCAGCTCCTACAACCCTTCCTGTAATCTTGTCCATCCCTGTTATGGTATCTAATCCTTTTTCTTTTTCAACTATGTTAGAATAAACTAATATTTTTTGGTCTTTGTTAAATATATAAACTTCTGCAATGCCTTTTCCTATAACCTCACCTGATAGTTTTATAGAAGTTAAATCAAAGGATTCTTCTTTGTTTGTTGTTAGTATATAGCTCTGGCTATTTGCTATTACCAAATCAATTGCCTGGCTTTTTGTTTCAATAGAAACATAACCTGTTATTCCAGGATTTGGAAAAAAAGAGACCACAGCAGCCAATAATAAAATAAAGGCACCTATAAGTTCGAGCTGGTGAATTCTTTTTTTTGTCGATTCTTCCATATTGATTACCTCTAGATCCTATTATTTATCTATTTTTCTATTTATTTGATCAAATTTGTAAGCTTCTTTTATTTGACTTAACATTTCTTGTTTATTTTGTTCAGGCATAGTTCCTTTTATATCATCTATTTTATTAGGGGATATCTCAATTTCTATACCTTCTTTTTTGGTATGATCTTCTTTTTTCCATCTAACTGGCAGTTTTTTCTTAAAAAACAGGCTAATTAGGACTATCAGGATTACTGCTAGGAGGATCCTTGAAACTATTTTTGTTTTTATATTGGTTGTTTCACTAGGATAACCTGTTATTGGTTCTATTGCTTCTTCTTTTTCTTCAATATTATAATCTAAAGGACTTTCTATTTTTTCTGTTCCTGCAGTAAAGAAGCCGGTTATCTGAGGCCCAAAGAAAGATAGTATGAATAGGCTTGCTATAATTACCACCATGGGTACATGAAGGGCTGATACAACTTTCTTGTATTTTGTATTTGGGTGTTTTATAGCCTTAAGGGTTATAAATGCTATTAACAGGAATATTGTGGGTATTAATAAGAAAGGATTGGGCCCTTTTGTGGCATTGACTCTTATGGCGCTTCCTGTTATAAAGTCACTTGCTTTACAAGGCCTGCAAGCTCCGCCACAATCTACCCCTACTTCATCATAGTTCTTTACCCCATCAGAGCATGTATCTGTGTTACAATCCATATCTTCTTCTGGCTTATCATCTTTTGTTCCACAATTGTTTAAATCTATACAGACCCTTGTTTGCTTGCTGTTTATACAAGAACTCCAATCTCCACATCGCCATTGTTCTTTACACTCTTCTTCTTGTTTTGTTGTTTCTTCATTATCTTTTGTAGCTGGTGTTGATATTGCTGGTGTTGTTCCTCCACCTCCACCGCCACCTCCACCACCTCCACCGCCACCATTGCCTGGGGGTGTTATTGTGGCAGTTATGTCAGCAACATTACCATTTATTGAATTATCTAGTGTTAAATTTTCATTGCCTGCATCGTCTATTGGAGTGACGAAATAATAATATTGTGTTGAGCCTGACAGGGAATGTGTCGTTTGGCAAATTGTTCCTGAGCAAGAATCCTGCGATACGGTCTTGATATAATCTGCGGTTTCATTTACTAATGATTTTGAAATATTTGCTGTTGAGTTTGGTTTATACCATATTTTGTATTGCAGGTTTGATTGGTCTGCATTACTGTTGATGTCTTGCTGGACTTTTACCCAGTAGATTGAGGTTATACCATTTGATGATGTGGCATTTACGCTTGTAGGCAATTTTGGTTTGATTGTGTCGTTGGCTGTTGCATTGAAGCTGTCTGATACAATTGATTTGTTTTCATTTCCAGCTGCATCTACTGTTGTGATAGCATACCAATAAAGGGTGTTGTGTATTGTGGAGTTGTCTTCCCAGGCTGTTTGGGATGTAGATGCTATACGAACAAGGTTTGTTGCGTCTGTTATTTGTGTTGAACTTCTATAGATGTTGTATGTGTTGGCGTCTGCATCAGCTGTCCATGATAGCTCTATGTTTCCGTCTTTATCCGAATCATTCACTGTTGCTTGTGTTAATGTAGGAGAGGTTGTTGGGTAAGTTGTGTCTATGGTAAATCTTTTTATAACACTGTTAAATGTTATAGAGTCATTAGTACAATCCACTTTCCAATAGTAGGTGTTGTCATCTAGATTTCTCCAGTTGTAAATAAGTGTTGTTTTTCCTTGAAGGTTAGTGTTGTTTTTGATTATTGTTGTTGGGTTGGAGTTGGTATCGGCAAATATGGAGCAATTCATGTTTGCGTAGTTTGGTGTTGTATAGGTTAGAACAACAGAGCTGGTGTTGAAATAGGTATTATTAGATGGGCTTACTAATGTAGGGTATGTTTGTGATATATCCAAGACAGTTAAGGCAGAGGAATTGTACCAATTGCCCCATGATGTGCCATCATAGGATCTTGCTGAGAAAATCCATTGCTCATCTGCTGCTGTAGTTGTATAGCTTATTGTTGTTAGATTTTCCAGAGCTGTTTGTTCTACATCATCTTTAAACCATTTGGTCTGGTTATGGATGATAGTGTCAGAATCAGCATCGCTATAAGTGAAAGAGGCCATTAAGTCTTCATCTGTTCCATTAAAGCTTAATTCGGATCTTAATGGGATTGAACTGATTGTTGGCGGGGAGTTTAGAATTGTTACGTTATTGGTTAATTTTGATGAGCCATAATCGTTAGAGTCATAGGGTGTTACATTACAATAGATTTGCCATGTTTTGTTGAAATATGCTCCGGTTAATGTTGATGAAGTTGCTCCTGTTATTTTTCCGTTTTGATTAAACCATTGATAAATATAGTTTTCAGATTCGCCATCCAGGTCAGACCATCCTTGTGCAGAAGATGTTAATGTAGTGATTTTATAAGCTGTTGTTGGCGTTATAGAAGAAGAGGTTATAGAAGGTATTGAGTTTTGGATTGTTACGTTTGCTTGCGTAGCTATGCCATCTGTTTCTCCATCATTTGGCGTTACAATTACTTTCCAGATTTCATTCTTAGATGTTACTCCGTTAGAAACTGTTGAGCCTGTTATGCCTGGCTGTAAAACATCATTCTTGTACCATTGGTAGGTGTAGGTTATTGCATCGCTATCGTTATCTTGCGATACAGTATTGAAAACTATGTTTAGGTCATTGTTGGTGTATGGTGGAGTTGGTGTTATGCTTATATTTGTTGCTGTTGGAGGGGAGTTTTGAATTGTTACTTTGGCTGAGGATTGAGAACCATAGGCTGTTCCATCATAAGGCCTTATTGTACAGTTCCATATTTCGTTTTTTGCTGTATTGCTTGAATCTAAAATGCTTGTTGCTTGGGTTCCATTTGAAACTGCTTGATTTGTGCTTGAGTATACAATGCTATTTTTATACCAAGTTATGTTTGCAGTTAAAGAATCGCCTGCGTCTGTGTCTGTTATTGTGAATGAACATATTAAATCATTATTTGTTTTTGGGGAAGGGGGCGTTAAGCTTAATGATGAGACTATTGGTTGCTGGTTTAATAAGGTGTAGTCAATTGTTACATTGTAAAGTTGAGGTGTTATACTTGATTCTGGGCTTGTGAAGGATACTCTATATTGGAAGTATCTTCCTATTAGGTTGATGTTATCTAAATCAACATTAGCAAATTCTCCATCAGAACAATCTGGCTGTGAGCAGTTTTTTGCTTGGAAGCTAATGTTTGTCTGCCTAATCATCGAAGCCACGCCCTTTACATTACCATTACCTTCATTGAAATTGACTACTTGTTTATTCCAGTTAACTCCTTCATCATTAGAAACCCAAACATCTTCGTCTCCTTCTATTATATGCAAATAATTGTTAAAGTAAAACACAACCATGGCGTGTTGCCCTTCTCCATTATAATCATCATTCACTTTACTCCAGCTAACTCCGTTATCTTCGGACTTCCAAACATCATCGTCATCATCAACAGAGTATATGTAATTAGAATTATCAATCATAATTCCATCATTAGCGTTTCCTTCTCCATTATTATAGTCATCTTTTATTAAATTCCAGGTAACTCCAGAATCGGTAGATTCCCATACATCAGCATTATTATCTGTAATCCACAAGTTCCCAGAAGAATCAACAGCAAAACCTTTTATATCTCCCCCCCCACCATTTAGGTCATCTACTGTTTGACTCCAGGTTTCTCCTTGATTTGTTGATTGATAAACATCTTCTGTTCCATCAACAATGAATAAGGCATTTCCATTGTATACAATAAATAAAGCGTTTGATCCTACACCCCAATTGAAATCGTCATTAACCTTAGTCCAGGTCCCTGCAAAATCAAAACTTCTCCAGACGTCTTGCCCATCTACAATATACAAATAAGTACCGTCGGATGTCATAGCTTCAGCACCGTTGCTAGCTCCACCATTGTAATCATCATTCACTTTTGCCCATGTTACACTATCATCTGTAGATTTCCAAACATCTGCATTATTATCTACAACGTAGATTTCATAACTATTGGTATTATTTCCTTGCCAGCTTATATTATTCCATGTTGAGTCAGCAGTTGCATCAAAAACTTTACTTGTATATGTTCCAGATACATTTAAGCCAGACAAAACTACAGCTGAGCCATTATAGGTGGTGTTATCATAAGTTCCTGAGTCAAATTCTGATTGAGTGTCATCAATAAACTGGGAGGCAAAGGCTATTGCTGTTAAAACTATTAAGAATAAAATGCTGGTCCAGACACCTCTTTTTCTGATCATTTTTTCTTTTCTAACAGCCCATTCATGAATATCTCTACCTTTTTGGACAGCATAATGGCATTTTCGTCACAATATCTTTGAAAAGAATTGTAAATAGCGGAATCTATGGATAAGGTTACCTTTTTGTTGCCTTTTGCAACCATATAGCTACTTTCTGGTGTATGTATTTATAAACCTTTCTACTTCTATGTATGTATATAGAAGTATAAGCCTGACAGATACTCCCTTTAACTGCAAATTTTATATATTCTTATACCTAGATATAGGTTATTCATAGTTTAAGTACGGAAAATGCCTTGCATTTTCCTATTTCAAAAAGTATTTTTTTGAACTACTAAAAAAAGAGGTTGATAGTTATGGCTACAGAAGATTCTTATGAAATAATGCCTTTATGATGT
>CAZSRD010000004.1:0-19387 GCA_964609455.1 uncultured Methanosarcinales archaeon
TATAGCCTAATGGCTTACTGGGTTATATATTTTGCTAGCATTTCTACGGCACCGCCATCATTGCTTATTCTGATAAATCTTAAACGCCTCATCGACAGACTCGCCTTCATGAACAACAGTTCTTACAGCTTTGATCATACCAATAGGATTATCTGATTGGAATATATTTCTTCCCATGTCAACACCAACTGCGCCGTCTTTAATTGCGTTTGAAGCCATCTGCAAAGCATCTTTTTCTTCTATTTTCTTTCCGCCTGCTATAACAACAGGAACATTTCCGCAGGCTTCAACAACTTCTTTGAAGTTTTCACAATAATAAGTTTTTATTATGTGAGCTCCTGTTTCTACGCAGATTCTTGAAGCTAATCCTAGGTATCTTGAATCACGAACCATGTCTTTTCCAACAGCCGTAACTGCTAGAACAGGGATTCCGTATTTTTCTCCTTTGTTCACAAGTTCTGCTAGGTTTGCAATTGTCTCTTTCTCATACTCTCCACCAATATACACTGAACATGTGATTGCAGAAGCATTTATCCTTATTGCATCTTTGACTGATGTTGTAATGACTTCATTGGACAATTCTTTTAGTATAGACTGCCCGCCAGAAACTCTTAATATGATTGGCTTATCCATTTCCGGAGGAATCCAGTTCCTTAGAGCGCCTCTTGTGATCATTAATGCGTCTGCATAAGGCAATAAAGGATTAACTGTTTTGCCTAAGTCCCTCAACCCAGTTGTAGGGCCCTGGAAATAGCCATGATCTACTGCTAGCATTACACATTTTCCTGTTTTTGGATTTATAATCCTTGATAACCTGTTCTTCATACCCCATTCCATTGAAACCACCTAAGCTAAGGAAAAGCTAGATATATTTATAAACGTTATGGTGCTGTCTGCCTTATAAAAAATTATCGAACATGAGGCTCATTGTGAGCCATTATCTTTTGCCCCATGTCTCTCCAATTAACTATCATGTGCTTATCGGCAGCTTCTTCTACAATACCAAAATCCCTGGCGAATGGATTGTAAAGAATATCCCCCTTACTATAAGCCTTCTTTGGGTCGTATATTTTGAACAATCCCTTCAAGAACTCATAAACAGCTATAGGAACATATTTGGTATGGCTGTTCTCGCCAAAATATTTGGTTTCAACAGTAAGCGGGTTTAAACCCTTTTTATTTGCCACCTCTCTAGCAAGATCAACTTTTGTTTCATAAACACCTACCTCAACAAGAAATCTGACTATGGACAGAATTTCCATCTTTCCGACTCCCCTATATGTTGGATTAACACCAAGATCTTCGCCTCTACCGTGTTTCTCAAGCCATACTATCAAGCACCCCCTTATTTCTATTCTACCATACTTCTGTTTAGGGCGGTACATATACATCATTATTGTACTGGCTGAAATCCCTGTTTCATCTCTGATTGCCTCGCACATCGCTTTGTATGACCTAAAATAAAGCTTTTCTACGCACTCTTCTAAACTTGGAAAATCGCTTATAGGAACAAGTTTTGCAGACAGCATATCCTTCAATTGATTGCCTTCGCCTTTTCTTATTGTACCTATAACATCTAAAACCAACTGTACTAACGACTCAGGGGGATGATAATGACTAGACTGTATCCATCTTCTTATTGTCCTATCATGCACATCCGCTCTCTCTGATAAATACTGTGAAAACCTAGTGACATGCAACCTGGAATCAAGAATCCTATCTAATTCTAATGCAGTTTTTTGGAATTTATTAAGTGTATGTCTTTGTGCATTCCTTATAGACAAACCATAATTCAATATTACCACCCATCTATTGGGTTTCTTTTGCAGTTTAAAACTGTTTATATTTGCAATGATATTACCAAAGTTTTTTATTCTACATACTAACACTTTAACATTATGTACCAAATAAAGCAGTATCCGGAAGATTTCGTCGTAAAGGAAATTTCTGATATCAAACCTAAAGACTCTGGCAAATACGCTATAGTTATCCTAAAAAAAACAAATTATAACACTTTAAGAGCTATAGGCCATATAGCACAATCTTTGTGTATACAGCCTAAAGATGTAGGGTTTGCAGGAACAAAAGACAAAATAGCTGTTACGGAGCAGTATATTTCCATAAAGAATGCAAAAAAGGAAGATATAGGAAAGATAAGGCTGAAAGACATTGAATTAAGTTTCAGAGGCTACTCCGATACGCCAATTTCTTTAGGTGAGCTAAAAGAAAATGAGTTTATCATCACAATAAGAGGCCTAACAGCTAAGGAAATTTTGGCATTGCAAAAAAAGATTAAAAAAAAGGTTTTAATGCCTAACTATTTCGGTGAACAAAGGTTTTCAGATTATAATGTTGAAATTGGAAAGAATCTAGTTAAATGTAATTTTGAACAAGCTTTAAAGCTGATTCTGGAATCAAATCCTGATAATAAAGAAAAAATACAGTGCTTTGTTAAAGATAAACCACGTGATCATGTTGGGGCTTTGAAACTTTTGCCAAAAAAGCTCTTAACTTTGTATGTTCATGCGTATCAGGGCTATATATGGAATGAAACTTTAAAGGAATATGTTAAAAAGAGCAAGAAAAATATTAAAATACCTGTTGTTGGGTTTGGCACTGAGATAACAGACAAAGAAGTGGGCAATATAGTTGAGAGAATAATGAAAAAGGAGAATATTACCAATAGGACTTTTATCAATAGGCCAATTCCAGAGCTGAGTTTTGAGGGCTCTTCAAGAGCAGCTTTTGTAGAGGCACGAGATTTGGAAATTTTGGAAACCGGCAAAGATTTTGTTAAGCTAAAATTTAGATTAGATAAAGGGAGTTACGCTACTGTTGCAATTGAATTCTTATTGGGTTAATCTTTTGACTCTTTGTAATTGAGTGTACCTTTTAACTGCTAAATTGCCTGCTGTACCCATTGAGTCTCCCAAAGAAAGAAAGCCATGGTTCTTTATTAAAATGAAGTTATTATTATCAAGGACTTTTACTACCTCTTTCATTAATCCAATTGAGCCGCTAGGCTGCTCTTTTTGTGTTATAGGCAGGCTTAACTTATTTCCATGTTTTAGAAACTCTTCTGAATGCCCGTGGAAAATAGCATTTACATCACTTCTCTTTTGATATATTTCATTGTGTAAAAATGTTTCAGAAGATGGTTCTTTCAGGCCATTTGCATATACTGTCTTTTTGCTGATGTCTATGCCAATAACCTCGGTAAAGTCTTCTGGATTAGGATTATTGAAATCAGCTCTACTGCAGCTTATTATAAAACCTTCATCTGTTCTAAAACTTAGGTTGCCTGCAGCATCAGATGTAAACCCAATCTTGTAGAACTCCTTACACCAATTAATCAAATCTAATAGTTTTCTGTTATGCAGTATCCTTTTTTTATCAAAAATTGTCTTAAATTTAACTCCACAATATCCTTCTGCCATTTTAGAATTACTTTTGTTTTTCGCTGCTAGCAACATAAGCTACTAAAGTTCCTACTATCAAAACAGTGATTATTACCCCCTGGTATATTGGGTCATCCAACCAATTTGGCAAGCTGCCAAACCAGCCACGAGCAATCCCAAAGAAGTATAGGACTACCACAAAAGCGCCAATTGAAACAGCGCCTTGAACATAATTGGATTTATCCTCATTGGGATTACTAAATGCAGTTATTATTACAAATATAATAGCTACTGCAAGTAAAAGGGGGGATAAAGATGGATACACAAAAATAGTGTAGATAACTGCTCCGAGTAAGACTACTCCTCCGGTTAAGTAAGCAGGCCGTGTTTGAATTTGGCCCCCAAACACACCAATAAGGAGTATTGCAGCTAAAGCAGCTACGATAACAATTGATATATTTGGCAAAGCTTCGTTCATAATGTCTACAGGGTCAAAATTAGCAGGGTAACGATCTAATACGTGAGGTATAACAACAAGAGAAGCAATAACCAAAGCAATTACTAGGTTGTATTTCTTTTTGTTCTCACCAAGAATCCTAGCTTTTGCTAATATGGCAAACATGATGACAAAAACAAGCAAGAAAGGAAGCATAACATCTCTTAATCCCCAGCTGTTTACTATATCCACGAATTCTTCTAATTGATATGCTCTGGATGCCATATTTAGGATTATTTAAGTGAAGGTATATAAATATTTTGTTATAGTTAAGAATTCATTATTTTGCTTATTCCTTCCTTATTAGCCTTAACAATCCCCTTTTCAGTGATTATTCCAGTAATATATTTAGCTGGTGTAACGTCAAAAGCAGGGTTCTTTGCATGGCTAGTAGGATTAGCAACTCTAACTCCTTTTATTTCTAAAACTTCTTTTTCATCCCTTTCTTCAATTGGAATTGAATCACCAGAAGGACAATTAATATCAATTGTTGAGGTTGGAGCTGCTATGTAGAATGGAATGTTGTTTTCCTTTGCTAAGACTGCTTTTTCATAAGTTCCAATCTTGTTTGCTGTATCGCCATTGGCTGCGATTCTGTCAGCACCTGTAATTACTAAATCAACTTCTCCTTTTTTCATGTAATAACCTGCTGCGTTATCTGCAATGATTGCATGATTAATATTTTCATTACTTAGTTCCCATGCAGTTAGTCTTGCACCTTGCAGTCTTGGCCTTGTTTCGTCGACAAAAACAAAAATCTTCTTGCCTTTTCTTTTCGCTGCGTAAATTGGAGATAAAGCTGTTCCCCAATCGACAAAAGCAAGCCATCCTGCATTGCAATGGGTTAGTATTTTAGAATTGTTTTTGATTAAAGATTCTCCATATTCCCCTATTTTTCTGGATGCATCTGAATCTTCATTTGCGATTTCTTCTGCAATTTTCAAAGCTTCTTCTTTGTTGCTTGCTTTCATTACTTTGTTTACAGCGTAGAATAGGTTTTGAGCAGTTGGTCTTGTATTTTTGATGACTTCTGCTGCTTTGTTTATATCTTCACCCGATATAAATGCCTGTGCCATTGCATAACCAGCTGTTGCGCCGATTGCACCTGCGCCTCGAACTACCATTGTTTTGATTGCTTTAGCTGTTTGCTTGTAATTTTCACAAGAATAGATCTCAAACTTATCTGGTAATAAAGGCTGGTTAATTAGTTTTACAATTCCATCTTCAATCCAGACTGTTCTGTAGTCTTTGCCATTGACTTTCATATTAGTTTAGAATTCATTAGGATATATAAAATTAATGCTATTTCTTAAACTTATACAGATAAACAATCCTCTTGCCAGCTGGCTCTACAACCTGGTATGCTTTTTTGAACAGAACAATGCCTGCTTTTCTCAATCTTTTGAGGTTCCCAACTACTGTGTTGAAAGAAGCATTAAGAAGCTTAGCTATTTCCCTAGCGTTAAGCCACTTTTCTTTATATCTTTTCAGTAAGTCGTAAACTTCTTGTTGTCCCATTTTAAGCAGTAAACCTGGGGCTCAAAAATCTTTGATTTTTGTTGTCCCATAATTAAATCCACCCTCTTTATAGCCTAATGTATATATACTTATATAAACATTTCTATTCTGGAATAAATAATCTAGATTTTGGGGGAAAAGTCCGGAAAGGTTGGTTTGAGCTTTTGATCCAAAGGTTGGACTGACAGGAGTTTTTAGATTAAAAAGCTATATGGAATTACATATTTTTTGTCAAATCTTTTTAAAAGCCAAGATTTAAATATCTAAAGTCTACATCAATTCTTTTATGGTAGAAGCAAAGCTTGACTTTTTCAGCAAATATCTTTCAATATGGGTTGCTGTATGTATAATAGTCGGAACAGCAATAGGTCATTTCTTTCCTGGTTTTGCTTCTGTGCTTGGTAATTGGGAAATTGCAAATGTCTCAATACCTGTTGCTATTGTATTGTTAGCAATGATGTATCCCATCATGTTGAAAATAAGTTTTGTGGAAATTCTTAAGGTTAGGAAAAATTCAAAGCCGCTTGCACTTACCCTTGTAGTAAATTGGCTCATAAAACCATTTACTATGGCATTCATAGCCTGGTTATTTATGAGAATAATATTCTCAAAATTAATTCCAACTGCATTGCAGAGTGAATATATAGCCGGAATGATACTTTTAGGATTAGCACCGTGCACGGCAATGGTTTTAGTGTGGACCTATTTAGCAAGAGCCAATATCAACTATGCTTTAGTCCAAGTATCTGTCAATGACCTTATTATTTTGGTGTTGTTTGCACCTTTAGGGAAATTTCTTTTGGGCGTTACAACAAAATTTCCGGTTCCTTTTGCAACAATATTCTTTTCAGTCCTTTTTTATGTTGCTATGCCTTTGACTTTGGCAGGAATTACGCGATACTTTGTAATAAAAAATAAAGGAATTGAATGGTTTGAAAAAAAGCTGATAAAAAAAATAGATTGGGTGACACCATTGGGTTTATTGGTAACATTAATATTGATATTTATCTTTCAGGGCGACAAAATTATAAATTATCCATTACATATATTATTGATAGCAATACCATTAATACTTCAAACATATCTAATATTCTATATTGGCTATTTCGGAGCAAAAAAACTAAAGATTCCGTTCAAAGAAGCAGCACCTTCAGCATTTATTGGAGCAAGCAATTTCTTTGAATTAGCAGTTGCTGTAGCATTAATACTATTTGGGATGAATTCAGGAGCAACTTTAGCAACAGTTGTTGGAGTATTGGTGGAAGTACCTGTAATGTTATCTTTGGTAAAGATTATGAAGATGAACAAACAAAAATTTGATTATGATGGGGGCTTATAAGATGAAATGGTTTATCTTTTTTGGTGTAATTTTTATAATTATAATCACAGGTTGCACAAAAAATACAGAGTTTTCTGAAGACTGTGTTGAAGGGGTAACATGTAATGTTTTAGATGTAAACCAATCGTTTAGTGTTGATCGTAGTTCAGATGTTGAGAAAATAGAAGTAATCCATTTTCATGGCACTAATCAATGCTTTTCATGCAGAACAGTAGGAGCATTTGCTGAAAAAACAGTTAATACCTATTATACTGGTCTTCTTGATTCAGGCAAGATGACATTTGCAAGCATAAATACAGAGCTTCCTGAGAATAAGGACTTGGCGATTAAGTATGGCGTTTCAGGCTCATCATTATGGATAGGTACTTATATTAATGGGGAGTTCCACAAGGAAGAAAATGTTAATGTCTGGTATAAAGTAAATGATGAAGATGATTATCTTTTATATCTAAAGGGCGTTCTTGATAAAAGGCTTGCGGGAGACTTAAGTTAAAATGGGATTAATGGCTTTTATGGAAATTATGGGCACAAGCAACATAGCTATTGTTGCTGCATTTTTTATTGGTTTGATGACTGCATTAAGTCCATGCCCTCTTGCAACAAACATAACCGCCATCGCTTACACTTCAAAAAGAATCCATAATAGCAAGCATACGTTGATAGTGGGTTTTCTTTATACTTTTGGAAGAATGTTTTCTTATACTTTAATAGCTTCGCTTATAGTGTGGTTTGGGCTAAGTACACAAACGATATCGTTTTTTTTACAGAAATATGGGGAGAGGCTGCTTGGGCCATTGCTATTGATCATAGGAATGTTCATGCTTGGTTTCATCAAGTTGTCTTTTTTCAAGGGAAGCAGCGGACTGAATAAACTTAAGGAAAAACTTGCAAAAAGAGGTTATCTTGGAAGTTTCTTATTGGGGGTTGTATTTGCTTTGGCATTCTGCCCTTTTAGTGCTGTTCTTTTTTTCGGAATGCTTATCCCACTGGCACTTAGAGCAGGTGATGCTCTAATTGTCCCTTCAGTATTTGCCTTTGCAACCGGGCTTCCAGTTATTATATTCTCATTTATTCTTGTCTATGGAGTATCCAAGCTAAGCAGTATTCTCAATAAGGTTCAATTATTTGATAAATGGATGCGAAGAATAGTGGGGGTAATTTTTATATTGATCGGAATTTATTATATTTCCTTGTTATTCTAAAAAAGAAAAAAAAATTATAAGCCACACTCTTTTTTAAGAGCCTCTGCCTTATCAGTTCGCTCCCATGTAAAGACAGGTTGTACTGCTTTTCTTTCTCTCGATAAACCATTTAGTGCAACTCCCTTAAATATCTTGTGGGGGGAAAGTCTGGAATAGCGGAGTTTTTACGTCAACTAAATTATTTGGGTTAAATTTTGCGATTGAAATCACTAAAAAACTTGGATTTTTGGGTATAGGTAACGGCTGATACTTTTACCTAGCTAGAATCCTGTCAAGTTGTTCTTTTATGATTTCGATATTTTTAAAAACTGTAACCTATGCACAAAACATATGGCAAAGCCACTATGTCAATACTTCGGTATTTGTGCTGGTTGCTCATCCCAACATATTGATTATCCAACACAGATAGGGAACAAGAAAAAGTTATTGGCAAATCTGCTTCATACTGAAATAAATTGCTATAATGGAAAAGAATACTACTATCGAAATAGGATGGAGTTTCTTTTTGGCTCAAAAGAGATTGGCTTAAGGAAAAAAGGCGAACATGGTCGGATAGTAGATATAGAGAAGTGTGTAATATGCAACGAAAAGGTAAATGTGATCCTTAATGAAGTTAGATTATTTTTTAAAAGACACCCTAATCCTGCCTACAAGTTTGTTGTTGTAAGGGCAACAGAATATACCTCTTCTGTATCTATAGTCTTAAATTCAACATCTTCAAGTTTGACAGAGGCTGTAGAAAATGTGAGGGAATTTTCCACATTAACAAGCACCGAAAATGTGATTGTAACATACATTAAAAATGATGAAAATGAAGCTTACTCAAATGACTATTTTATTGTGAAGGGGGCTGATGTTCTAAAAGAATCTTTGCTTGGAAAATGGTTTTTTTATCCGGTTCAGGGTTTTTTTCAGAATAACAGTGAGGTTGTTGAGAAGATACATAAATACTGTTATAACCTATTAAAAGGTTATGATACAAAAAAATACTCTCTGCTCGATTTATACGCCGGTGTTGGAGTATTTGCTACAATTAATGCTGATATTTTTGAGTCTGTTGTGTTAGCCGAGAGATCTAGGCAGAGCTTAGATTTGTCAAAAATTAATCTCAAAAATAATGGTGCATTAAATGCTAAATCCTACTTACTTGATGCAAAGCAGCTTAAAAAAGTTCAATTTAAAAACGATATTTTTGTGATAACAGACCCCCCTCGTTCAGGAATGGACATGAAAGTAATAGGGCAGTTAAAAAAAATAAAGCCCAAGTTAATACTTTATATATCATGTAATCCATTTCAGCTCAGAAAAGATATCTCCAAATTTAAGGAATACCAGATAAAAAGTGTGGCAATGTTTGATATGTTCCCCCAAACAAACCATATTGAAGCAGTGGTTGAACTAGTTAAAAGCAGCCCCCAAGGAGTAAAATGAAATACTTAACTGAGATTAATGAAGGCGAATCAGCCATACTTCCATTTTGTTATCCTTTAGAAAATGACAAAGTGATTATCTCCGATGAACTTGTTAATCTTATTAAAAAAAGAGGGTTCTAATGAAACTGATGCTTGCTCCTATGAGGGATATTACTAGTGCTGCATTTAGGAATATATGCAACAAATATGGCGCAGATTTGACTTTTTCTGAGCTAGTAAAAATAAAGGGCCTAGCAAGAAAGGATAGCAATACTTGGTCAAGGATAGTTCATAAGGATTCTGTTCCTGTTGTTATACAAGTTCTTGGCTCAAGAGAGCAATATTTTAAGAAATTTCTTAATATGTTTACCCCTTTTGTTGGGTTTGAAGGGTTTAACCTTAACCTGGGGTGTCCTGATCCTGCTGTAATAAATGACGGGTTGGGTTGTGCTATGGTAAAAAGGCTAAGCAAGGTGAAGAAGATTATATCTATATTCAAAGATTATGGGTATAACCTATCGATGAAAATGAGATTGGGGCTTAATGAAAAAGAAAAGAAGAGAAAAGTCTATCTGCATATGATTGAAGCAGCAGACGCAGATTTCTTTATAATTCACGCAAGACATGGAGCTCAAGGATACGACCAGCCTGCTGACTTTACGGTTTTTGAAGACTGTGTGAATACAGGTAAATATATTGTAGCTAATGGAGATATCAGAACAAAAGAGCAACTTGAGGATTTAAAAGAAATAGGTGTTAAGGGAGTTATGATTGGAAGAAATGCAGTAATTGATCCTACAATATTTAACAAATTAAAAGGTTTGCCTACTCCTCCTAATGCTATTGTCGAACAAGAATATCTTGAACTAACAGAGATGTATAGTGAACCATTAAGGTATAGAAAAAATGTAATTAAGTGGTTTGGGAAAGAATTAGACTACAAAAAGATCCAATATTCAAATAAAGATGATATGGAAAGCAGACAGTTAATATAATTATAGTTCCATTCAAAAAATGAAAAAAATCTCGCCTATAATCCCGATTTTTTAATGAAAAAAATAAAATAAAAAATTTAATGGTTCACGTCTTGATATTTTCCTACAAACCTGCTTCCTTTTTTAGCAACTCTGCCTTATCTGTTTTCTCCCATGTGAAGTCTGGGTCGTCTCTTCCAAAATGGCCGTAAGATGCTGTCTTCTTGTAGATTGGTCTCCTTAGCTTCAATGTGTCGATGATCCATTTTGGAGTTAGCTTGAAATGTTTTTTTACCAATTCAGAGATTTTCTCTTCGGGTATTTTGTTTGTTCCAAAGCAGTCAACATTTATTGAAGTTGGCTGGGCAATTCCAATGCAATAGCTCAACTGAACTTCGCATTTTTCTGCTAAGCCGGCTGCAACTATGTTTTTAGCGACATATCTTGCTGCATAAGCTCCGCTTCTATCAACTTTTGATGGGTCTTTCCCGGAAAAACAACCGCCGCCATGCCTTCCAACACCACCATAAGTATCCACAATTATTTTTCTTCCTGTAACTCCAGTGTCGCCTTCTGGGCCACCAATGACAAAAGCTCCTGTCCCGTTGATGAAAACTTTTGTGTTTTCATCCATATATTCTTTGCATATTGGGTCTATAACCTCTTTTCTTATCTGCTCCTTCAATGTTTTTTCATCAATATCCTTTTTATGCTGTTGTGCAATTACTACTGCAGTTACCTTTTTTGGCTTATCATCTTCATACTGCACAGAAACCTGTGATTTTCCATCTGGACCTAAGTGAGGGATTATTCCTTCTTTCCTTACAAAAGCCAATCTTCTAGTCAGTTTATGTGCTAATATTATTGGCAAAGGCATTAGTTCTGGAGTTTCATTGCATGCATAACCATACATCATTCCCTGGTCTCCAGCTCCCTGCTCGTGATCTTGTGATTCTGTTACTCCTTTTGAAATGTCTGGGCTTTGTTCGTGTATTGCTGACCACACACCAGCATCATCACAGTCTATACCAAATCTAGGGTCTGTATAACCAATTTCTTTTAATGTCTGTCTGACTACCTTCTGAACATCAACATACCCATTTGTTGTAACTTCTCCTGCAACATGGACAGTACCTGTTGTGGTTAAGCACTCAATGGCTACTCTAGATTGAGGATCCTGCTCATACAAAGAATCCAATATAGCATCTGATATCTGGTCACAGATCTTATCTGGGTGACCTTCAGTCACGCTCTCGCTCGTTACATAAGTTATTTTTCCCATTTTTATTTACCTCCAAAAATTGGTTTTCTATCTAAAAACATAAGAATTCACCATTTCTCATATAGATACCACCATAACCACAACTCCATTTAACCCATTTAAAAAGGTTGTTGATAGAAATATTCTTATTGGAATATTTTATTTGAGTGTATATTATTATTCCAAAAGTAATAAATACTACTTCTAATTATTCCTATTAAAATGAGCTATGAACTGTCAGAAATTAAGGAAATAAGGAAGAAATATGGGTTGACGCAAGGGCAATTAGCTAATAGAGCAGGTGTTTCACAGAGCTTAATCGCCAAGATAGAAGCAGGAAGACTAGACCCTACTTATTCTAATGCTACTAAAATATTTGAAGCTATTGACTCATTGGGAAAGAAAAAAGAGCTTAAGGCAGATGAGATAATGTCAAGGAAAATAATATCTGTAAAGCCAAATGATGGCATTAAAGAAGCTATCAATAAGATGAAAAAAGCAAATATATCCCAGATGCCAGTCATAGAAGACCACAAATCAATAGGTGTTGTTTCAGAAGCAATCATTTTAGAAGCCTTATTAAATA
Source organism: uncultured Methanosarcinales archaeon (assembly GCA_964609455.1). Lineage (GTDB taxonomy): Archaea > Nanobdellota > Nanobdellia > Woesearchaeales > JACPBV01 > CAZSRD01. Next base: position 12,187 of record CAZSRD010000004.1, read on the forward strand.
AAAAAGGCAACAAAATAAAGGATATAATGGATGATTCTGCTCCGATAGTATCTAAGAATACAAATATTGGAGTTATTTCTAATCTGTTAAGATTTAGTCCAATGGTTTTGGTTAGCGATGGTGGAGAATTAAAGGGTGTTATAACTAAGTCTGATTTGCTTGGTAAGGTTTATAAGTAAAAACCAACATAATCTTTTAGAAATAAAAATTGTCCCAATTCCTCAAGCAAAGCTTGAGATTTCTAAACCTTTATTATCTCACTAAGTTCGATAATAAAGTTTATAAAGCAATATAGCCTACTTCTAAAATATGGCAAAGGTTACCTTTTTCCCTATAGATATCACATACAGGATAGAGAGAGATAAGCCTGTGATTTATCTATTTGGAAGGACAACTGGAAATGAGAAAATATGTGTAACGGATGCTCATTTTGAGCCATATTTCTATGTTATACCTCATAAAGGAAAAGAAGTTGAAGAGAAGTTAAGGAAACTAAAGGTTGAGAGAAGCGGAGAAACTGCTGAGGTAATCAGAACTGAAAAGGTAAAAAAACACTTTCTAGGCAGGGATGTTGAAGCAATAAAGGTTTTTGTGAAATTTCCATCTGATGTGCCAATAATAAGGGAAGTAATCAAGGATTGGGAGATGTTGGAATATATAACAGAGTATGACATAAGATTTGCAAAAAGGTACCTTATAGATAAGGGAATTACTCCTTTGGTAGCTGTTGACGCAGAAGGGGAGTTTGTGACACAGAGAGCTAGAGTGCCTGTTTTTAGGGCAGATAAGATTGAACAAAAGGGAGAAAATTCCTTGGAAAGCCCCAAGGTTTTAGCGCTTGATATAGAGACATATAATCCTGATGGCAAGAATATAGATACAGAGAAAAATCCGATCATAATGTTATCATTCTATGGCGAAAATTACCAAAAAGTAATCACATGGAAGAAATTTAAGACAAAATTAGATTATATTGAATTCGTAGATGGCGAGGTAGACCTGATTGATAGATTTAAGACAATAATCAATGACTTTAAACCAGACATAATAACCGGATATTTTTCAGATGAATTTGATCTGCCGTATATAAAAGCCAGGGCGGATAAGTACAAGGTTAAATTAGATATTGGTTTAGATTTTTCTGAATTAAGGGTAAACAAAGCAAGAAAGGTTACTAGTAATATAACTGGAATTAACCACTTGGATATATACAAATTCATAAGAAAGATTGTCGGTCCATCTATGGATACTTATGCTATGAACCTTAATTCAGTCGCTGCTGAGCTCATTAATGAGAAAAAAATAGCAGTTGAGGTGGATAGTCTGGCTGAAGTGTGGGATACTAATTCTACAGAGTTAGAGTCATTCTGTGAATATAACCTTCATGATTCTTTTTTGGCATACAAGTTAACGGAAAAAATGCTCCCCAATATCATGGAGATAGTAAAAATTGTTGGGATGACAATACCAGAGATAGCAAGAATGGGTTTTTCTCAATTAGTTGAGTCGTACATATTAAAGCAAGCACAAAGATTTAATGAATTAGCTCCAGAGCTTCCGCATCACGGAATTTTAGCAAAAAGAAGAATGCAAACTTACACTGGTGGTTTTGTGTTTGAACCTAAACCTGGATTGTATAAGGATATTGTTGTTTTTGATTATAGAAGCTTGTATCCTACAATAATAAGCTCCCATAACATTGATCCTGGGACATTGAACTGCAGTTGTTGTGAGGGTAAAAAAACAGCACCTGTTGAAGGAAGAAAGAAATATTGGTTTTGTACAAAAAAGAAGGGATTTCTTCCTACACTCATATCGGATTTGATAACTAGAAGGATGAGAATAAAGGACATAATGAAAGAGAAGAACACTCCTTTGATGGAAGCCAGGTCACAATCATTGAAATTACTTGCAAATTCATTCTATGGTTATTTGGGATTCTCTATGGCTAGATGGTATAGCATAGAATCTGCAAGGTCAACAGCAGCTTATGGGAGGTACTATATACATAAGGTTATAGATGAAGCGAAAAATGAGGGATTTAATGTTCTTTATTCTGATACGGATTCTGTTTTTTTGAGCTTAGATGGGAAGACTAAGAAAGAAGCTGAAAAATTCCGAGAAAAAATAAACCTTGAGCTGCCAGGCTTAATGGAGCTAGAGTATGATGGTTTTTATCCTGCAGGCATATTTGTCTCTGCAAAGATAGGCAAATTTGGAGCAAAAAAGAAGTATGCTTTGTTATCTGAGGAAGGCAAGTTGAAGATTCGAGGTTTTGAGACTGTAAGGCGTAATTGGAGCCCTATTTCAAAAGAAGTACAGGAAAATGTCCTTAATATAATACTAAAAGAGGGAAAACCAGAAAAGGCCTTAAAATATGTTAGGGGCGTATTAGAAGAACTTAAAAATAACAATATCGAGTTAAAAAAAGTGATCATCCATACTCAGCTGCAGAAAGAAATAGATTCTTATGATGCTGTTGGCCCTCATGTAGCTATTGCAATAAGAATGAGAGAAAAGGGCATAAATGTAGGGCCGGGCTCCAGGATAGATTTTGTAATAACAAAAAATGGCGAGAGAATAAGGGATAAGGCAAAACTTCCTGATGAAGTCAGTGAGAAAGACTATGATCCTGAGTATTATATCAATAATCAGGTTGTTCCGGCTGTTGAGAAAATCTTTGAGGTATTGGGGTATTCAAAAGATGATTTGTTGGAAAGTAAAGCGCAGAATAAGCTTGCGAAGTTTTTTTAGTCTTTTATATATTTTATATAAACTTATTTAAAATTTGTTAAGATTTATACAAAAAATATATAAACTTGCTCTTCTATAATACTGCTTAAAGTGGGGAATTCACTTAATGTATTTGAGAATTTAGAAGTTTTGGAACCAAAATGCCCTAGATGCAATACTAAGATTGTTCTTGGCGTAAGCACTAAATACAGCCAAAAATCCAAATGCCATGTTTGCTTAAATTGTAATTCAGAGCTTTTGTGAAACGAAAGAGGTGTTATAAAAAATGGAAGAAAGGATTTCCGCCATAAAAAAGGTTGAATTAAAGAAAGAAGATATGTTAAGCATGATAATGTTTGAGAGAAGCTTGACAGGATCTGACTTAAAGTTTCTTGAAGACGAATTTGATTTCTATAAAGAAGATGTGAATAAGTTTGTTGCTAATTACAAAAATGTTGGAATAGTCTTTAAGTTAAGCCCTTTGAAGGAAGAATTATTGGCAGATTGGAAAATCTTTGTGCAGAAAGTTATAAAGAAAACAGCAGACTTTGATAAATTTCATAATATTTTTGTGAGTAAGGCATATGATAAAGTTTTGTTAGTAACAAATAAAAGGCTTCTGAAAGTGGATTTAGAAAAACTGAATGAGAAGATTGAGGAGATAAATTATAGGATAGAGAGTTTTGATGAAAAGGTGGAAGTAGAGATGGATGACCTGGCAGAAGCTACTAAAGACAAGAGGGGATTTTTTGGCAAGCTTGTTGAAGTGTTTAAGAAATAGTTATAATTTTGTTTTAAATAATATTTCCATGCCTTTCTCTTATCACTTCTAAGAAAGACCTGTGTTCGAGAACATAGCCAGACTTCTTTACCCATTCTCCCCAATATTTCTTATTATATCTTGTTGCTGTCTTTTTCAGCCAATCATACTTATAGTGGGTTATAACTGTTAAATTTTCCGGAATTCCTAATTCTTTGCATGCTAAAGTGTAATATATGATAAACCATCTGTGCAGCTGCGGCTTGTCTCCTTTCATCAGCATCGTATATACCTTCCCGCATATCCTCACATCCAACTTTACAAATTTATCCTTGCCTGTTATGTACCTTCCTAACTTATCGAGAGAAGCATTCTTTCCATTTACAGTAACTGATTTAACGCCCATATGTTTTAAAACTGCCAAACCAATAAAGAAGCACATATACCTCCCGAGTATCTCTATATCATCTGTATAAAGTTCCCCATCATATATCTCCTCTGCTTTCTCAAAGTCGGTTTCTTTTGCCAGGCGCTCAAGATTAGCCTTAAATTTATTCAATATATCAACATCAAATGTAATCCCCTCAGATTTTCTTCTCCAGAAATTAGCCATGCCCTCTACCCTTAGATCAGAAAGGGTCTCAAATAAAGGTATCATAGAGCCATACTTGATCTTGCCTATGCTTCTTTCAGTTAACCCGTATCTTTGCAACGCCCTTCTCTTGAACCTGTCAAAGTATTTGTATAATGGCAGGCTAACCTGAAAATGCATTATCCCCACAAGATCAAACTTTTCATGGAAAAATGCATCCTGGTTTTCACCAAAGAAATATACTGGTAAGATCAGATTCTTAGCAAGCTCGGGACCGCTTAGTACAATATACATATGGTCTATCCTTGACCTTTTCTCAAGATGTTCTGAATAATCTTCCACATTCCTTATGATAAACTCGATTGTAAAAGGGTCTTCTTTTACAGCATTCGGCTCTTTGCTTAGAACATCAGGCATCAATTTTGTTAGTTCTTTTCCAACTAATTTCTTAAAATCATCAAAAGAAGGCAGTTTCTTTTTTATTTTTCTATTTTCTTTCTTAATAAAGTTTCCCAAATCCCTATCAAACTGCTTTTTTCCATATCCTGATTTCTCAAAGAAATACAATATTACCTTTTTTCCGCGAAAGCTTATTACTTCTTTCATTTCATTTTCTCTTTTACAGCTTTATCCGAAATAATAGCTGAATTTCCAGAAGGATCCTCTATGATTATCTTTTGAGGCTGCTGGCCCCACATTATCTTTGTTATTTTCTTCAGCATGTTTTTTGCTTTTTTCCTGTCTTCATCTTCCTCTGCGGTGTCTCTTAGGACCTCTACTTCCTTTTTTACCCTGCTGAATACGCCTTCGATATTAGTGATATAACCATTAGAAGCTGGGCCCGGAGTTATTGTACTAATGTGGGGAATCTTTATGGTTGCCTCTGAGCTTTTTATTACCCTTACTTTCATATCGTCTTCTTTTGTTATCTCGAAAGTGTATCTTGATGGCTCGTGCCTCTCTACACACTCTACATCTGCTTTGTGGTAATTGCATTCTTTGTTAGAGCAGTTCATCGAGAAAATATAGACTTTGCCGAAGTAAGGCACTTCCCTTTCTGCTTCCATAAGCGATAAAGTCTTCTGCCTGCACATAGGACAAAGCTCTCCTGATACAGTTTCTGTTTTTTCCTCTTCCGTCATAATGCCACAAGTATTAATCTTATTTTTATATCTTTCGGTCTGTATACTTAGCATATAAAAATTAATAAAATAAAGAATTAATAAGTTTCTATCTTACCGTCACTATCGTCTTCTGCCTTTTCGTCTGAGCTGTATTCTGTCACTTCTTCAAACTTTTTATGCGGTTTTGGCTCTTCCTTCTTTGCCCTATGTATTTTGGCAAATGAGGGAACAGCTGCTACCCAGTCATCACCAAAGCCAGCTATGTCACCATCAATTGCATCACATGTCTTCTTCAGCTTGTTAATGGCTCTTTTTAGCTCTACCAGGTCCTTTTCTTTCAATGGCCTGATATTGACTAAAGCTATAATATGGCCTTCCCTTAAACCATCTAGAATTGGCTTTATAGATTCAAAATCCTGCAGAACAAAAGGCCTAACAGTTATCTTTGAGTTTCCTGAGCTCTCATTTGAACCCAATTCAACATAATCCTCTTTTTCCGCTTCTTCAAGAACTTCTGCGGTGTCACCAGACATTGCCTCTTTTATTTTTGAAAAAAAACCCATTTTAACATCCTCCTCTGATTAGTTACTATGATGAAATGTTGATAAATTAGGAAATATATAAACTTTATGGTTTTAATAACAAATAGACAAAATCAAAAGCTTTTTATATGGGTAGAAAATCCTTAAGAGTATGAAAAGAATAGGCGGTTTTAGAAGGAAAACCAGGTATCTATCCAAAAAGAGCCTTAGAAGCAGGGGGAAAATATCAATTGCGAGGTATTTACAGAGCTTTAAAATTGGAGAAAGAGTTAAATTAAGCTTTGAGCCTGCTATTCAAAAGGGCATGTACAATCCTTCTTTTTATGGCAGGGATGCTATTGTAGAAGGTAAAAAAGGAAAATGCTATGAAGTTATGCTTATGGATGGCAGTAAAAGAAAAAATTTAATAATACATCCTATTCATTTGAAAAAGGTGCAAAATGGCTGATTCAGAAATAATATCCGAGAAAGCTATTGATATGAATGAGTTAAGGGTAGAGCTGGAGAAAATAAAAAAGAGAGATAAAGAACTGAACTTCAGGGCCCTAAGAACAGAGGAATATTTACAACATTTTGCTACTTTAAAGAATTCGGGAGAATTGTATAAAAAAATTGAAGCTTTGAAAATACCCAGGCTTAAGGACCAGCATATTGTTAAGATAATTGATTTAATGCCTAAAACTGCAGATGAGTTGAAGGTGGTTCTTCAGTCATACCCATTAACAGTCAATAATGAAAATATGAAGAAAATATCTGAAGTTGTTAACAATTTTACAGCGGAGAAGTGAGCTTTCTTTTTGTTATAATCAATAACAACAAAATATTTATAAATACCAAGGTTTACAATACAACAATAGGGTGGTTTGATGGAAGAAACAGATTCACAAGAAGTAAAGAGCAAAGGAAAGGAAGAAGTTGTGATTGTTTTAGATTTCCTGCCGAATGGCTACCCTTTTGATAACAAGCCAATGCACATGAAGACTGCAATAGCTCAAGCCATAGGCAAGGAGAGATTTGTAATGCTGGAGTTAGTTCCTAAAAAGGGGATTCATTTGCAGCCTTATGAAGAAGTTTACATAGGAGAGGGTAAAAGAGATAAGATACACCATATTATTGGGAGATTGCCCTTGGATAAATTGACACATACTGCAAAAGCTGAGATAGAGCTTGTAATTAAAGGCATAATGGAGAAGAATGAGAAAAGATTTGTTGATTTTTTTAATAAGGCTCAGCCTTTAAGCACAAGAATGCACCAGTTAGAGCTGTTACCAGGACTAGGGAAGAAACATATGTGGGAAATATTAGATTCAAGAAAAGAGAAGGAATTTGAAAGTTTTGACGATATTAAAAAAAGAGTTAAGTTAATGCCAGATCCTGAGAAAGCGATAATCAGGAGAATAATGAAGGAGTTAAGCGGAACAGAGAAGCATAGGGTTTTTGTGGACGTATA
>CAZSRD010000004.1:19487-49711 GCA_964609455.1 uncultured Methanosarcinales archaeon
GAATAATGAAGGAGTTAAGCGGAACAGAGAAGCATAGGGTTTTTGTGGACGTATAGTTTTTTATACTAGTTCCTTTTTCTTGTTTTTATGCTCCAAAAAATAAAAGATTTGATGCGGATAAAAGAACTTATTGATGATATAAACGAAAAAGTGGAATCTCATTCTAAAGATGTTAACCTATTAAAAGAAGAACTAAGCAGTTTAAACGAAGCATTACACGAAGTAAAAGGCAACCAAAAAGAATTTCTAACAAACTTCAAAGACAATTTAGAGATAATTAATGAATCAAAAGATAGCCTGAGGAAAGAGGTTTATGATTTCAAGCTGTTAAAGGCGCAGATGCAGAAGGATATTTTGAGTAAATTTGAGGAAGAATTAGGTAATGAGCTAAGAGTAAATTCTGAAAAGCTGAATAATGATATGAATGAATATGGCAAATTAAGAGAACAGATGGCCAGCATGGTCAGTCAGTTGAAAGGGTTGTCTGGAGAGATAGGCAAGTTTACTGATGTCAGCATGAATATCAAGAAAGGAGATTTTGAACTAACTAAATTTGCTAATCAACTGATGGGGATGGATAAAGAGAAATTAGAATTGATGAAGAAAATTGATACCTTGGAACATCTGATTGCTAAGATGAGGAGACAAAGGTGAGATTAGTAAATCCTCAAGACCAGATTAGGTTTATTGGGGGCATAACTACATCCAGGACAGAGCTTGTTGATTTGATCAAAGCTTGGTTAGCTATATCTTTGGCGTTTGGTATTTTGTTAGGCGGTTTTTCATTTAATCTTGTAACTTTTTTTATGATATCTTCTTTAACTGTAGGATTAGGTTTTATTGCTCATGAGATGGCTCATAAGGTTCTTGCTCAGAAATATGGGTGTAAAGCAGAGTTTAGATCATGGGACAAAATGTTGATATTAGCCGTTATTATGTCTTTTTTTGGTTTTATAATTGTAGCTCCTGGAGCAGTAATGATATCAGGACCCGTAGGCAGGAGGAGAAATGGAAAAATATCTGCAGCGGGCGCTATTGCTAATTTGATTGTTGCTACTGGATTTTTGTCTTTAGCGTTAATTCCGGTTACTGGAACATTATTCTTTATTGCTCAACTCGGTTTTACTATTAATATAATCTTAGCTTTATTTAATATGATACCCTTCTGGTTGTTTGACGGCAAGAAGGTTTTAGCTTGGAATAAAGCTGTTTATTTTGTTATGTTGGGGGTAGGTATTGGTTTTATGATTTATGGAATTAAGAATGGTTATTTTATATTGAAAATTTAAGGTAACTAAATGAAAGAACAAACAATAAAATTAATCGGAATATTTTTTATTTTGTTAATTGTTTTAGCTTTGATTCTTTTTATTTTTGGGAAAATAAATGCTTATTGGTTTTGGTTGATAGTTATAGTTTCTGCTGTAGTTGCTTATAAGGTATTGCCTAAGTTGAGAAAATAAGTTTTATTTCTTATCCCCGCTAAAAGTAAACTGAGTAGACTTGAATTGTCCAGTCTCCCCATTAAACAAGAATTCCTTTGGAGGTATGAAAAAATTAGTGTGGAACCACATTTTACTTAACCAGATGGTCTTTTAGATTATGGGCGTATAATATCCTTCTTAGTACTTTCATTCCTTCAGTTAAGGTCTCATAACCATTTTCTAATTTTCCTTCGAAAAGTTTTGAGTCTGGGTCTATTCTCATTAGTATCGATAAATATTTAGTTGCTTTACAAACTTGTTCAAATGCTTTTTTCATAAACATATCTTTTTCTGGACTGTTAGGGCCTAAATGTTCTAATCCTTGTATATATTCTGCTGCTTTTTCATGATATTTGAAGAACTCGTCCATCAAATACCCACTAGCTGCATCCCTTTCCTCATCCCTTATAAGCCCCATTCTCTCCACGAATTCATTTTCAATCATATCTGAAATATCCATTCCTCTTAGGCCATGCCCATCTAGTAAGAATATTCTCTGTTCTAAAGCAGCTTCTTTAGGTTGATAGTTGGTAAGCCTATACACCCCTATAAGATAATCAAATACAGAATTTGCTTCTCTTCTTCTAGGTACATTTATTACCCTATTTATCATAGAGATAGATGCAATATAAGTATTATTTAAATCTTTCTATTTTGTTACTACTAATAAGAAATAATTATTTTTCATCGCAATACATTGCTTCTTACCCCATATACCGGCTGGAAATAACGGGTGCGTGAAGAATCAGACACCCACCCAACAGTCTGCCTGACTTCTTTTTTCTCAAGCGGGGCTGATACTTTTACAGGCCAAATACCGTTTTTGTTTCCTGTCAGCCCGGCAATCTCTTTATATATATCCCTGAAATATTGTACCCTTGGGATCAACAACTTTTTTGCACTTATTTTGTTCTGAAATTCATCCCTGTATGAATCCTTGACAAAAACTACGCCTAAATTCAATGGAATCTCATGGGATTTGTCCCTGTAATCATCTCCCAGGCCTGTAATTGCAAAATCATTAGAATCAGGCATGCCTGCTAAATATCTGTTTTCAATCAATGCGTCTGCTGCGAAAACAAAAACAACAGGGGGGCATACCCCTACCTGGTTTTCATCAAACACGGAATATATATGATTTACACTAAAATGCACATTTGGTGTTGCGATTCTCGCTCCACTTCTTGCTTTTTCTCTTGCTTTCAATGCCAATCGGCTTGATATAAAACCATCATCCAATATTTCATCAAAATGGGCTGAACAATGAATCAGCAGATCATTCGATGATTGTCTCGATAACTCAAAATATTCCTCTGTGCTGTATCCTGGAACTGATTGGGCATTCCACCTTTCCTTGTTAGAAGGGTCAATAACAAAAAATCTGGAGTTCTTGATAAGCTTATCATAATAGATTATGCCCCTTTTGTCATATATATATGCTGCTGAAAGTTTCTTTCGTTCTTCTTCATCCCTGGCTTTTGCTAAAAGTGCTGATAGCTCCTGTTTTAATTCTTCTAATTGGGGCAGGTCATAATCTGATAAAGCACTAACCACACTGCTCGGGGATAACATATTTCCATCGCCTGCGTTTAAAGAGCAATATACTATCAAGTCTAGAGTATAGATTTCTCTTCTCATTTCATCAAGCTTTTGCCAGTCTTTAATCCCATGTATAAAATATGCTAATTCAGTACCTATCCTTGCCCCAGCCGGCATGCTGGTGTAAGCACGCAAAACAGTTGAAGAAAGGGCTATTCCGTATCTTTCTAATTCCTCAAGCTCTCCTTGATATATCCCCGCTGTAGCATCATTTTCTATAAATTCCAGCAATGCCTGAATCTCCTCTTCACGCATACTCCCTCTTAGATCCGCATAAAGCCCCCATATATTTTTTTTAAGTAACATCTTTTCATTACTGTTTAATTTTGGCTTTATTAAGAAATCGCTAATAGGCGGGAAGAGAAATAGTATTTTAGCAACTTCTTCTCTCCTTGGTTCTGGCAAGAAAAGCAATTTGTATTTAATATCCTTTGGGGTTGATTGCATAAACACCTTGTTTATATGCTTATTATAAAAAACTTTTCATTCTCTGACTACAATTGGCCAGCATTTTAGACCATATTTGGCAACTCTTTTAAGCTGCTTATTCTTTTATCGCCATCCTGCCTAAATCCAACGAATTTTATATTTGCTTTTTTTGCAGCCATCTTGTCCCATATCGTATCTCCTATAAATAAAACCTCATCTTTATTTAGTTTCATTAGTTCTAATGCTTTGTATAAAATGTCAGGTTCAGGCTTGCCATTTTTTATATTATCTCCCCCTAATATTAAGCCGAAGAACTGGATTATACCTATATCCTGAAGGGTTTTTTTGGCTATAACTTCTTGTGTGTTGGAAACAACTGCAAGCTTAAGCCCTCTTGATTTCAATTCTGATAGGGCCTCTTTTGCATTTGGCATAATTCTTAATCTTTCCCTGTAATCAGGGTATACCTCTTGGTAATATTTTCTAACATCCAATAGTGGAACACTAAAGTACTGCCTGCATACTTTATCAAAAGCCTTGGCCCATACGCATTTGTCAAATTCTTCTACATTTACCTGTTTTCTTTCAAATTTATCAAGGGATTTGTTAAACACATAGAACCAAGCGTCATGAGAATCTATCAATACACCATCCATATCAAACAATACTGCTTTGATCATATTATCTTTTTAGCCAATTCATTAATGTTGTTTAGAACTATCTCTGCTCCTTCTGATTTTAGAATATTTTTTAATAAAGCCCTATCTGAATTGGATGGGGGGACACCTATAAAAGGTATACCTGCATTTTTGGCTGTGCTTAAATCTAAAAGATTGCTGCCAACATACAAAGCTTCATTGCTGTTAACATTAAGATTTTTTATTATCTTTAGCAGGCATTCTGGAGATGGCTTTTGTTCTTTTATACTCTCAATAGTCAGGATATCTTTGAAATATTTTTTAATTTTTGATTTCTCCAATGTGAACTTTGCTTCCTCTTTTGTCCTTTTTGTTAGTATAGCTAAGTCATATTTCCTTAAATTTTTCAGCGTTTTTTCATCTATAAGGCATTTTTCTTTTTTAATTAAGCCGTCAAAATTTCTGCCCTGGAAGTATTCCTGAAACTTCTTGATTATTACCTGTTTTCTGAAATCTCCGCCATTATTCTGTATCAACAATTCAGCAGCATCACAATCATTCATTTCTCTATTTTTTATTTCTTCTACTTCTTCTATGTTTAACATCTTTCCTAGAAAGAATTCTGCTGTTTTTTTGACAGCTATAGTGTAGGATTGGCTCGTATCCATTAAAACGCCATCCATATCAAAGATTATTGCTCTAGTTCTCTTTTTTGCCATTCTGTTGTTCTCTTATCATTTTATTGTATTTCCATTGTCCGAATAAAACCCAATAGAGTGCTAGTATCCCGATTAGAGACAAAATTAGTATTAAGCCCTGATTAACCATCCTAATAAAAGGTAATATGTTTCTATTTATATATCTAACTTAGTATCAAACAGGAAATACAAGCCTAAAAAAGAAACATTTATATATAAGTACATTACTATTCAATTACTATGGTAATGGAAACAATGCAGATAAGGCTTACAAAAGGCCTAATAGATGAAATACAGAAGCTTGTAGATAAGGATATCTATAGCTCTGTATCAGAGGCTGTAAGGGATGCTGTCAGAAGGTTTGTTACAGGCACAGAAAGCAAGATAACAGTACCAGAAGCTAAAAAAGTAGAGGAGAAGATTGAGAAAGAGGTAGAAGGCCAGCTGCAGATGGCCAGAGGAACAAGGGATGTAGCTCCTGAAAGCCAGATTGTAAGGCAGCGTATAATATCTGTTTTGAGAGAGACTTTTGAGCTATTTGGATTTAGCCCATTGGAGACACCTGTCATAGAAAGGTATGATGTCTTGTCTTCTAAATATGCAGGCGGCGCTGAAATCCTTAAGGAAACGTTTAAGCTAAAAGACCAAGGTAATAGGGAGCTAGGCTTAAGGTATGATTTAACAGTGCCATTAGCAAGATTTGTAGGGATGAATCCCCAGCTAAAGATGCCGTTCAAAAGATATCAAATTGGAGATGTTTTCAGGGATGGGCCAATCAGCTTGGGCAGATACAGGCAGTTTATGCAATGTGATGTTGATGTTATAGGATGCAAGGATATGGCTGCTGATGCTGAGATTGTAAACCTTACAGCATTGGCTTTTAGAAAATTGGGGTTTGATGCTAATATCAAGATCAATAACAGGAAGATTTTAGATGGCATCCTGGAAAAAGTTGGAGTTAAAGAAAATAAAAGAGTTGATGTGATATTATCTATTGATAAATTAGAGAAATTTGGAGAAAAAGCTGTTGTTGATGAGCTGAAGCAAAAAGGCGTTAAGGAAGAAATGATTAATGAGATAATATCAATAATAACTATAAAAGGAACCAATGAAGAAAAACTGAATAAGTTAAAAGGATTTATTGAAGGTAATGAAGGCTTAAAAGAGATGGAAGAATTAATCGATTATCTTACAGTTTTAGATGTTAATTTTATTTTCGATGTTTCTCTGGCAAGAGGATTGAGCTATTACACAGGAACAATCTTTGAAACTGTGCTTAAGAACAGCAGCATTAAGTCTTCTGTTGCCGGCGGTGGAAGATGGGACAAGATGATTGGTGAATTCCTTGGGAAAGGAGAGTATGCTGCTGTAGGGATCAGCTTTGGCTTAGAGAGGATATTTGACGCTTATGTTGAGAAAAATCCGATAAAGCAAAAGACAGTAACCAGGATTTTTATAATTCCTATTGGAACATTGAAAGAAAGCCTGAAGATAGCTAAACTATTGAGGGAATCTGACATCAAAGTGGATATTGACTTAATGGGAAAAGGGCCTTCCAAGAATTTAAAATACGCTAATTCTCTAGGAATACCTTATGTCTTATTTGTAGGCGAGGATGAATTAAAGCAGAACAAGGTTAAATTGAAGGATATGGGGACAGGGGATGAGTTTCTTTTTAGTGTATTAGAGGTTATTGACTATTTTGTGAATCTTGATAAGAACTAGTTTATTTAGTCAAAACAACAACTTCATCATCAACCAATAAAGAATGTTCTGCTTGAGATACTAAACCATTGCTTTTTTCTACCAATGGAGGATATTCTTTCAATATTTCTAACTGTTTCAATTGATTGAATGCGAATTTTAACTGGGCTTCTGAGAAATTCTTTGTAACCCATCTTGTGGTGAATGGCAACCCATTATAGCTTTCTAATTGTTTTAAAATATTTCTTACAAACCCTATCCTTACTGATTTCTTTCCTACCAAAGAAAAAACAGATGGTTCTCCTTTTTCATGTATTAAGCCAACACCGTTTGTTGCGAATGGCTCAATTGCAATAACTTGTTTTTCCAGAACTATATTGTCTTTTGTGTTAAAGTTAGGAATAGTCGGATATGAGTGAATGTTATACTCGTCTAAACCGTGCCCTGATAAGTTTCTTACAGGCTGAAAGCCAAATCCAGCAATAGTTTCTTCGATTGCTTTTCCAATCTCAGATAATTTAACTCCAACTTTAACCTTTTCAATTGCTGCTTTCAGAGCTTCTTCTGAGGCTTTTACTAATTCTTTGTTGTTTCCTGATAAATCAACACTGCATGCTGTGTCCCCAATATAACCATCAATATGGACTCCAATGTCTAAGCTTACTAATTGGTCTTCGAATTTTGTTTCATCCTTATCTTCTGGGCAGAAATGAGCTGCAATGTTATTCATTGAGATTTGAGCTGGAAATGCTGGCTTTGCGCCTAATTCCAATATTTTTTCCTCTACTTTGTTGCAGACATCTAAAACTTTAGCGTCTTTTTTGATTAGATCTTTACCATAAGCTAAGACTTCTGCTGCTATCTTTCCAGCTTTCTTGTATTTGTCAATGACTTCTTGTTCCATGAGAAGAAGATTATAAGTGCTTTATTTAAACTTAATTATTTTATCCTAATGCATTCCAAATTTCTAGGGCATACTGTTTCAATCCTGTTCTGCTTGTGTATAGAAGAAGCTAAGTCTAAGCAGCGTGAATTTTCTCCGTGATTTACTATAACTTTTTTAGGCTTAGGTTCGCAATGCATTAAGAAATTCATAAGCTCTCTTCTCCCAGAATGGCCTGTGAACCCTTCAACAGTATTAATTTCCATTTTAACAGGGCATATTTCAGGTTTAACTGGGGTTCCGTAATTTATCTCTCTTTCCCCTCTTTGCAGCCTTCTTCCCAATGAGCCTTCGCCCTGATAACAAACAAATATTAGCGCGTTCTTTGGGTTATCTGCCATATGCCTTAAGTATTCAACAGATGGGCCTCCAACTAACATTCCTGATGTTGCTAATATGATGCATGATCCTGTTTCTTCAATGACCTGCATCCTTTCTTTTTGTGAGCCAACCTCTTTGAATGTTTTGTATAAAAATGGATTTTGATCTTTGTGAAAGATTAGTTTTCTAACTGAATTATTCAGGAATTCTGGGTATGCTGTATGGATAGCTGTAATGTCCCATACCATCCCATCAATAAATACAGGTATATCATCAAGCTTTTTTTGCCTGAAGAAATGTTCAATCAGAACCATAACTTCCTGGGCTCTTCCTGAACCCAGTACGGGGATAAGAACTTTACCTCCCCTCTTGATTGTATCTTCAATTATTTTCCTTATCTGCTCTTCCTGTTCTTCTCTAGGCGCTAAAACATTCTCTTTACCGCCGTATGTGCTCTCTATCATTAAGGTTTCAAGCCTTGGAAAAGAGGTTGCTGCAGGCTCTAATAATCTTGTTCTTCCATATTTCATATCAGCAGTATAAAGCAGGTTATGCAAACCGTTTCCAACATGCAAGTGTATCATAGATGACCCTAATATATGCCCTGCATTGTATAGGGTGATTCTAATATCAGGTGTCACGTCTGTAACTTCTTCATATTCTAAGCAGATGGTGTGCTTAACCATCTCTTTAATCTCTTCTGAGGTATAAATTGGCTCTTTTCCCTCTGAACGCATAATTTTTACATAGTCTAATGTTAAAAGGGCCATAACATCCCTTGTTGGCTCTGTACAGTAAACAGGCCCCCTATAACCATATTTGAAAAGATAAGGGACAAAACCACAATGGTCTAAGTGTGAGTGCGATACAATAACAGCATCTAAATCCTGTATATTAAATTCTGGTGCCTCAAGCAAAGGGTATCTTTCCTGATCTGAAGAAGCAACATCCACTCCGCAATCAAGCAAAATCCTCGATTCTGGGGTTTGTAAATATAAACATGATCTTCCTACCTGCCTTCCACCTCCTAAATAACTAATCCTTATCCATTCATGCTTTTTCTCTCTCATCCAGCCATCATATATTCTATGGCCTATTTTATCGAGAAATTTTCTCCTGTAATCTGATTCTTTGTATAGGACTGCTCTTATATTTTCTATAAGCTTGGATCTTAAAGCTGGCTTTCGCCTTATCAATGGAACCCATAATGTTTTTGCCCTGATGTCACTTAAGAAAGCGCCTTGCTTGCCTATTGCCAATCCAGGTTTTGCTGCTTCAATAATCACCCTGCTTCTTTGAGGGTCAAAAATTACCTGATCGATCCCTGCCTCTTTTGGAATAATCTTTTTAATCTCTTTTTCAGCTTTTTCCATGTCCATCGTAACAGATGGGTCTGGCCTTAGCTCAACTCTTTTTTTGATATCATCTACTATTTTCTTTATTAGCCCATTATTATTTAGAAAAAAGTCTTTATCCTTTGTATAGAGGACTATATTAGCCCCTTCAAAAGCTGCATCACTTATGCTTTTCTCTGGCAAGTTTTTTAAGATTTCTTTAATTATTTCTACCATTTATATCAAACCTTTTTTAAGAATGCAAATAAACTATGCCTCAATCTTGAAATCAACAATCTTACTTAACACTTTTTTAACGCCGCTTTTTGTTATGCTAACTATGTCTATTCCGTTTCCAGAAGCTATATCTCTTTGTACAGCAGCGTTTATCGCTTTTGCCCCTAATTTAACACCCTCTTCCACTGTCAAGTCTTTTTTGTATAATGTTTCCAGAACGCCATAAGCCATTACAGAACCAGAACCAGAGCTTGAATACTCATCGATATTTGTGATAGAGCCATCTGCTCCGATATCATAAGCATATATCCCTTCATTGTCCTTTCCACCAAGTATAAAGTGAGATATTCCAGGTATCATGCTCATCTTTCTGATGTTGTTGTAAACCATACTGGAAAGCAGATTTACAGCTTCTTTAACATTTACTTCCCTGTTAGTCCTAAGGTCTTTTAGCTTTAACTCAGCCCTTAATAATTTGGTTAATAGCTGAACATCTGAAACTGTTCCTGCCACTGTTACTGCGATATTATCTGTTATCTGGACTATTTTTTCATATTTTTTATATGCTACTAAATAGCCAGATGTTACTCTTTTATCTGCACAAAGAACAATACCATCTTTGCAAACCAAAGCTACTGTTGTAGTGCCTGTTTTTTTAATGTCTTTATCTTCTACCATTCTTATTCAGAATTCCTTAAGCCTCATGTAGGAAATAAGTAGTATATAAATGTTGCGATTTATCTGTTAAGAGAATCAATCATCTGAGCTAATGCGCTTGTAAAAATAGGTGATTTTACCCATACTGCAGCATCAAAATTCTTGTCTATTGTATCATTGTTTATCATGAACAATAGCTCTTTATTATCAACAATAACAAATCTTCCATTGATATCTTTGTTTTTTAATTCGGCAATGTCTTTTACTTTCTTTGCAATTTTTTCATTAACCGGAGCTATAATCTGTGTTTTAACTCCTTTTCTGCTGGCTTTTCTTAAGATTTTATTCAATAAATTTACTTTTCTGACAAAACCATCCTTAGTTGTTGCAATTAACACTGACTTTTCTGCTCTTTCAACCATCTTTTTTAAGAAATAATTAATATTGTCCCTCCCTATAATAGAATTAGAGAGTTCATCTCCATCTATCTTTTCTATGCCTGTTTGATGCAATAATTCAAGCTCTTTGAAAATATCTGTTCCTTTTATTTCATCAATCATCTTAAGGCTTAGATCAGCATCCTCATTTATCTCTTTTTTAACTCTTTCAACAATCTCTTCAGGCTTTACTGCTATGTATTTGATTGGTTTTCCAATCTTCATAATTATGAACCCTTTCTTTTCTAAACTTTCAAGAACATCATAACACCTTGATCTTGGCACTCCACTAAGGTCTGCTAATTCACCAGCGGTTGCAATACCTCTAGAAAGCAAAACAGTCCAAATCTTGACTTCATATATATTTAATCTGAAATCGTGTTTTAGTTTAGACAAAAGCTCTTGTTTAACTATCATTCTTTTATTAGGAATATTTTACTCCTATATAAATCTTTCGCTTATGTATTTACTTTATAGTAGCACTATCTTTTCCTAATAAGGAATAGTATGATCAGTAGAGCCAGTATAGCTGCAACCAGAATTCCCAAGATAATTATCAATACTAAAGGGAGCTTCTTTTGCTCTTTTGGTACGATGATACTTGTTATTTCCTGCTCTTTCTTTGGTTCTGTTATAACTTGTTCTTTGGGTTCTTCTGAGGTAGCCTCTGTTTTTGTTGTTTTTTGACAATCATTAATGACCAGATTTGTTGTCTCTGATACTTTTTCATTACCATAAGCTGCTGTAATCACTATTGGATATGACTTCGTATCTACATTTTCTGGAAGAGATAATGTGAACTTGTGTTCGTATTTGTTTTCAAGTTCAGTTACATCGCTCTTTAGCTTGAAGTTTTCAACTATGTCCAGATTTAAATCCGCGTTCTTTATTGATAGGGCAACATTCTCATCTTTAGAGCCGATATTCAATATTGAAAAGTCAAGCAAAGCAATGCTCCCGCATTTGTATTGCGGTTTGTCTAAATCTGCTTTTAGGATCCTTAGTTTATGATCTTCTTTTTCAACTTCTATATCATATGTGTACTCTTTCTCATATTTAATTCCAGCATCATCTTTTGCTTCAATTGTTAATACCAAAAGCCTGTCTTTCTTCTCAACTTGCATAGGTATCGTAAAAACTAAGTCTTTTAAGATTTTTTTATCAGCATCAAGATCAAATTCACTTATTTCCTCATCAATATCATCACCATCGTCAATCTCTTCGATTGTTGCTTTAATAGAAACATCATTCATTGTAATACCTGTTGTGCTTTTGTATAGATTTTCAAGTTCTATTTTAAATTCAATTTTGGATCCTGGAAAAACATCCCTTATTGTGCCTCCGTTTGAAGTGATTTTGGTTTCTTTTTCTCCGTCTACATAGACTTTGCTAACATTTATTTTGAACATATCTGGTTTGGCATTAAAATCAGCAGTATAAACGAGTCCAAGAACATCCCCATCTTTTGTACAGTAATGACCATCAGAAGAATCTTTGTCACGGTTCCAGCAACCATCACTCCCATTTAGCAAAACCAAAGGAGGTACCCATTCACCCCCCATTGCTATAGTATATAGCCACCCTTTTGACCCACCAAAACAATTACTAGGATCATTACCAATATCGTTTACCTTACATAAGTATAATTCATCCTGCCATTCTGTATTCCAACTAATTTCTTTTATTAATTGGTAACCACTGACACCCTCATCAATTTCAACACATTTGCTGTCTGGCTTGTCTTCGCTGTTTTTTCCGTAATCAACGACAACACAGACTTCAGCTGCATTGACTATTTGGGCTAGGAAGACCAAACATAATACGAATATAATTGTTCTTTTCATCATTTTTCACCTGTGTTTGTTTTAGTAAATTCAAACATTATAACATCTCCATCTATTAACTTATATCTTTTCACCCCATAATTGACTGTCTTGTTGTTAGCGTAAAACAACCACATATAGTTGCCATCTGCGCATAAGCTATCTATGCATTCTATGTAGTTATCATTTAAAATTGTCTTTACTGTATGGTTGTACTTAAGTATGCCTATGGGAGTGCCTCTGGTAAACTTAAATCTTTCGGTTTTTTGGGCTCCTAGAGACTTAATTATCAGGGTAGCAGTGCCTTCACTGCTTTGCTGACTTTCGCACCCTATTGCTGCCATTAAACCTACTAATAATGCTATTGCAAATATCCATTTCGTTAAATTTTCCTTTTTCATGTACTAATTTCCTCGCAAATGGCAAAAATAATGAAAAACCTATGTTGGAGATTAGGTGTATCAGTAGGAATGGCAATCCTGATAGGAATAAGGCAAATATGCTGTAAGGCATGAACAAAACCCAGCTGACATTCATAATAATTTCAAAAATTAAGGTAGATATTGTTGCTATTAATATGACTGGGATGATTGCTTTTGCCCAGTACATGAAATAATTCTTTTTTGGCTTTATGTTTTTAATAAAGCCGCCTAAGAAACCAGCTATTCCCCAGCCTAACATCTGGAAGATTGTCCATGGCCCTTGGCCTCCGAACATGATAAAATTTGAGAGGAAACCTGCTGAAGCTCCTGTTATGAAGCCTTTTTTCTTTCCGAAAAGCCAGCCTGCCAGAATAGCGAAGAATGTGATTGGCTCTGCGCTTGGAATTGCCTGCATTGGAGCTCGTAATGCTGCTGCGCCACCTATGAAACCAGCTACTATTAGCCATTGCTTTAGCTTTAGCAGTTGTAATTGTTTTTGAACAGCATGCAAAGCTAGCTTTTGTTTTGAGCTTAGCTCTGATTTTTCTCTTGATTCTTTCTTTTTCTTTAAGATTACAGTTTGATTCATATTAACTTTAGAGATATTGCTTAATTTAAAAATCTAAGCCTGAAACTGCAAGCAACCCCTTTTCTGAATAAGGATGCCGAATCTGAGTTATGGAGTAAGATGTCCTAATTAATGGCTCTAAAGCATCACTAATCCCTCTGCCTGTAACTATAACCTGCACATCTGATTCTCTGCAATGCTTAAGTAAACTAATAACCGCATTTAGTTCTATTAGAGGATGCTGCACATTTTCAGCTATAGCAGGCACAGTATCCAGAAGTTCATCAAGAACAACACACGAGTAATCTCCTGAATCGATAAGTTCCATTGCAAGTTCAACACCTTTGTATGCTTTATCCTTGTGCTGTTGGTATGCTTTTTCCCCACTTACCCTGTCCATATCTGGAGAGCCATAAAAACCAAGCCCTGCTGGATGAAATTCCACTAGTTCTGGGTCCCTTAATGTTTGTGAAAAATAATGTTCATTAATCCTCCAAGTTCCTTCTTTTTCTTTAAACCATTGGACTATAGCTACCCTATTTCCTGAAAATACATCAAGCAAAGCCAAACCATAAGCTGATATGCTTTTTCCCTGACCGTATCCTGTGAAAGCGGTGATACCTCCTGTACTTATCTTATTTTGAGAAAACTGGGATATTAAATCAAAATCCCCGGAATGACAGCCATAGCCCCCCACTACAATATGGCATTTACCTGCGAAACTATCCCTTACCCTTTTAACTAAATCACCATCCTGGTGGGAATTGGGGCTAGAATTGATTAAAACCACATCAGGCGTTTCCAATCTAGCAAAAGTATCTGGCTGAAAATCCCTAACATAATGTATTGCCAAAAAATTAGGGCTAGTAAGCATATCCTTAAGTGATTGAAATGTTAGGTGATTATCATCTGATGTGATTGCTAAAACCCTCCACCCCTTGCCTAAAGCCCTTACACAACTTCCTAAGATAGGGTATTGGGAGACAGTTGTATCTGCTGAATATAAATATTTGAGTTTTCCATTCTTAAGATGATTCTTTTGGTTTGATTTAGTCATTTTCCTAAACATAGTTTTTTGCAGAAAAGAACTTACCTGAATATTCTTTTCTTAAACAAGCCCTAGGCATATAGCTTTTGTTCTGTTTTTCCTTTGATTCTTTCTTTTATTTCATTATTGATTTCATTTCTGTCATAAACTCCTTGATGGGTAACTACCATTCTATATTTTTTGCCTTCTTCTACTACAGCCTTCTCAAGGTTTAACAGATTGCCTTTTTCATCTATTGGCTCTCCGACAAAACCATTTTCGTCTATTGTTTCAATCATAAATCCTGTTTGCCCATTATTTACCCTTATACTTCTTCCATCCTGATATACGTCTTCAATTGCAATTTGTTCACTTAGTATCTTTCCATCTTTCCTTAAGGTATATTTTTTAAGTTTTACATCATATCCTTTACTTTTAAGTGCATCTATTGCAGATACTAATATGCTTCCTTCTGCAAGCAGATATTCCTGTCTTTGGGATTCATCATCTTCGTATTCTATAATCCTATAGCCCTTTTTGTCACTTTTCTTACCCTCAAAATTAGAAACTACGGCAACGCCCTCAACTTTTTTCCCTGATGGAGTATATACGGGAATCGTATAAGTTTCATCAAACAATTTTAATTCAATATTTCTGGCGTTTGGATCAGCAGCATGCTCAACAACTATACTCTCATTTTGAGCTACATTTTCCAAATCCAAGCTATCCTTAATATATCTTAAAGTTCTTGACTGATTATCTCTATCAACTACCTTTATAACATAAAACTGATTAGTATGGCCGGAGATAGCTTTGAGCATAATACCTTGCTCTGTTTGTTCAAAGAAAAATTCATATCCATTCAGTTCAGCTAAAGCATCAATATAAGCTAATGCAGAATTTCCACCAACTTCTATATTCTTAGTTTTTCCATTAGCCCTTATCCCTACTATTCTTCTTGAAGAAGCATCGTAATCATTTACCTTTTCTTTAAATAATAATCTGTACATAGGTATCTCAGCTTCACTATTTATTTCCTCACTTTCAGGCTTTATAGGGCATAAATCCTCCCTCTTTTCTAATTGATTGTAATCTTTTTTCCTTCCACATGGATACACTATCTCCTCACTTTTAGGTTTTGTTGTACACAAATCATCTCTTTTTTTGCTATCTTTACCTAACAATCTAGATTTATCTTCGTTAGAAATAGAATGGGGGTTATTTGATTTATAGTCAGAAGATCCCTTTACTTCCGAATCACCTTTCTTAAACAACGCACCAACAAGCCCTCCGACTCCTGCTAAAACACCTAAACCAACAGCACCAGCTGCTACAGCTATGCCGCTAACTAAAGAATCATTCTCTTTTTCTGCTTCGGTTCCATTTTCTTCTTTTGCTTTGTCTTTTTCATATGCGCCTGTTTCTGCTTTATCATTATTATAGACTTCTTCCTGAACTTCCTGAGCAGGTTCTTCTTTTGTTAATTCTGCTTCTTCTTCAACAGTTCGTTCTAAATCTCGTTCAGAAACAGCTGCTTTGTAATTGTCAGTTGAGGTAGTTCCTGTATCTTCCTGCAGTTGTAGTTCTGGATGCAGTAAATTTGCAGTATAAGGATCGAATGTTGCGGCAGTTCTTGGCAAAGAAGTTCTTCCACTATCATAATTAACTTTAACCAGATTGTCTAAGCTGTTTCTTGTGCTTGTTCTATCTTGACTGTGCAATAAGGCGCTCCTTACTGCTATATCATCCCTATAATTTCCCTGCAGTGCAGTATTTCCTAAACTAAATAAACCGTAAGGGTCTAAAGCAATTCTTGCCCTGCCATATTCAATAGGCTGATTATCTGGAATTTCTAAATCAAAGTCCGGCAACATTGAATCATACCTAACATTTGAGGTTGTGCTTCTTATTGGCTCTAGCTGCGCTTCACCATTTTTTGCAGCAGTTCTTGCAGTATAAGCCGGAGGAGTGTCATGGCTGCCGGTAATAACAGTTTTGATTAACAAAGGATCATCAAATCCTAATACAAGAGGAAGAGGCTCATATTCTACAGCAGTTAATCTCTCAACATGGGCAATTTGCATCATCGCTGGCTGGCCTAAGATAAAACCGGATTGGGCAAAGTCATATCCAGGCTGAGGAGCAGCAGGCATGTCCTCACCACTTTTTTCTGAAATTCTATGTCCTACGTTGACACTATTCAAAGCATTATTACTGCTTAAAACTGGGCTTTGTGATTGATAAGGAAGAATATTTTCCCTTTCTAAAACATAACCCGCCCCATTATCTAAATCTAAAACTAATTTACCCGGAAAAAGGGAAAAATCAGCAAGTTTGGGCAACGCTGCTTCATGGGTTATTGATTTATTTCTTGCAGCAGTATATGTTTCTGCTGGAAGCCTGCTATCTGAAGTTCTGACCTGATTGCCAGAGGATATACTTGGATGTTCTACTTCTGTTACCGGAGCATTTAACCTCGCTATAAATCTATCTCTTAGCAAAGGCTCATCAAATCCTAAATTAGTAGACAAGCTAACTACGTCTTTTAATGGTTTATATTCTGCTCTGGCTTTAGGAGCTTCTGTTATATCTAACCTATGTGAAAATGTTAAATCTCTGTTTGTATAAGCATCTTGATTTAATGAAGAAGAAACAGCCTTATTTCCAGTACTCCTTAAACCTATATCTAAACCTACTGACTCATTTCTTAAGAAAGGCAATTCTAACTCTGATGAGTGATAATTAGGTTTAAGCCCTAATTCTAAATCTAAATCTTCGCTATTTTTTTGGCCTGTAGAATCCTCCATATAGAATTTAGGTTGTTCAATGTTGAGCGGTTCCTGGATTGTATTTTGATAAGCCTGTGATTTTGATTGGGTTAAAGGCGTTGCGTCTACCATATCTCCGCCTTGATACTGGTAATAAACTCTTTCAGAAAATATTGGCAGCGGAAACCTGGTTTCGTAAAGCGGCTTATCTACCTTAAGATATATTTCTTGTCTAGGAGAAGGGGAACTTTCATAAGAAGAGTTAGATGCATAACTAAAATGGCTGTTTGAATCGGCGTAACTTGTGTAGACTAGCAAACCTGTATAAGGACTGGCAATTGCTGATTGTTTTGTTAATGAAACAAATTCGGGCTCAGCCATTTCTCTTGATATTCCAATAGGATCAATAAAAAGATAAGAAAGAATATTTGGAACTACTCTTGCACCAACAAAAGTGATAGGCTGTTTAGTTTGGGCAGTGTAAACTTTTCCAGCAATTCCTTCAATTGGAGGATTTACTAAATCAGAAATTTCCCCTCCCCTCTTAGGGTAATCAAAAGTAAAAATTTCTTCTTCAGAATCTGTTTCTTCGACAATTGGCGGTTTTTCAGGCCCTTGACCTCCGTCTGAAAATGCGTTTACTCCAAAAAGAGGCGGCATAATTAGAGAGTGGACTCTACTTTGCCTGTTCCACACATCTATTACGCCTATATTCGGTAAAGTTGCTAACATCTTTTATTTTTGAGAGAAATCCTTTTGGACATCTCCACGATCCTCTTGTCTTTGTAAGTGTTCCGACTTTACGGCTGCGGGCCAGCGATTGAGTTGCACAATCTTTCCTTACTTGTTGTTTTAATAAAACTAGCTTATATAAAAAGTTTGCGAATTTGGGTTTTAGAATTCTTCAACTAGGGGTATTGCTGGCTTTCCATATCTTGCAGGATATGTTTGCTGTAGATAAACATCAAGCTGCCCCCACATGGGGTTTATTCCTATTGTAGGAAGTATCTTATCTGTAAATTGCCTTGCTTCTGTTTCGTGTTCTGAAAGAATCTGGTCTAATTTTGATAATTGCATGTAACCTTCACCTGGAAGTTTTGCTTTTAATCTTGGATGCCCTATATCCTGAAGAAGATGGATTGTTTCTTCTATGCCTGCAGCTATAAGCCAATCTGAGAAGCTAACCATATTTTCTCCTGTTTCTGGAAGCCCTATGTTTAATTTGTGCTGCTGTAATCTTCTTACATCTGAATCTCTTCCTGCATATTTGTGCAGGAACCTAAATGGAAATCCGATTATGCCTTTGCTGCCGTGTATATAATTAGGCACTTCTGCTTCACTTCCAAGTGTGATATTTATTGGGTTTGATCGATCATATTGGAAGAAGGCTCTGGCTGCATCTATTCCTTTTACAAATTCAGACATGATATAGATTACACAATCTTGGTTTACCCTAGCCCTTTGATTGCTTTCTGGATTTTGTTGATTTGCCATTTTCATGCTGAAAGGGAGGTTATATATAAATTTTTCCTTTTGTTACTACTTTATAGTTAATTTTAATCAATAAAGAAAAGTTTTTATACTATATACTTATAGGAAAGAATATGATAATAGTAGGCTGTTCTCACGGATTGCATTTAGCCCGCAAGATAGCCGCAAAGCTGAAAAAGGAATATCACGAACTAGAAGTTATTAGATTTCCCGATTCTGAGATTAAATTAAGATTCAAAACAAATATCAAAAATAAAGATGTTGTTTTAGTCCAGTCTTTCTACGAAAATATTAATGATTGTGTTGTTGAAACTTTGTTTGCAGCAGAGACAGCAAAAGACTTAGGAGCAAAGAAAATAACTCTTGTAGCGCCATACTTCCCTTATTTAAGGCAAGATAAGAGGTTTAATCCTGGAGAGTGTATTTCTTTAAGGACAATTGCAAAGAATATTGATGAAGATTTTGATAAAGTAATAATCATAGACCCTCACCTGCACAGAGAAAAGACTTTAAAGCATATTTTCAAAATTAGCTCTAAAAAAATATCAGCAAACCCTCTAATTGAAAAATACATTAAAAACAATATAAACAACCCTGTGATTATTGGGCCTGACTGGGAAAGCTATAAATGGGCGCAGAGAATTGCTGAAGCCATTGGCTGTGATTTTGCAATAATGGAAAAGAAAAGGTTTAGCGCCAGGAAAGTTGAAGTTAAGTTGCATAAAAAAATTGATATTTCAGGTAAGAATTTAATATTTATAGATGACATGATATCTACTGGGAACACCTTGTTAAGAGCCATAAAAGAGCTTAAGAAGTTGGGTGCAAAAAAAGTTACTTGTTTTGCTGTTCATGGAATATTTGTTGAGAATGCTCTTGAGAAATTGCAAGAAGCAGGAGCGACTGTGATTACAACAAATACTATTCCAAACAAAGTAGCGAAGATTGATGTTAGCGGGCTGATTGCTGGTTCTCTTCAATAACTCTTACCAAAATAAACCATATGTTTAGCCGGTTTTCCGCATTGAACACATTCTCCTGTTAATAACTTTTTATCAGAAGGAATAACTCTAGAATTAGCTCCATCTGTCTTGTCTTTAATCATGCCTTCACATTCTGCCTCGCCACAAAACTTAGCATAGACTATTTTTTTATCTTTAATCGCTTTCTGAAACTCCTTAAAATCCTTGACTTCAACAATAGAATCTTTAAGATGCTTCTCTGCTTTTTTAAAAAGAGACTTCTGTATATCATCTAATGTCTTCTTTACTTTCTCGTTAACATCATTCAACTTAACAGCTTCTTTCTTGCCTGTATCCCTTCTAACCAAAACAACTTGCTTCTCTTTAATATCCCTTGGCCCTATTTCTATTCTTAATGGAATTCCTTTCATCTCCCATTCATTAAACTTCCATCCTGGGCTATACTCATCCCTATCATCTACTTCAACACGATAATCTGATAGTTTAGTCTTCAATTCAGAAGCATGTTTTAGCACTTCCTTCATAGTATCTGCCTTATATACCGGTACAATGACAATCTGCACAGGAGCTATATTAGGAGGTAAAACTAAGCCTTTATCGTCGCTGTGCATCATCACTAATCCGCCAATTATTCTAGTTGAGAGGCCCCATGAATTTTGATAGGGGTGATGTGTTTTTTCATCCCTTCCAACAAATTTTATGTCAAATGATTTCACAAAACCTTGACCCAGATCATGTGAAGTACCCATTTGTAAAAACTTACCGTCTGGCATGAATGCTTCAACGGCGTATGTATCTTTTGCACCTGCAAATTTTTCTTTTTCAGTCTTCTTCCCGCTTAAAACAGGCACAGCCAAAAGTTCCTCGCATATCTTTTTGTATTCATTCAGATAAAACAAAGTTTCCTTAACACATTCTTCATCTGTTTCATACAAACAATGCCCTTCCTGCCATAAAAACTCTCTCGAACGTAAAAACAATTTAGTGGCTTTTGTCTCCCACCTTACAACAGAGCACCATTGGTTTATCTTCAATGGCAGATCCCTATAAGAACGAACCCATCTCTTGAAAGAATCTGACATTATCGCTTCTGATGTTGGCCTTATAGCTAACCTCTCCTCTAGTTTAGAACCGCCAGCATGAGTCACCCAAGCAACTTCAGGATTAAACCCAGAAGCATGCTCTTTTTCCATCTCAAAAAACCTTTCTGGAATAAATAATGGAAAATAACAGTTCTTAACTCCATTTTTCTTTATTGCCTTATTAAAACTATCCTGGATTTTCTCCCAAATAGCATAGCCATTCGGCCTTACGACCATGCAGCCCTTTACTGCTGAGAATTCTGCCAGTTCTGCCTTTAAGCAAACCTGCTCAAACCATTCTGGCATGTTCTCTTCCTTCCTTACAGTTATGCCTTTGTCTTTTTTTTCTTCCATAGTATGTAGTTTTTATTGGTTATTTAATAAATTTATTGGTTTTGAGGCAAGGAATTGATTATGTTCAATTCAGAAAAAAGGCTAAAAAACATAAAAAAGGTCTAGAATTTATTTCAAGCCATTCAGCCGCTCAACCAATTCATCGAAAACTTTCTTTTTCTTCTCGCTTGACAAAGAGAATAATACTTTTTCGATCATAGCGCTCGAAACAGTGAATATATAGTTTAGTTTGATAACGCTGCCCTTTACAGCCCCATCTTTTTTTGTTAATGATATACCCTTCATTTCAAGGTTGCTTGTTATGCCTGCAACAACAATATTATCAAATTCTTCGAATAGAACCAATGCCGGCCTTTTTTTAATCTCAAATGTATCTGTAAACTGGATATTAGCCAGAACAATATCGCCTGCTTTAGGCATTTTGCCATGCCTCATCTTCCTTATTGTTCCACAATTCCTTCATCTTAACTTGCTGAATCTTGTGTAGAAACTCGTCGTATTGGTTTCTTTTCTTTATATTCCTGAATGTTTGAACCATCTGCTTGATCAATTCGTTATAAGTCTGCCTAGGGTATTCCCTTACTTCTTTTAACGAGTTTACAATTGATTTATCAAGTTGTATAGTTGTTGTGCCCATTATATATCACCTATAGTTGATATATAGTTAGTTATATATAAATCTTGCTATTTTAAAAAATTCTTGCCCTTAGCTTCTTTTGACTCTTGTCAACTCACTATCCATCTGAAAAAATAGAGTTTCCCTACGTTAAAACACCATTCCTAGAACAAAACAATACTCTCGCTTTTCACAACAACCTTTCCTTTCTGGCCTTTAAATTTGTTTATTTCTTCTGAGGAAATATCTACAATTCCTTTTGCAATATCGCCAATCTCAACTATGTCTCCTTTATCAAAATCACCGACAACTTTGTCAACTCCTATGGCAAGTAAACTTACTTTTCCTTTTGACAAAACATCAACAGCGCATGTATTAATGACTAATTTGCCTTTTGCTTTGGAAAACTTAATCCATCTCTGCTTGTTGCTTAGCTTTTCTTTTGATGTAAATAAAGTCCCTTCTTTGCCTTCGATGGCTTTTGCCAGCACATTATCCTTTTTTCCGTTGCATATAATCATATTGCAGCCAGAGTCTAAAGCTATCTTTGCTGCCTTTATCTTTGTGAGCATTCCACCTATTGAGAATTCACTGCCTGATTTTCCAGCTGCTTTCTCAATGTCTTTTGTTATATTATCTACAACCCTTATTAATTTAGCATCTTTATTTGTTTTAGGGTTCTTGTCATACAATCCATCAATATCGGTGAGTATGATTAACAAATTAGCATTTACTTTTGAAGCGACCAAAGCTGATAATTTGTCATTGTCGCCAAATGTAGCGCCGATTTCATCTACGCTTATTGGGTCGTTTTCGTTTATAATTGGAATTACCTTTAATTCCAATAGCTTGTTTAATGCATTTCTTAAATGAAGGTATCTGCTTCTGTTTGAGAAGTCTTCATAAGTCAATAGGATTTGAGCAACTTTTAGGTTATGCTTTGAGAAAGCGTCGTGATAAGCCCTCATTACAGTGCTTTGGCCTACTGCTGCTAATGCCTGCCTTACTTCAACTTCCCTTGATTTTTTTATATTTAATTCTGTGCAGCCAGCACCGATTGCTCCAGATGTAACAATTATTATTTCATTACCTTGTTTTTTCAAGTCTGCAATCTGTTTAGCAACCTGATTAATGAATTCTGTTTTCAATCCGCATAATTTTTCTGTCAATAGGTTTGTGCCTATTTTAATGACAATTCTTTTCATAATTATGTGATAAGTAGGGAATTATATTTAAATATAATGGTTTAAAATATATACCACTCGAGAATAGATAAGTTTAAATATTATTATTGAATTCGAAAAAATAGGATGGTTGATTTAATAGGTTTGAATGATAAAAGGACGTGGGATAATTCTAGCTATGATATCTGGACTCCAGAAACTGCGATAAGGAAAATAGACCTAGTTACAAGGGCAAGAGCAGCTTTTACAAGGGAGTGGGGGTATAATGATAATGTATTATTCTTACAGGTTCCTGGCAGGACAGAAACAGGGTGGATAAACCATGGGGATTATTGCGGGCTTGAAACTATTGTTGCTGCAATAGAAAACGGGCTTATCGGGGCGATTTCGCCGCGTAATGATAGAAAAGCCAGGATACATTCTGAGGGCTATGGCACAATTGAATATGACCTTGATAATCCTGATTCTTTAAATCCAGAAAGATTCAAAGCTAAAGGCATGGGATGGGGCAAGTATGCTGCCACTGTTTTAAGGAGATTGAAAAAGAATTTTGATATATCCAAAGGCTATGACATGGCGATAACAAGCGATTTGCCTGCTGATGCAGGGCTTAGCACTTCGTCTGCAATGATTATTCTTAATACTCTTTCGGCAATTGTTGCAAACAACCTTGAACAAAATGCAAAATTCAAAAGTAAGATTCCAACAGTTGAGGATCTGGTACTATACACAGGATGCATTGAAAATGGGAATACATACAAAGAAGGAACAGCGCAAGAGCTTGAAGGCGAAACAGGCGTTGGAAGTGATGGGGGCTCTCAAGATCATGCTGTCATTATGCTTGCAGAGGGCGGGTTTTTTACTAATTTCCTGACAGCACCTGAATTCAGGCTTATTGAGAAGATACTTTTCCCGCAAGAGTGGGTGATTGTGCTTGGTTATAGCGGTGTGAAAGCAAACAAATCAGAGGGAGAAGGGAGAGAAGCTTATAATTCATGTTCTGGAAGGGCTGCAGAATTTTTAGCCGGATACAATCATCATCATTCGGCTGAGTTTGTGACTATTGGCGATTTAATCAGGAGATTAAGAGAAGTTGGCAAGGAGAAAATACTGGAATATGCTAAAGCTCCTTTTGAAGAAGTTCCTGCTAATGATAAAAGAAAACTTGTAGATAGGTTTAGGCATTCTCTCTATGGGACGTTGGGTACGGATGATGGCCTTAGTGTAGAAACATTTAAGCAGGCATTAAGAAACAAGGATATTGATGCTGTTGGAAGGCATTTAAGGGCTGCGCATATTTTATCGAAAAGGTATCTTTGGAATACTGTGCCTGAAATGTCTGCAGTTAGTATGGCTCTTCAATTTGCTGGCGGGCAACCTACTGTTGTTGATGGAGCGGGTTTTGCAGGGTATGTTTTTTCAGTTGCTCATGTTGATGATGTGAAGTCAGTAGTTCAGGGAGCTGAACATTATCTCAAAACTAACCATGGAATAGATCCTAGGTTTATTATCACCAGGCCTTGTTATGGCCTAAGCACTTTATTTATAAGGAGCATGCCTCAGATAAGCAGGTATTTGCCTAATCGTTAAGTTGGTGATGCAAAAATGAGCGGATTATGTAATAAAGTTTTGATTCTAGCAGCTGGTCTAGGAACTCGTATGCAGAGAGAGGATGAAACAGCTGTTCTTGATGAGCAGCAAGCTGAGGCTGCAGATGGCGGAGAAAAGGTATACATGCCTTTTGAAAAAGGGCCTTTTCTTGATTATTCTTTACAAAAGATACTTGATGTTAAGGAGGTCATGGGGCTAAGAAGCCTTGATGTTGGGCTGGTAATAAATCCAAAGCACACAAAATTTCGGCAGTATTATGAACGATTAGGCGAAAGATTGGCAGAAGAAGGTCTGAATTTAACATGCATTCACCAGAAGCCACAATTGGGAACTGCTCATGCTGTTCTGGCAGCAAGAGACTGGATAGGAAAAGATGATTTTGTTTTGTGGAATGGGGATAATTATTATCTTGGAGATGTTGTTGGCAGGCTTATGGCATATAACGGCGGTGATTGCGCTTGTGCTGGATATGATAGGGCTGCGTTAATTGCCAATAGCAACATTGAGCCTGAAAGAATAAGAAGATTCGCTGTAATTGAAGTTGATAGAAATGGCTATCTAACAAAAATAGTTGAAAAGCCAGAAAATCCTGATAAGGACTATCCTAATGCTTCGGTAAGCATGAATGCATTCAGGTTTACTTCAGATATTGTTCAAGCCTGTGAGATGACTCCTCCAGATCCAAAAAATAAGGATGAGCTTCTGATCACAAAAGCAGTAGAGATTTACATTGATGAAATGCACAGGCCGATGAAAGTTATTCCTGTTCGTGAAGGGGTTATAGATTTGACACAAAAAGGAGATGTTAACAGCGCAGCTAATTTTTTAAGAAGAGTGTCTGCTCCAAGCTGGTATCAGGGGTAGATTATTTTATTTTCCTATGCCTGAACTTTTTCTTTCTAGAAGCATAATCTTCCACGATATGGCCGTTTCCTATCAAAATATATTTGTAGATGGTTAATCCCTCTAAACCGACAGGGCCTCTTGCATGGAGCTTGTTTGTTGAGATGCCTACTTCTGCGCCTAAGCCATACCTGTAGCCATCGCTGAATCTGGTAGAGGCGTTCCACATCACTGAAGATGAATCTACAAATGATAGGAATTTTTCTGCTGTTTTTTTGTTTTCTGTAACAATGGAATCTGTATGGCCTGAGCCGTATTTGTTTATATGCTGTATTGCCTCTTCTACGTTTTTTACTATCTTTATCGATAGGATCAAATCCGTGTATTCTGTTTTCCAGTCTTTTTCTGTTGCTGTCTTTATTCCTTTTAAGATTTTTTTGGTTTCTGTATCTCCCCTTAGCTCTACTTTTTCCTTATTAAACTCTTTTGCAAGCTTTGGCAAAACCTCTTTTGCAATTGATTTATGCACCAATAAAGTTTCCATTGCATTGCAGACAGCAGGATACTGGCATTTTGCGTCAAAAGCTATCTTTAAAGCTTTGTTTATGTCTGCATCTTTGTCTATGTAAACATGACATATACCTTCTGAATGGCCTAAAACAGGTATTTTTGTGTTGTCTTGAATATATTTTACCAATTTATTAGAGCCTCTTGGTATTATTAAGTCAATGAATTCGTCCATCTTTAGTATTTCTTTTATCTGCTCTCTTGTTTCTAACAATTGGACAGCATCTTCTGGCATTCCTTTGTTGTCTTTGATTGAGGTTCTGATTATTTCTGTCAATACTTTGTTTGTGTTAATTGTTTCTGAGCCGCCTTTCAGCAAAACAGCATTGCCTGACTTTATTGCTAATGCTGAGATTTGAGCAACTACTTCTGGCCTTGATTCAAAGATACAGGCAATTACTCCGATTGGCACTGAGAGCTTTTTTAATGTTAAGCCTTTGTCTAATTCTGTCTCTGCAAGAACTTTGTTAACAGGGTCTTCAAGTTTAGCGACAGACCTTACCATCTCTGCCATTTCCTTTATTTTTTTCTTGTCTACAATTAACCTTTTTAATAAAGCTTCAGAAATCCTGTTTTTATTTTGTCTTAGGTCTAAAGCGTTTGCCTTTAATATCTTATTTTTATTCATTAAAATATCTTCTGCAAGCTCGTATAAAACAAAGTTCTTGTCATCATTTGTAAGGCTAGCTAATTGTAATGCTGCTTCTTTTGCATTTTCGCATTGTTCTAAAACAGTAGATTTTATAGTCATTTCCCCAACTCCTTACTTCTTTCAGTAGATCTCTTTATTGTTTTTATTAAAATATCTTTATAATCTGATTTTTCTAATATTTCCCTTCCAGCAACTGTTGTTCCGTTTGGTGAAGAAACTATTTTCACTAATTCCTCAGGTGTCATTCCAGATTCTTGAAGCAGTTTAGCTGTTCCTTTAAAAGTTTGCAAGGCTAATTCTGTTGCAATATCTTTGTTTAAGCCTTCTTTCTGGCCTGCTTCAACAAAAGCTTCTATCAATCTTGCGACAAATGCAGGGCCTGAGCCTGACAAGCCAGTGACAGCATCTATCAGTTCTTCTTTTAGGTAGAATGCTTTGCCAGCTGAGTTTAGTACTTCTTCAACTGTTTTAATTTCCTTATCTGTTACTTTTTTTCCAACTGCAAAGCCAGCTGCCATCTCTCCAACTAAACAAGGTGTGTTTGGCATGACTCTTACGATACGTGCTTTTTTCAGCTTTGATTGTAATTTTTTAATTGTGATTCCTGCTGCAATTGAAATTACTAGCTTGTTTGTGTCTTTGATTTCCTCTAAAACAGAGTCCATTACTTGCGGCTTAACTGCTAAAAATATAATGTCTGACTTTTCAATTACTTCTTTGTTGTCTGTTGTTGTTTCAATCTTTAATTCTCCTTTAATGAAATCTAATCTTTCCTTGTTTACATCAGAAGCAATTATAGAGCTGGCTAGATTAGCCTTCTTTATGGCTTTGATCAAGGCAAAGGCCATGTTTCCTGCTCCTATGAATCCTAGTTTGTATTTCATAAGGTTAATGGTATAGCTTAAATAAGGATTATTTAAAGTTTTGGTTATTTTTACCAATAAGTATTTAAATATGGGGTATCTAATCCTACAAATGAAATTCGACAAAAAAGAGCTGATAATAATTACATTGATATTAACAATGTTCATAGTAGCTTTCTATTTTTACCCGAGAGTTCCTGACCAGGTTCCTACTCACTGGAATGCTAAAGGAGAAGTTGATGATTACAGCTCAAAGTTTATAGGGTTGTTCTTAATGCCTATAATTATGGCTGGAATCTACTTATTATTCCTAATAATACCAAAGATAGCTGTTTTCAGGAAAAATGTTGAAGAATTCTATGACAAATACTTTTTTGGGTTTAAGCTGGTGTTTGTATTGTTTTTTGCTGTCATATACACAGCTATGATATTAGCTACTTTAGGCTATAAGATAAAGATGACTTATTTTGTGATACCTGCAATATCTATGCTGTTTTTTTACATTGGGTATATGCTCCAGTTTGCCAAAAGAAACTATTTCATAGGAATAAGAACTCCATGGACTTTATCTAACGATGAAGTATGGGAAAAGACCCATAAGCTAGGCTCTAAGTTGTTTATGTTTAAGGGTGTTATCATATTATCAAGCCTGTTTTTTGAAGAATATGCTATCCTACTTCTGATTGTTTTAGTAGCAGCTTCTGTCACTTTCCTTTTTGTCTATTCTTTTTTAGAGTATAAGAAAGTTGAGAAATGATGGGCCTACAGGGATTCGAACCCCGATTTAGCGGTATCCTCCAAAAGGCCGAAGCCGCTTGTGCTGATCCATTACACCATAGGCCCATATAGGCTTCAAAATAAGGTTACTATATAAAATTAATTAAAAAATAAGGAAAATAAAATAAAAACCTTAAAGCTTGCCCAAGGAAATCTCAATTGTAGAAACTCGCACTTGACGGCCTTCGCTGTTCTTGAACTCTTCAGAGTCTATTTTTATGTTGTTTACTGCAACCTGGCCTGTTAGAAATCTCTTTGAGGAAACCTCTGCTACGTCAACTGCTCTGGAGATAAACTTTCCCCTTGCCTTTACAATCACTTCTGGTGCGTTCTTTGTTGTAAACTGCATCACTACACCAGTCACATAGTTCATAAATGGCTTACCACCGATATAGATATTGTTGTCATCTGCCATTTTTAATACCTCCACTAGTTATTTTTGTACTTACTCAAAATCTATTGAAATAAGGGGGTGTTTTTAGGTTTATAAATATATCGTTAAATAAGGATTTTCGAATGTTTTATAAATAATCATGTAATTACATCTATAAAAAGAGGGTATACCTCATAGTCATTTCTAGAGGATTGAGGAATTATATGGCTAATACAACAGATGTCCCTACAAGAATAGCTGGAAGAAGTGTGGAAGATATAGCAAGTAAATTGTACAATAGCCTTATTTCCGCACATCCTGGTTCTGAAGGAAGATTCTTATTACATTACCCTATAGAGGAACTGGGGCCCCTTACTCAAGGTGAAAAGAGAGGTATAGAGGCTGGTTCTTGTGGTGAGTTTGTCGAACATTTCAAAAAGTATGACCAAGATTGCTGTGGCAGTATGACTGTCTGGTATAGGGAGAAAGAGCGGTACTATGATCAAGGTTATGTTATAAAAGGGGGGCTTAGAGAAAGCTCTGAATTCTTTTCTGGCTTGGGGTACCATAGGAAAAGATTAGTAAGAACGCTAGCGTGGCATGTCAAGACAAAAATAACGCCTCTAAAATGTTGGAAGACTAGGGTATGGTTGACGAAAGTTATACAACAAGCAAGCAGAGATATCAATCTTGCCAAGTATGAGCCATTTTATATAACCATAAAACATGAAAGTTCTAGGGATTAAATCATTCTTAACACAACTCAACAAGGATCTTAGCCCCAACTTTAGAAGTCAGGTTGTTTATATCTTTTTTTGGGTTGATTTCAACTAAATCAAATGCTTTTAGGTTTTTTAAGAGTTTTAGTTTATGCAGGAAGAATAATAACTCTCTTGTTGTTAATCCTCCTGGCTCAATATAGCCAGTTCCTGGTGTGAAAGCAGGGTCTAAAACATCGATATCTATGCTTATGTAAAGGTCTTTGAAGTTTTTTGCAACAGACATTATTGATTCTGCAACTTCGTTTTTTCCTTCTTGTGCAATTTCCTTCATTGAAAAATATTTTATTTTGTTTGTTTTTATAAATTCTATTTCGTTTTTGTCCCAGTTTCTGGTGCCTACTAAGATTATATTTTCTTTTTTGATTATATTTTGATTTATTAAAGCGCATAGCAAATCTTCTTGGGTTGGGGGCATAAAATCGTTTTCAGCATCTGGGTGAGCATCAAAAATTATGATTCCGGGGTTTTCTTGGTATATTTCTTTGAAAGCTTTAACTATTGGGAAAGTAATTGAATGGTCTCCCCCTAGGAATAATGGTTGTGTGTTGTTTTTTAGGATTTCTTTTGCTTTTTTGTATATGTTATTGTTTGTTTCTTCTATGTTTGATTGAACAATATCTACTTGTTCGACATCAAAGTTTGGGAGAATTCCACCTTCTGAGATGAATAAGTCTTTTGTTTGCTCTAGAACCTTGTCTGGAGCTAGTTCTGAGCCATCTGCTTTTCCTAAGCCTCCTTGTGAAGATGGTATTTTGATTATTTTCATATTAGTTTAAGAATAAGTTTTGTTTTTTAAACCTTTGGAAATTAACTTCCCAAATGGTTTGAAAATCTTCAATTTTCAAAATGTGTTGGTTATTCTATCCTGAATTCGTAACGCTGAACCATGTAAAGACCCTGGTTTTTCCCAATTTCCAGAACATCATAAATCATCTGATTTTGCTCAGCTAAGTTTTG
>CAZSRD010000004.1:49811-56780 GCA_964609455.1 uncultured Methanosarcinales archaeon
TTTTCCCAATTTCCAGAACATCATAAATCATCTGATTTTGCTCAGCTAAGTTTTGTACTGAATGCTGTTTTGCTTCTTCCAGTGAGGCATGTAAGTCTCCATCTGCAGTTAAAAATGCATGGTTATCGTGATCCTGCAGAAAAGAATCGATTGTAGCCCCATCACTTTTCCACAGACAAGCAAGAATAGATATGTCTTCACGCCTGTCTATGCCGGTTGTCGTTGGTTTTGGTATCCTCATGATGATTTAAAATTTAAGCCTTTATTTAAACATATCCTTTAACCGAAATAATCACGAAAAGTAACCATTTTATAATGGAAACATTTATATATTTTTATTAAATCTTATTTTATATAACAATTTTGGGGGGATGGTAAAATGGTACAACAAATGTATTCTATGGTGCCTTTAATGAGGGCAGCAGAAGAGAAATCTTTGAGAGGTCACCCAGCAGCAATTGGAGCATATAATGTAAATTTCTGGGCACAAGCCAAAGGTATCCTAAGGGGTTTGGAGATGACAGAGGCTCCAGGAATAATTCAAGCTAGCAGAGGCGCAAATAAATTTCAAGGTGGTCCTGATAAAATCCAGCTTATGGTTTTAGATGCTATGAGCAGTACACCCTATGATCATAGAGTTGCGTTTCATTTAGATCATGGAACAGAAGAAGCTGCAATAGATTGCATTAATAATGGATTTAGTTCTGTTATGATTGATGCTTCTAAATTACCTGAAATGGATAATATAGAACTTACTAAAAAGATAGTAGAGGCAGCTCATAAAAAAGGAGTTAGCGTTGAAGGAGAATATGGTTTGCTTAGTGGTGTTGAAGAAGATGTTGAGCATGCAAAGACAGTGTATGCAGATCCTGTGTTTGTACCTGTGTTTTTGGGTAGAAGCGGTGCAGATGCATTAGCTATTGCATATGGGACATCTCACGGACCAAATAAAGGCCATACAGATGCTCTTGATTTAAGTATAGTAGCTAGAAGTTATAAAGGTTTAGTTGCTCAGGGTATGAATCTTGATAAATTTTTAGTAAGTCATGGTTCATCAGCAGTTCCACCTGAGTTTGTTGCATTGATAAATGAATATGGTGGAGCTCTAAAAGGAGCAAGCGGAGTTCCAGCATATATGGTTACAAGAGCTATATCCCTAGGAATGAGAAAAGTAAACATTGATACTGATTTGAGATTAGCTATGACTGGAAAAGTAAGAGAATGGCTTAGCAAGAATGGTGAAAGAGCTGAGCAATCAGAATTGGTTGGTAAGATCAAAGCAATCTTTGATGGAAAGATTAAGGCTTATGATAAAGATAAGAATGAAGTGGATCCAGCACAGATTACAGATCCAAGAAGCTGGTTAAAGCCAATTATGGATGACACTCCAGAAGTATTAAGAAAAGATTACAGAAATACAAATGACGAAGCATTTATAGAAGTCATGCAGATAGTTGAAGACACTGTTGCAGAACATGTTGCTAACTTAAATAAGGTGTTTGGATCAGCTGGTTTGATAACTAAAGTGGATAAAAGCCTAACCTTAGAAGAAATGGCTAAAAGATACGCAGCCTAAATCTTTTCTTTTTATTTTATCTTTACTTTTAATCTTTCAGCTTCTTTCTCGTCGATTATTTCTCCTACCAGTTCTTCAAGAACATCTTCTAAGGTGACTAATCCAACCAGGTTATGGTTTTCATCAAGGACAATAGCCATGTGAATCTTTCTGGAAAGGAACTGTTTAAGCAATACATCTATTTTTCTTGTTTGGAATATATAGAAAACACGCTTCATTACCTTCCTTAGAGGAATATTTGTGTTCTTGTTTGCGTAATATTTTAATATATCCCCCTTGTACAAAACGCCCATTATGTTTTCAGGATCTTTTCTGTAGACAGGGATTCTTGTGTAAGACTTTTTCAGTATTATGCTGATAACATCCTTAATCCTTCTTTCTGCATCTAAGCTGAATATTTTTTTCTTGGGGGTCATTATATCCTCAACTTCTACATCATCAAACCTGAAGACATTTTTTATCAAGATTTCTTCTGTCTTTTTAATGGCTCCAACGTCTTCGCCTAACTCAACGATGCTTTTGATTTCTGCTTCTGTGACAACAGGACTCTTCTTCTTTTGCCAGCCGAATATCTTCATGAGAAACAAAGCGATTGCATCGAAGATAATAATCAAAGGGTATAATATAATGCTCAAAAACCAAATCGGCCTTGCAACAAACAAAGAAAATCTTCTGTTGTGGTAGGTTGCGAATGTTTTTGGCGTTATTTCACCAAATACCAAAAGCAGTAAGGTAATGGCTCCTATTGCAATGCCCACTGCATTATTCTTAAAAATGTCAATTGCCACTAGGGTTGCTAAAGCAGATGCGCTTACATTAACTAGGTTATTGCAGATTAATATTGTGATTAATAATCTTTTCGGGTCATCTTTGAGTTTTTTTAATGTTTTTGCCCCTGGCTTATTCTGGTTTAGAAGGTGTCTTACTCTTAATCTCGAGATAGACACTAAAGCTGTTTCAGAAGCTGAGAAGAAACCAGACAGTAATAATAAGGCTATAAGCAATGCAATTCTGTATATTAAGATCATTTTTACATCTTATCTAAAACTTCTATACCTAATAAACTTAAACCAGTTTCCAAAACTTGCTTAACACATTCTATTAAAACTAATCTTGCTTTTTTCAGCTCTTCATCTGCTTTTAAGACTGGACATGAGCTGTAGAATAATGAAAAGCTTGAGCTTAATTCATATAAGTAGTTTGCGATAATGTGGGGCTTTAATTGTTCTGTTACTGTCTTAACAATATCTGGGAAATTTCCCAATATTTTTATCAAGTCTATCTCTTGTTTTTCCTTTAAGAGGCTGAAATCTGCTTTTTCGTCTATTTTTTCTTTATTCTTTTTTAGTATAGAAGATATTCTTGCATATGCATATTGCAGGTAAGGTCCTGTATCACCTTCAAAGTTTAATGCCTGATCCCAGTCAAAGTTGACGTTCTTTTCTGCTGAAACTTTTAAGATAGCGTATTTAATTGAGCCATAAGCAATTTTCTTTGCATTTTCCTCAAAATCATTTGATTTGGAGGTAGGAAAATCTTTGATTTTCCGTTCTTCTTTAACTGCGCCGTGCCTTTTCTTTATTTCTTTTTTAGCTTTATCCAACGCTTCTTTCATGAAATCTTCTAATAAAACCAGATTGCCCTTTCTTGTTGACATCTTTCCTTCCTGCAATAAGACAAAGGAATAGAAAACAGGTTCAGGAGAAGGATGCTTTAATAATTCTAAGGCTGCTTTTATTTGCTGATAATATAATTTTTGGTCTTCACCTAAGATTAATATTGAGCTTTCTTTTTTGACTTCTGTATGATACGCTAAGTCTCTTAATGGATAAAGGGAAGTGCCGTCTGCCCTTGTCAATACTAAAACAGGGCTTTTCATAGCTAATTTGAATTCTTCCTGGTTTAGAACTTTCCTTCCTTCTTCATCTGTGAAAAGTTTTTTTGTTTTTTCCAGCCTTTTTAGGATTTCTTCTGTTTTTTTAGA
Source organism: uncultured Methanosarcinales archaeon (assembly GCA_964609455.1). Classification (GTDB taxonomy): domain Archaea; phylum Nanobdellota; class Nanobdellia; order Woesearchaeales; family JACPBV01; genus CAZSRD01. The sequence continues at coordinate 53,372 of CAZSRD010000004.1, forward strand.
CCATAAATAATCTGATTCATAATCGAATTTGTCGTATTTTATGTTTAGGTCATTGAAAATTGCTGTTTGGCCTTTGATACAGATATCCACTACATCCTTAAATTGTTTTTTTACTTTTGCATCACTATTTTCCAGCTTGTTTAACAATTCAAAGACTTCTTTTTCCAATTCTGGCTTTTCTTCTACTTTTTTGTTGATGTCAATATAAATTTTTAATAAATCCTTGAATTTAATGTTCTTTTTTCCTTTTGCCCCTAAAACAAGCATGGCTATCTGCTTTCCAACATCATTTACAAAGTAATGGGTTTCTACTTTGTATCTTTGGAAGTTCAGTAATCTAACAATAGAATCACCGATTAAGGCGTTTCTCGCCCTTCCTACATGGGGGGAGGCGTTTGGGTTAATTGAGGTGTGCTCTACAAGTATTTTTTTGCCTTTTCCTATGTTGGAAGAGCCATAATCCTTATTTTTAATGATGGCTTTTAGAATATCATGAGATAAACTGTTTTTATTTACAAAAAAATTGAGATATGGGCCTTTTACTTCTATTCTCTCAATAACTTTGTCTGAGCTAATTTTTTTAGCTAGTTCTTCTGCAATTTGCACTGGGTTTTTCTTATAGACTTTAGCCAATTGAAAGCAAGGAAATGCGTAATCTCCCAATTCTGAATTAGGGGGAACTTCTAAGTTAAGGTCTTTCTGCTTTGTTTCTTTTTCTAATAACTTAATAATTTCCTGCTTGAAATCCATATTAAGGAAAAAGATAATAAAAGATTATAAAGGTTTCGGATTATGTAAAATTGTATAGGCTTTTGATACTGGCTTCCTTTTATATATAACTACTTGGGCACCTAGGTCTTGCCCTGCAAGTTCTACTTCTCTTGTAAGATCTGGCGAGCAAACCACGACATTAGAAATATGGGGGTAACCACGTTCTAGCCAGCCAGGCTCGTCTGGCCAGCCGTTTATTGCTTTGTCAAAACTGCTGGCTACTTTTGTCGCAATTGAATCCAGTTCGTCGGTAAGTTTAAAGTATCCTGGCCTCCAAAACCTCGGAAGAGCCATTTGATATTGTACTACTTCAAGATCATTTGCTAGTCTAGATTCGCCTCCTTCTAGCTTACGGACCATAGCGTTGTTGAAGTAACATGCCCTAAAGCTTTCATTAGGGCCTAAACCATAGTACCTGTCTTCTTCACGTGTACCTGCCCTAGCGCCGATAAATGGATTATTCTCGTTTTGAGATTGGAATTGATCAATAAGTGCAACATATAATATTCTTCCGCTGCAAACCACGTATTCAAATAACAGTTTTTGAATGTCTTCGGCATTTCGCAGTAATTCAGCTCTTGGCAGTATGTATAATTTTTTAGGGATTTCAGCCGTTCTTACTCTATTTACTAGTGCTTTCCTTTCTTTTCTATCCATATCCATACACCTAAATCCCCCTAGAAATGCTAGAGGTTTATTACCCCTCTTTTTAATATTAAAGAACGCAGGAGAATATATAAATTTATTGACTTTTCCTATGCTTAATCAAATCCTTTATTGTGTAAATTTCCAATTTATGCTTTTCAGCTAACTTTTCCAGATCTGAAAGCTTGGCCATAGTCCCGTCTTCGTTCATTATTTCACAAATAACAGCAGCAGGGTATAGTTCAGCTAGTTTACATAAATCAACAGCTGCTTCTGTATGGCCTTCTCTTTCTAAAACACCATTCTCTTTTGCCCTTAGAGGAAACATATGACCTGGTCTTCCTAAGTCCTCTGGCTTTGTTTTTTGGTCTAGCAAAGCCTTTATTGTTTCCATCCTGTCATGAACGCTTACACCAGTAGTTGTGTTCCTTTTAGCGTCAACAGTTACTGTAAAAGGAGTATGTAATTTGTCTGTTGGGTTTTCAACCATCATTGGAATTTTTAATTCATCCAGCCTGTGGCCTATTATTGGAACACACATAAAGCCGCCTGCCCATTGAATCATATAATTTAGCTTAGAAGGTGTTGCTTTTTCTGCAGCTAGAACTAGGTCGCCTTCATTCTCCCTGTTTTCGTCATCAACTACAATGATAAAATCTCCTCTTTGCAGCTGTTTTATTGCGTATTCTATCTTGCCGAACATAAGCATAATAGAAATAGAGTTTGTTTAAAAAATTAATGTTTTATATTACTTAATTATAGGTAACCCTCAATCAATATGTCCTTACCAATCTTCTTATAATCAATATTTTTAAGGTTGATAGACTTGTCAACTTTCTTTACACCTAAATCACCTATTGCTTCCAGGCCTTTGCCTATCATCTTAGGTGAGATGAAAAAGAGTATCTTATCAACTATTTTTGATCTTAGGGCTTCAGCGTTTAACTCTGCACCACCCTCAATCATAATGGAGATTATATCGTGTTTTCCCAATTCTTTCATTAAGTGCTCTAAATCCACCCTTCCGTTTTTTGCATTTAATACAAGAACTCTAACTCCTTTATTCTGCAATAACTTTATTTTCTTTTTAGGGGCTTTTCTTGTTGTTGCTATTATCAGTTTTGATGGTTCGTTTTTAATAACGTTAGCTTTAGCAGATATCTTTAAAGTACTATCGACAACTATCTTTATTGGGTTTCTTCCTTTGATCAACCTTACTGTTAGCTGGGGGTTATCTTTTGCTATTGTGTTTGAACCAACCATAACTGCGTCGTATTCTGCCCTTAGTTCATGGACATATTTTCTTGCTTCCTTACCGGTAATGTATTTTGAATGTCCGGTTGTTGTAGCTATTTTTCCATCTAGAGACATAGCTGCTTTTGCAATAACAAATGGCGTTTTTGTTTTGATCCATTTGATGTAGGGCTCGTTTAGCTTTTTGCATTCTTCTTCTAAAATGCCGATTCTTGTCTTTATCCCCCTAAATCTTAGCTCATCATAACCACTAATCAAGGGATTAGGGTCTTTCATCCCAATGACAATTTCTCTGATGCCTGCCTGAACTATTTTTTCTGTGCAAGGAGGGGTTTTGCCCCAATGAGAACAAGGCTCTAAAGTGACGTACATCAAACCATCTTTTGCTTTTTTCCCAGCATCTTTTAAAGCGCAGATTTCAGCATGATCTTCTCCACATTTCTTGTGCCAGCCCCTGCCGACAATTCTGCCTCTTTTAACTATTAAGCAGCCAACTATTGGATTGGGAGAAGCAGTACCTTTACCCTTTTCTGCTAGTTTTAATGCTAATTCCATGTATTTTTTGTGAGATATCAATATTCCACCCTTTAAAGAGGAAAAAAGCGTGGAGTATATAAAAATTTGTGTTTATTGTTAAGAAGTTAATAAAACAAAATTTTTATAATACTCAAGCGGAGCTTAAGATATATAAAAATTTGTGTTTATTGTTAAGAAGTTAATAAAACAAAATTTTTATAAT
>CAZSRD010000004.1:56880-72937 GCA_964609455.1 uncultured Methanosarcinales archaeon
CTCAAGCGGAGCTTAAGATATATAAAAATTTGTGTTTATTGTTAAGAAGTTAATACTGGTTTATGCTCATTTTTTCAACTCTTTCATTATATACTCCTCAATCTTTGCAGACATCTTCATCCCATTCTTTCTGCAATATTCTCTGAATTGTTTTAGTAGATTGCTATCTATTGTAAAATTAGCCCTCTCTTTATAGTTTACCTTCTTAAGATAATGGGTTTGGTCATATTCTTCTAGAGCGTCAAATACTTCTGGGTATTTAACCAAAATCATATCTGCATGTTTTAATAGTTTTTTACCTGACAACATTTTTCAATAACCTCTTTATTTTTCCTAAATTATTGATATTTTTAGATGTGATAGTTACTATGGTTTCTGAGATTCTCTCTGGATCAAATCCTATCTCCAGTTCTGTGCAGTATGCCATCATTAACAAAGCAGCAGTTCTTTTGTTTCCATCTTCAAATACATGGCCTATCAATATTGATCTAACCAAATAAGCAACCTGGTCAAACCATGGTTTATCTTTTATTGAAGATAATGCGAAGTCTAAGCTGCTTTTATTCACAATATTGCCATTTGATACCTTCTTATTCAAATTTACGAGTTCTTCTTTATAAAACATACACACTAGTATGTATCAATTATATATAAAGGTTTCGGTTTTTAGAAATGCGCTTTGTCCCAATTCAATACAAAACATCCCAATAAGAACAGTTATGTCCGAAACAAAACATTTAAATATAAGTTATATCAGGATATATATTGAGCGATGTGCCTTTTCGATAGAGTACCGAGCTAACACAGGTATAGACGCTCCATAAAAAAGCTGTGGGAGGAATCGCTGCCAAGGCGATTTCATTTTACTCCCTTTTAAAACATAAAATGCAAACAAACTTATCAGATTATATTGATCTTAGCTCAATAATTATGGAAAAAGAAGTTATTAATTTTGTCAGGAAGAGTAAGATAAATACTTGATTATTGTCAATGAGTTCAAAAGTTGGGGGGATATTGGAGAGAATTTATCCTAATAGCAGGCTAACTAATGTTAAAAGGTTTTCTAAAGGTGTTATTAACCAAACTTACAGGTTTAAGGTTGATGGAAAAGAATTAGTTCTTCGTATTTATCCAAAGGACTTTTGGAAAGCTGAAAAGGAAAAATATCTTTATGGGCTGATCAAGAAAAAAACCGATGTTTTAGTTCCTGATGTTATAGCTAGTGGGAAAAATTTTATTTTGATGACTATGATCTCTGGCAAAGAGTTATCGTTAGGTAATAAGAATATGATCAGGAAAGCTGGCGAGGCACTAGCAAAAATACATTCTATCAAGTTTCCTTATTATGGATGGATCATTGGCAAGCAGATAAAACCTAAATTCAGAAAATGGAGCGATTTTCTTGATTATGATATTAGTTTGAAGTTTAAAAGAATACCTAATAAAACTATAAAGAAAAAGATTACAGCTATTATTGATGACAACAGGCATCTTTTGGATATTAAATCTAAACCTTGCTTATTGCACAAGGATTACCATCCATCACATATTATTGTCAAGGATGAAAAAATTAATGGGGTTGTGGATATTGAATGGGCTATTGCTGGCCATAATGAGCTGGATATAGCAAAGTCATGCTCATGGATGTTTGCCAAAAAACCTGAACTGGAGGGGATCTTTTTAGATGGGTATAGGAAATATGGGCAACTTTCAAAAGAGTTTGATTCCAGAAAGAAATTTTACAAATTGATCAATCTGGTTAGTGCTTTGTCTTTTTCATATGAATGCAAGCATAAAAAGTGGTGCATATACAATCTTAAGGGGGCAGAAGGTGTTGTAAATGAATATAACAAAAATCACTGAACAATATATAAATGAGCATCCAAGCATTAAGGATTGTGTCAGAAAAGGGCTGGTAAATTACTCTGCTCTTACAAGAAGGATTGTTGAAGAGGAGAGTTTAGATCTGAAAGATAACTTTGATGCTATACTAATTGCGTGCAGAAGGTATTTTAGAAAGATAAAGAAGGAAAAGGTTCTTGAGGATAAGATTAAAGATATTTTAAAAGAGAGCAAACTTGAGGTTAAAAATAAGATTTTTGTAGCTTTGGTTGAGAAAAATGTTTTCTTTAACCATGTTTTAGAGCTTCAAAAGATAATCAAGGATAAAGGCGGCATTTTCCATATGATTGAAGGCAGCACCACAATAACCTTGATTACAGCAGAAGAGTTTATTGGTGAAGTAAAAAAGCTGTTTAAGAGCAAGATTATGAAGATAACTGGAAGTTTAGCAGAGGTTACCTTGAAAAGCTCTGAGGATATGGAGAAAACACCAGGTGTAATTGCTTATCTGACAACTTTATTATCTGAGAATGGCATTAACATAATAGAAACAATGTCTACATGGACAGATACTTTGTTTGTAATAGATGAGAAAGATATTGCTAAGATAATGGAAGTTTTGAAGTTTTAGAATGGACAGTCGTCATCTGTTCTTTGAGGTTCTGCTGAATCTATCATTCTAGCTAGGATAACTTTTGCTCCGTTTGATACTATTTCTGCTCTCCCCACATAGTTTCCTACATGGTTTTCTGCCCCTATAACAAAAACAGGTTTGTACCAGAAATTAACATCTTCACCATCTGGTCTTTTTACATGCCCCATGCCTTTTTTATCTCTATCTGCTTCTATTGGCCCAGCAACAGCTGTGATTGGTAAATCATAAATCAGTGCTCCCTTATCATAGCCCTCGACTCTTGTGATTAATCTTCTTCCGTCAGGTGTAGATGCTTGGTCTTCATCCATAAAATTAACAACAGGCTCAAAGAAGTTAGTTCCAGAAGGAGTTTGGCCGGTTAGCCTTGCTAAGACATAGCTTTCAAGCTCCAATGGGCTCCTGTTTGTGTTACCATAAATCATATCCTCGGTTATTTCATTTTCTGCAATCTTTCTTTGTTCATCAGGGTGGTCATAATGCCCTGGCTTACGTGTAGGCAATAAAAGTCCGTGCCCCCTCTTTCCATCACCCCACATAAACTGGACAAATGGGTGAGGCCCGCCTCTTCCTTTCTCAATATATAAAATCCTGAATACCTTATCGCCAGTTACAATCCCTGCTTGTTTAGGATTTATCTCAAAGCTTAAAACAACTGAATAATGCCCTCTTCCATCATCCAATTTAGGGATGCCTATTACTTTAACATCCAATCTTCCATAGGCTGCCCGCCTGGACCTTACCCCCCCTCTTACCCCATTAGATGCAGGACCCCATCTTTTATTGGTACTATAAACAAAATGCCCCCAATATTCTGCGTTTGGCTTATTTGGATTATGTATTCTTAAAACGGGGTCTGGTAGAGCATCTTGTCTGGAAATTCTATCATACTTATGGCCCAAATTTCGAACAGGATCCCATTCAGCTTCATAAACCCCCCATTGATCTAGTTTCTCAACTATACTGCCTAGACCATCATCTGCAGGCCTATCACCAAAAACATGGTCAACACCATGGGGCGGCATATTTGAAGAACCCCTACCAAAAAAACTCATTTAAACTCCCCTCAACACCATTTTAAAGTAGAAATATAGCTATTCATTTAAAAAATTAACTGACTTTACCTTCCTTATCCAGCATATGCCCTAATTTTTCTTTCTTTGTGTCTAGGTATTTTTTGTTATGTTCACCAGCTTCAATGATTAATGGAACCCTCTCAACAATCTTCAATCCATACTTTTCTATTCCAGTAATCTTCTTAGGGTTGTTTGTCAATAACTTTATTGTTGTTAATCCCAAGTCTGATAGTATCTGAGCGCCAATTGTGTAATCCCTTTCATCTGCCTTAAAGCCTAGCTTTTCATTTGCCTCAACAGTATCGTAACCTTGGTCCTGCAATGCATATGCCTTGATTTTATTTAACAATCCAATTCCTCTTCCTTCCTGCCTTAGGTATAGGAGAACTCCGCCTTCGTTTCCGATCAATGCCAGGGCTTTTTCCATTTGTTCGCCGCAATCACATCTTAAACTATGGAAAGTATCCCCTGTCAAGCATTCGGAATGTACTCTGACTAATATGTTTTTTTTGTTTTTGACTTCTCCTTTAACCAAAGCTGCATGATGGTTGCCTTTATTATCTTCATAGACATTAATAATAAAATCTCCGTAGAATTTTGTTGGAAACTTAGCTGTTGCTTTTTTGTTTATTAAGCCCATATAAAGATATAGAATTAGTGAGTTTTTATAAACGTTATTGTTTAATCTTCTTTTTCTTCAGGCTCAGCATCAACTTCATCTACTTTTTCATCAGCTTCTTCATAGCCTTTCATAAAGCCTTCTTCTTCAGCTGACATAGCATCATCCGCAACTAGGTCTTCTCTTCCATCTTCTTCATAAATGTTGTCTTCCCCTAACTCTTCTTCGCTTGAATCTTTGCTTTTTGCCATGATGAAATCCCCTTAATTTCAAGGTCTAAAGTGCTTATTTTTAAAGTTTGTGATTATAATTTATATAATTACTGTTTGTTCACTAAATTTTCTGCTCTCTTTATCATTTCCTTTTTTAATCCGACAAAGAACCCGCCATTTTTTCCTGCCGCATATGTTGCTTCTTTTTCTTTTATTATCTTGTTCAGCTCTGGATGTTCCACGTCGATATGTGTGATTCTAGCCATACTTTTACCTTTTTCATGTATGAAAACCCTTGCTCCTTTCAATTCTATTTTTCCCTCTCCTGGACCTGACATAATTGGAAGCTAAATTGATTTGTTTTTTATAATTATCGACAATACAGAATATATCAATACAAACTATATATTGCAGTAGTATACAAAACCAAAAGCTTTAAATATCACTAATATACAGATTAGTATACTAGTATATAAAATTTAAAAGAGGCAGGATTTGGCTGGTGAGACATAAACGAGGACAAAAAAAATAACAACTATGACCTAAACGATATGTTGTCACCAATGCCTCTTACATATAACAAAGCTGATTTTAAATGGAACTCGAAACAAAAGGATTTATTGAAAATGTAGATTCCTGGATAAAACAGATTAGGTCTGAATTTCATCAGATTACAGATGTTTCTTGTGTTGTAGAGGAGAACGTAACCAATATACAGCACAATTATGAGCTGATTTATGAATTGAAAGAGACCATAGAGCGATTACAGGAAGAAGTAAAAGCGCTTAAGCTAATGCAGTTCTTGCAACTTAAAGAACAAATTGTAAGGAAGCACTAAAGCTGTTCCATAACCTTCTTTAAAGCTTGATCAACAGCCATAAATAGATTAGTTGGCTCTGACTCGCCAGTTATTGTTTTTCCACCTGCTGTCAGCTCTGCTTTTATTTTATCTTCTCCTTCTAAGGTCATTACTAGTTTTTCATAATCTGGCTTTTTTTCTTTCATTTGCTTTGCACAGTTGCCTATTATTTTCTTTAGAACAACTAGTTTTGCAGGCTCTATATTCTGAAAACCATTTAAATCTATATTGCCCCCTAAAGAAATATTTTCCTTGTTTTGTACTTCCATTTCTATGCACCTCGTTGCTATAGGATGTAATGTATTGGGAGGGTATAAAAAGTTTGCCTTTTTTATTGACCTCAACTCCATTAATTTTATAAACCCCTTAGATTTCTAGAACAGTATGTTAGTAGAATCATTTTCAGGCATTAGGGGAGTTTATGGTAAGGAGCTTACAGATGATGCTGCAAGGAGATATGCTTATGTTTTCTATGAGTTTCTTAAGAAGAAGGTTGGAAAAGAGCCTTTGATTGTAGTTGGCTATGACACTAGGAGATCTAATAAGGCTTTGAAGAAAGCCGTGTTTGAGCCTTTAACAAATATAATTGATGTTGGCATTATGCCTGTTGCTGCTGTTGAATTGGCTGTTAGAAAGTATAAAGCAGATGGCGGCATTATGATAACTGCCTCGCATAATGAGCCTGAGTTCAATGGCTTTAAGTTTTTGGATAAAGACGGCGCAGTTCTGAGGCCTAAAGACATTAATGAAGTGATAAAGGAATTTAGGAGGGTTAAAGAATTGAGAATTAATAGGAAAAATAAGATTCTTAAGAAAAACAGAGACTTGATTGATAGATATGCTAAGTTTTTATTGAAAATTGTCGGTAAGATTGATAATAAGGCAAAAGTGATATTAGATGTTAATGGCGGCTCTGGGGTTATTGTAAAAGAGATAATTAAAAAATTAAAATTAAAGAATATTGAAGTTATTAATGATAGAATTGGTAAATTTAAAAGAAAGATAGAGCCAAATGAGGTGTCATTAAGATATTTAAAGAAAATTATGGGAAATGCTGAGTTTGCAGCTGGCTTTGACTGTGATGCAGACAGAGTTGAGATTTTGCTTAAGGATGGCAGTTTAGTGGATGGTAATTATTTGCTAGCTTTAATTGTTGATGATATTTTGAAGAAAGGAATTGTTGTTACGAATGATGCTACCTCTAATGTTGTCAGAAGAGTTGCAGAAAAGCATAATTGTGATGTAAAAGAAGTTGAGGTAGGGGAGATTAATGTTGTTGATGAAATGTTAAGATTGAATAGCCCAATTGGGGGGGAGGGGAGTAATGGCGGTGTTATAATCCCCCCTTCGAGATGCAGAGATGGGATTTTATCTGTTTTTTATTTACTTAAGATAATCAATATGAGGAAAAAATCATTAAGGCAATTGATAAAAGAACTGCCAAAGTATCATACAATACAAAAAAAGATTAAGTTAAGTAAAAAAATTGATAGAAATAAAATTAAAAAATATTATTCCAAATACATAATTCAGGAAACTGGCGATGAAACAGGCGGCCTAAAAATAATAATCAATAAAAACAATTTTGTCTGGTTTAGGGCTTCTAAAACAGAAGCTAATCTTTTAAGGATAATTGCTGATTCTGATTCTAATATTGAATGTAAAAGATTACTTGCTGAAGCTTGTTCTCTCGTGAAAAAATAATAACGATAGAACACCTCACAGATTTTCTAAATCCTGAACTTCTCTCTGAATTTCAAAAGGTTTATAAATAGACAAGTACATATCTAGTCTATAAGGGTGGTTACTATCGCTGAGGATTATGGTAATTGTAGTCTCTGCAAAAAGGGCAAGTTTGTTAAAAAAGAGGAAAAGGAGCTAGGAGGGACTACATATTTTGTATTGAAATGCGACAAATGCAACCACGAGGTTGCAAGAAGCAACAAATAAAAATGGCAAGTGAAAAATCATTGCAGTCAATTGAAGGGCAAGGGGAAAAGAAATGCCCTGAATGCGGCAGTAAAAAGATAATTAGAAAAGATAATGAAGTTTATTGTGAGAAATGCGGTTTTGTAATTGATTAGCTGCCCTAAATTCTTATTTTATAGATGATTTTGTATCGTACTAACATTTTTAAACGAAGCTATACTTCTTTAATCCATAATGACATCAATCTATTTCCAGACCCATGGCTGCAGCACCAACCTGTCAGAGTCAGAGGTAATGATGGGTTTGCTAAAGAAAGCTAAGTTTGAAATAGTTGAAGAGCCAGAAGAAGCAGAAATACTGATAATCAATATATGTACTGTAAAGGGTGAAGAGACTGCTTTGAGGAACATAAGAAAACTGGCTGAAGAGTTTCCGGGTAAGAAGTTGATAGTCGCTGGATGTATTACAAAAATAATTTTGAAAGAAGTAAGAAATATAAGGGAGGATGTGGGTTTTATCAATACCCATAATATAAAATCTATAGTTGAGGTAATTGAAGAGGTTATCAATGACAATTGTGCTGAAGCTATGGGCACTGATGAGTACAAAAAGATCAATCTGCCTAAGATAAGGCAGAATCCTGTTATCGGTATTATTCCTATCTTGAATAGCTGCGCTGGTTACTGCGCTTATTGCTCTGTTAAGTATGTTAAGGGCAAGCTATTTTCTTATGACATGCAGGATATCGAGGCTGAGGCTTTGAAATGCTTGAATGATGGGTGTAGGGAATTATGGATATCTTCGCAGGATAACTCTGCTTATATGCTTGATAAAGGAGAAAAGAGCAAGCTTCCTTTATTGGTTAAGAATATTGCTTCTATAGATAAGAAATTCTTTATTAGGATAGGAATGATGAATCCTTGGCATCTGTTAGAGATATTGCCTTCAATGATTGAAGCTTATAAAAATGATAATGTGTTCAAGTTTTTGCATATTCCTGTCCAGTCTGGGAATGATGAGATATTGAAGCTGATGAAAAGAAACTATACAGCAGATGATTTTAAAAAAATAATTGATGAATTTAGAAAAGAAATTCCCAATATTGCAATAAGCACAGATATTATATGCGGGTTTCCAACAGAAACAGAAGAGCAGTTTAATGATTCTTTGAATCTGGTCAAAGAGATAAAACCAGATGTTTTGAACATATCAAGGTTTCAGGCAAGGCCAGGAACAGAAGCAGCAAAGATGGAAGGCCAGATACATGGCAGGGTAACAAAAGAAAGGTCTAGGATTCTAACTGACATATTCATTAATATCGCAAGAATGAACAATGAAAGATGGATAGATTGGCAGGGAGAAGTGCTGATAGACCAAAAAGGAAAAAATGATACTCTTGTGGGCAGGAATTTTGCTTATAAGCCTGTAATCATAATGGGGGATTTTAAGTTAGGAGATTATGTCAAGGTCAAGGTTAAAAGTATAACTCCTTATGATTTGAGGGCTGAAATTCTATAAAATTGTTATTATTTGGTGATTACAAAAGAAATATTTAAATATAAGCAGGTAAATTCAAGCATTAAAATGCATCGACAGGGACAGGGGCAAATAAGGGAGCTTACAGATAGGATACATTCTGCAGCCCATGATCTTGAAGTCCCGGGAAAGAAGGAAGAAGCTGCCCTTACATTAAAAGACATTCTGACTGAAAATTCCGCTAGAATTCGTAAATCACCACCCCCCCAATATCATGATCCTGATTGGTTTATATCTTATATCGGTCCATTGGATGAAGCTTATCAAATCAGTACTGCTTTGTCAGATGCCTGCAAAAAATATCCTAACTTTGTTGGGCTGGCACAAGAACAATTACAAATTTGTTTAGGTTGTTTCGATGTTGTTTATGATGCGCAGAGATCAAGATTGGCAGAACTAAGGTTATCACAGGATGTAGAATCAACAGAGGGGGTTCTTGGTATAGCAAAGAGGTTATATGCATCAGCCCCTGAACCCAGAAAAGCCAGATATGCTGGGTTGGTTATTGACTGCTACCAGGGCCTAATGGCTAAGTGTGGGTTAGGTCCTAACAGCATTCATTGGCTTGAAGAGATGGAACAATTCAAAAAAGAAAATAATATAAGGTAATCTATTCAGCGCATTCTTTGCAAAAATCTATTTTTAATGTCTTGTTTGTCTTCTTTATTGAAGCTTTGCCATCTTTAAAGCCCATTGCTGCTCTTATTGCATCAATATTCTCGCAGATAACATCTGATTCTTGGTGAATAGCCTGCATATACAATAATTTATTCTTGTAAGTCCCAATAGCTTCTTTCCATACAACTATTTCAGGCATATCGCTTCTGTTTCTTCCAAGGTCTTTTGCAAATTCCATGATTTCTGCTGTTGACCTTACACCAGATTCATTGGCAACAACCCTGACCCTAGGTGTTTTTTCAAAAAGCTTAATTACTTCATTCACATCAGGCGTCTCTTTGCAGTCTACAGTTACAGTATGAAGGTGCATCAATGTGCTTGAGACTGAGATGGCTGTTGTGAATATCTCAACATCAGGCAGAACAGTCCTTACATCTGGGCCATGGTGAGAAGGTAATTCTAAAACTGGAACAATAGCATTTATCGGCCCGTGCCTTATGTCCCATGGGTCTGCTCCTCTTCTAATCATGGTTGCATGCACAGCTTCAATGCCATATTTGCTCTTAATGGCATTAAGCGTTCTGCATAATCCTGTTGTGTTGCAGCTTACAACCCTGATATAATCCTTGCCAACAGCTTTGCTATAATTAGATTGAGCATTAAAGCTTACATCAGCTATCTTGGCTTTTTCTCCTCCCTGGAAGATTGCCTTTATCTTGTTTGGAATATAATATTTCTCTTTATTCTCAGCTCCGCCTTTTTTTGGAGAGCAGTCAACTATTATATCAACCTTTTTTAGCATGTCTTCAAATGTTCCAGCCATCTTAAGGCCGTTAAGCTCCTCTGCTTCTGGCCATTTATACATAGGGATCTTTTTTATATCTGCTGAAATCATCCGGTAATTATAGCTCCTTGCTGTAACTCCTACAAGCTCCATATCATCCTGAAGCATGACAGCATCTGCTACCCTCTTACCTATAGTACCGTAACCAACAATACCTACTTTTATCTTACCCATATTCTCACCCTTGAAGTTTTTCTCTTACAATAGAGGCGCTACCTTCTGACCTAAACGCCTTGATATGATCACAAGCAGATTTATAGGATTCTTCTTCTACCTCTTGCCTGCATTCATCAGACATTGCATATATTTTATCAAAAAATACCTTCGGAGCATATTTCCCATTCTTTCCAAAAACCTCTGCAGGTTTCTTTCCGGGTATGGGCTTATTTTTCAATACCCATTCAAACATCTCCTGCCACAGATCGGGATGATACTTTTTCAGGGCATCAAAAACAATATTCTGGAATAATGTAGCTACATTGCCCTTTAATATATCTCCATGCGGAAATTGGCCCCTTATTATTTCAAGAGGAGTTCCAGTTATGCCATGCTGCGCAATTCTAACATTAAAGCCAGCATCTCTTAATGCTTTTGCAACAGCTTTTGTCTGCTCAATATTAATTGATGTTTGGGCGATTGGGTTGCCGTTTTCATCATAAATATTGCCGTGTGTTGAGCCGTTTGCAATGGCAATTACATTTGGCTTAATCCCAGCTTCTTTTAATTTAGCAATATAAGTAACAGCCTCTTCTGGCTTTGTCAGAACCATCCCTTCTTTGCCTGTTCTTCCTATCTCTCCAACTTCCACCTCTAAACCAAATCCATTTCCCCTAATTTTTTCTTTTATGAAGTTTGCAACCTCTATTGTAGCCTTTATATTTGGGGCTAATTCTTCTTCTATTGTTTTGCCTTTGAAATTAAATAAATGAGAAGCGTCAATTGCAAATGATGTATAGCCTGCCTTAATCTGGGCAGCTATCATATCCTTTACTTCCTGAATCTCTTCAGGCGTTCCTTCCTTAATACCTATATGGTCTGCATGCAAAACCCAGACATCATGCTTCACATCAGAATTAGCTTTTTTTAGATTTTGGGAAAATGTTTTTGGTGTCAATCCTGTGTAGCCAACTTTATGGTTGCATTCAGTACGGGCAAGCTCCATAATAAGAGCAGCATCAAGCTCTTTTGCAGCCCTAAAAATTCCTTTAGCAACACCAATTGTTATTCTTGGGTTACATGCCAGTATTATGCATTCCTCATTTTTTAAAGCATTAAAAACTTCATTTCCTGGCAATGGCTCATTCATTCTTAATCCCCCTTTTCAAAAAATAGTTTAGCTTCATCATATCTTTCTTTAGGAACTGTTTTTAGCTTTCCGACTGCTTTTTCTATTGGTACTGAAACGATATCTGTTCCTTTCAAAGCAACCATCTTACCAAATTCTCCTTTATGTACCATTTCTGCTGCTTTTATTCCAAATCTTGTTCCTAAAACCCTATCAAAAACAGTTGGCTCTCCTGCTCTTTGTAAATGTCCTAAAACAACGTGCCTGCACTCTATACCTATTCTCTTTTCAATTTCTGCACATAATCTTTCTGCTATACCCCCTAAACGAACATGGCCAAAATCATCTTTTTCTCCTGTTTGTAAAACCATCTGTCCTTTTTTTGGAACAGCTCCCTCTGATATAGCGATTATTGTATAATATTTTCCTTTCTTTTCTCTGTTCTTGATTATTTTACATATTTCATCAATATCAAAAGGCTCTTCTGGAAGTAAAATTATAGATGCGCCGCCTGCCATACCAGCTTCTAAAGTCATCCAGCCTGCATGCCTCCCCATAACCTCTATTATTAAAGTTCTATGATGGGATTTAGCAGTTGTATGCAGATTTTGTATTGCTTCAGTAGCTCTTGTTATAGCAGTATTAAACCCAAAAGTGTAATCTGTTTCGCTTAAATCATTATCAATTGTTTTTGGTACACCAACAACTTTAACTCCGTCTTTAGCTAGTTTGTTTGCAACTCCTAAAGTATCTTCGCCACCAATAGCTATTAAGAAATCGCAATTTATTTTTTTAAGGTTATCCTTAACCTTTTTAGGGCCATTCTCTACATTATATGGATTAGTTCTGGATGTGTGTAAAATAGTGCCTCCTAACATATGTATATCTTCTACTTGGTCTAGATCAAGAACACCACAATGGGTGCAATCTAATAACCCTTTCCATCCATCTACAATCCCAAGAACATCATAACCTAGCTCTTTAGCTTTGAATACTATGCCTCTAATTACAGCGTTTAAACCTGGAGCATCTCCTCCGCCGGTTAAGACAGCTATCTGCTTTTTCTTTTTTCCTGTTATAGCCATAATACCACCCTATATAGCCTTAACAAAACAACTTATATATAAATGTTTCTATTGTCATATAGTATCATACAAAAACAGAAAGGTTTATATAGTAGCTTTATAAACATTATTATATATGGTGGTTTTATGAAAGAGCGGGTGACTTTAACTCTAAATGAAGATTTAATCAAGCAGCTAGACAAAAGAATAGATGGCAAAGAAATAAAGAACAGAAGCCAGGAAGTAGAAAAAATATTAGAAGATGCATTGGGCATTTCTATTCCTTCCAAGGCTTTGATCTTAGCTGGTGGGAAAGGAACAAGGCTAAGGCCATTAACTTACAAGATTCCAAAAGGATTAATTGATATCCAAGGAAAGACCATAACAGAATGGCTGTTTGACTTATTGAAAAATTATGGAATTAGGGATGTTGTATTATCTGTTGGTTATCTAGCTGATAAGATGAAGGATTACTTTACAGATGGAAGCAAGTTTGGGATGAATATAGAATATGTTGAAGAAAAAGAACCTTTGGGAACTGCGGGGCCTCTTCGTTTGGCTAAAGATATGCTTACTGATTCATTTATTGTCTCTAATGGTGATGAGCTTAAATGCATCAATATTCCAAGAATGTATAGATTACATAAAAGGAAGAATGCTTTAGTTACAATTGCCTTAACTTCTGTAGATGACCCTTCACAATATGGGGTAGCAAGGTTAGATGGCTCAAGGATATTGGAATTTGTCGAAAAGCCAAAGAAATCTGAAGCTCCCTCTAATCTGATTAACTCTGGATTTTATATTATAGAGCCAGAAGTTATTGAAATGATTCCAAAAGGAAAGTTCTGCATGTTAGAAAAAGAAATATTTCCAAAACTAGCTAAAGAAGGACGCTTGAGAGGCTTTCCATTTTCTGGACAGTGGATGGACACTGGTAATTTTGAAAGGTTGGAAAGAGCCAGAAAAACATGGAAAGGAATTAGGATTGAAGAAGGGGAATAAATTCTTTTTATTTAAACAGTTAAAATAACCAAAGATTTAAATTAGGCTATTAATTCTTATCTACTTTGAAATAGTAATAAAATGAGCATTACAGATTTAATTCAAGCATTAGAGCAAAATCCTGATTTAGAGGCTAGTTCAGCAACTATTGTGCCTTTTGTAGATGGTCCTGGGTTTTTTGATGAGTTTTTAAGAGCTAGGTCAGGTAGAATCAGTTTTTTTAAGAAGAAGTTATATAATACTAAAGGAAGTCTATTAGATGTAATAGAACAAAAAAGAGAAGATTTCCAGAATTTTATTGAGTCTAGATACAGAACACTGGATGATGTGTATGCATTTAAACCATTAGCTAAGGCTTTAGGGGTTGCAAATAGGAGAGGAAATATTGCAAGGGCTTTAGTAAAACATGAATTTTTAAGTCCAGATATGCCGGAAGGAGCCGCTATAAGCAATGGAAGGATTATAAGCCTGTATCTAGATGAGAAAATAGTAGGAAAGAAAAAAGCTGAAAGAAATCTAAAAAGATACGTTCAATCTAATTATGTTACACTAGATGATATTGGGGATAATAAAGCATTATCTGTAGTTTTAAGGGTTTCTAGAAACCCAGATGATATTGCAAGAGGATGTCTAGATAGAGGTTTCTTGAGTCCTAAACTGCCAAGGGGTCATCCAATAAGTAAAAAAACAGGTTGTAGATATTTGGACAAAACAATGGTTGGGCCTGGACAAGTTAAAGAGAATGTAATGGCATATGTTAACTACACATATGAGACACTAGATGATATTTCCATGAATAGAGCACTATCTTCAGTTTTAAATCTACTTGATGCTAACCAAACAACTTTAGCAAGAGCTTTAGTTAAGCGTGGTTTTTTAAGTCCTGAACTTCCAATAGGCCATATCCCAAAAAGAAAAAAAGGAAGCTTTTATTTTAAGGTAGGGGTGGTGGGTGAAGAACAAGCAGAAAGAAATCTAAAAATTTATATGCAATTTAAATACGCTACACTAGACGATATTGATATAAATAAGGGTATATCTACTGCCTTAGGTGTTCCACCTTATAGTACAAAAGCTACTGCTAAAGCTTGTGTAGAACGTGGTTTTTTAAGCGCTGAAATACCTGATAACCATACATTAAGTAAATGGAGCTATTTGAGTTTTTATATAAATCCAGAAGTAGTTAGTTCTGAACAAATTCATGCTAATCTAAGAAAGTATGTTCAATACACCTATGCAAGCATTAACGATGTTAAAAGGAACAAGGCATTGGCTGTTGCACTTGGAATTAAAGATACAAGGGCAGTTCTACGTGCAAAACTTATTGAATTGGGCTGGCTGGCTTCAGATGATTTTAGAGGTACTTATTCTTCATCTCGTTTGCCTGAACAATTCGGAATTAAAGAGACAGAAAAAAGAAAAGGCAGAAGAATAAGGGAAATAAGCGCGAGAATTGAACATAAATCACCTAATACAACCACATTTGTAAAAGGCGAAGCATTTGAACAATTAGTGGGGTTATTTTTAGCTTATACCTCTCCAACTGATTTAGTTATCCCCCAGTATTGCCTTGATGTTGGAAAGGGTTATTTCAGAACAAGAATCGATTTCAGAGTTGGCAATGATATCTATGAAGTTAAGTGGGGCCATGCAACTGATAATATCAACCAAACAGTTGCTAAACATCAAAGGTTATTAAGAAAACACCCTGAGTTAAATTACCATCTCATAAGATTAGAAGAAAGTGGAGAGCACATCAATTATCCTTATGAAATGTATGGAGCATTGTGTGATGATTTTGATGGTCCAGAACCTTTATCATTTTTAGTATTAGCTGCGATGCTGATGGATTCTGCCGGTAAGGAAAAAGATATTAGTGAAGTTAAGTTTCTTACACATATTAGAGATTTCTTATATTGTAAAATAGATGAAACTAATAATAAAACAGGAAATGAGAGGCAAGAACATATAAGGGGAGTATTGGGGGGATTATGCTCTTTTGCTGATAGGGGTGCTCTAGAAGCTTATTTAGTGGATAATACTCCTAGACATTTTTCCTCTAGAGAAGCTCATTTTGAATATGATGGTAGGTTATATAGGGCATTTATCAATCCAAAACAATTACAGCGAGAAGAACCACATAAATATGAAACAACATATTATTTTGGCAGTATAGAGTTTACAAAAGAATTAAACAGGAATATAGCTGTTTTGCTTGAATGTTCTTCTCATGTTAGACGTGTAGAATCAACCTTGAATAAGCCTAAACAAAGGCAGCATGAACCTAGTTTTAGAATACTATCAGTAGGCAATATATCAACACATAATATTCCTGGTACAGAAAGAGTAGCTTCTCTTAAAGCTGTAAAAGAAATATTAGGGATCCCTGATAGGATGTATAGGTTTGCATTGGGGTATATAAGAGAGAATGGGTTAAATTGTTAATTTTGATCCTTTGTGATTTCTGTGATGTCCCGTAATTAGTTCACAGTTATATATCCAACCACTATTTCTTTTAT
>CAZSRD010000005.1:0-70389 GCA_964609455.1 uncultured Methanosarcinales archaeon
ATTTCCACACAAACGAATCATTAACTTTTGGATATATTCCAAGGCTGTTTGTTGATTACACCCCAGCAGTTTCAAACCCAGACAACGCCCCAACTATAGAATCCTTGGATAAGCCTGATGATGATGGCACTGAGACTGTTACGCCGATTGACTTTAACTTTACTGCAAGTGATGATTATAATGTCACTAACTGCACTTTGTATGCTAATTTTACTGGCGCGTGGGCTGCTAATAATACTGTTTATCCTACGACTAATGATTCAACGCAATATAATATAACAATAAGCCCTCCTAATGGGAACTTTGTGTGGAATGTGCTGTGCTATGATAATTCAACTAATGGGAACTGGAGCTATTACAGCAGCAATTTTACACTTACTGTTGCTGAGCCTGGAACTTTAACAGCAGGATTAATCTATCCAACAGCAGCTATAAATGTTACACGAAATGCTTTCTTTAACTTCACAGCTAATGTAAGCTGCGCAGTAAGATCCTGCGGGGATGTTAATGCAAGCCTTGACCCATTGATGATTGAAGCAAAGCCAGAGCCAAAAGAGCCATTAAACCCAACGCATATCCAATTATTCCTATTGATATTTACAGCAATCTCTATCTTTATTTTATTGGGAATAAGCGCAGAGATAGAAACAAAGCTAATTTTAATAATGGCATTGTTCTCAGCAGCAACTATAATCTATGAGCCGTCTGTTACAGGATTTGCGGTTGGAGTTTTGGTTCCAGAGCAAGCAGGAACTCCTTTCTATACAAATCTTTCAAACCCAATGACATACAATAATGTATCCTGCCTGGGAAATATGCAGATAGGAACTGTCTGCAATGTAACATGGTATTTAAACGCAACAGGCAGCTCACTTACAGAAGAATTCTTTGCTTTCTTCAATTCAACCTATGGAAATTCAGCAATAACATCAAATGTAAACATTTCCATAGCTGCAGAATGCGGTGATGGAACTTGTAATTCAAATGAGAGCTGCAGCATTTGCCCGGCAGACTGCGGAAGCTGCAGCAGTTCATGCTTTCCTGCAGGGACTTTGATCAGGACAGCAGAAGGAGCTAATCCAATAGAAGATATTTCTATAGGAGATTATGCGCTGTCTTATGATGAAAACTTTAATCTAATCTATTCAAAAGTCCTGGAAATAGAATCTCCTATAAGGGAAGGCTATTACACAATCACTTTTGATGATAAAACAACTTTAAAGGTTACAAACGAGCATCCATTATATTCAAGTAAGGGATGGGCTTCTGTTGAGCCAGAGATAACTTTAAAATATGAAAATCTGGATGTAGATAAGATTGAGAAAGGCGATTATTTATTAGCATTTGGAAAATTATGGAAAAAGGTTATAGATATAACATATACAAAGGGCAAGATACAGACTTACAACCTTAAAACTATTGAAAAAAGCCATACATTTTTCGCAGAAAATATATTGGCGCATAATAAGGGCGGAGGAGGAAGCACTCCTACGCCAAAACCAATTATACCTCCAACACCAACACCGCCAACGCCGCCGCCTAACCCGCCAACGCCGCCTGTACCGCAGCCGCCAGAGCCAGTAGAGCCAGAGCCTGAATGCTATTGGTGCGGAGGAGGAGGGGGAGGGGGAAATTACACAAATGTAACAGATGAATTAGAGATAATAAGGGATATAGAGGTTGAGGACGGAAAAACAAAGGTGAATATAACATTAGACCCTAAGAATGTTTTGTACAATGTTTCTTTTTACGAGCAGATACCCAAGTGCATGATATTGTTCCTGAAGTGGGGGCTGATAAACGAATCAGATATAGCATTTTCGAATATGGATTTTGAAATTGTGCAGGAAGACCCTGTTATAATGTGGCACTTTGACGTGATTGACAAGCCAACTCACTTAAGCTATGAGCTTAATAAGGAAGTGTTAGAAGACTGCTTAAAGCTGCTGAAGGGAACAGCAATTGCAGAAAAGATTGGCAAAGAGCTGGAAAAACTAGCTCCGCCAAGCTGGAACTTATTTAAGATATTGTCTCCTGTATTGGTGGCGCTGGCTATTGTCAGTGTTGTGCTTTTGGTTAAGAGAAAGCCTAAGAAGAGGAAGAAATAGTTTACCCCATGGGCTTTTTGTAGGATATTTCATACTAGGTTATGGCTATTGGGTTAAGAAAACTTAGATATTCAATGCCCTAATATTCTCCAGACAAAGTCATGGATGCTCTCTGAGAACAGGAGCATTAGGAATACTGTATGCCAAGTTAATAACAAGGAATATTGTGAATTTTCACCATTAACGCCTGAATAAAATCTTTTCCAAAGCAATTATATTCTCCAGTATACAAATATTTAAATATTAGTAACTATACTTAACAATAATAAAGAATATTGTTAAGTAAAGATGATAAAGGAAGTTATTTACGAATATTGGGAAAATGATCTGCCGGATATAATGCCGAGAGAAAGCAGGATAGGCTCAGGCAATCTTATAAGTGATGTAGTTGGAATAAGAAGATGCGGAAAAACCTTTCTAATGTTCGCTAAAATAAAGGAATTGCTAAAGGATGTAGATAAAAAATCAACAATATACATAAATTTCGAAAATAGGAAGCTGTTCCCTCCAAAACAAGAATATTTTAACGAGCTTGTAGAGTTTATTTACTCCGAAAATCTTTTAGAAAAAGGCAAAGTATATGTATTTTTCGACGAGGTTCAAAGAATAGACGGATGGGAAAAGTTCGCCAGAAGCATTTATGACGAATTTAAAGGCAAAATTAAGATATTTGTCTCTGGCTCAAGCGCAAATCTATTAAGCAGGGATTATGGAAGCCTTCTAACAGGGAGGCACATAACAACAACGCTTTTGCCATTAACTTTCAAAGAATTTCTGGTTTTTAAAGGTTATAATACAAGAGAAGTAGTGACAGAGAAAGGCAGGGCAAATATAAGAAAATTCCTCGAAGAATACCTCCAATTTGGGGGGTTTCCGGAAGTAGTCTTGTCGCAAAACAAAGAGCAGATTCTAAGCCAGTTATTCAATGATATCCTATCTAGGGATATTTTAACAAGGACAGTAAGAAAAGAAAACATACTTGAGGAATTCGCTTATTATCTGGCAGGAAACATAACTTCCCTGCTAAGCTTCAACAAGATGGCGGATTACTTCAAATCAAGGGGAATAAAGGTTTCTGTGCAGACATTAGAAAATTATTTTTGGCTTATAAGAAATTCTTTTTTATTCTTTGATAACCTTATTTTCTCATATAAAATTAAAGATCAATTCCAAAATCCAAGAAAGATTTATTGTATTGACAATGGCCTTGCTAATCTTATTGGATTTAAGTTCAGTAAGGATTATGGCAAACTATATGAGAACGCTGTTTTTCTGAAATTAAAAAAAGATTCCATAGATAACGCTTCAGTTAAAATACATTATTGGAAGAATCCCCAGCATGAGGAGGTTGATTTTGTTGTTAAAGAAGGAACAAAAATAAATCTGCTCGTGCAAGTCTGCTTTAATATTCAAAATTCAGAAACAAAGAAAAGAGAAATTAAGGCATTGTTAAAAGCTAGCGAAGAATTAAAATGCAAAAAACTTCTCGTAATAACTGATAATCACGAAGCTGAGGAATCTGTAGAAGGCAGAAATGTTAATTTTATCCCTCTTTGGAAATGGCTGCTTGAAGAATAATTCTCTATAAACAGGTGACTTAACACCAAAACTAGGATAACCTACTAAATTAAAGCCCTGATTTAAATTATAAGCAAAATTCTCAACTTCAATTCCTTCTATTTTTAATTCAGTGTCTTCCACCATATTTATCCACAAGCCCATGTCCAGCGTGATTTCATCATTGCCGTCTAGCTCAACCCACACACCATCAATATAAGAAAACACCTTGGGAAACAAGGCTGTGGTCCTTGGTCTACGTTTTGTAGTGGTTAACTCTTATAAATTATTTGCTAAAAAAAGTTTTCTCATCGAAAGATTTAAATATATGTAGTGGTTAACTTGTTATGATGGTAAGCATAGTAACTAAGAGAATAAAAGGGCACGAATATCTTTATCTAGTTGAATCAGTAAGAAAAAAAGATAGAGTATTGCAAAAGACAGTAAAATATATTGGCAAAAAAAGGCCTATCCTGAGAGAAGAATTTGAGTGTATGAAACTGTCCTATCAAAAGAAAGACTGGGTTCTTAATGAATTGAACGATCAATTATCTTACCAAGATCACGAAAAGATGAAAAAAGCATCTGATTCTTATAAAGAATACATCAAAAGATTGGACAATGTTTCCAGACAAAAAGAAAAAGAGAAATTTTTAAGTGTATTTATCTCAAACAGCAACGCAATAGAAGGCTCTACTTTAACTGTAAAAGACACATCGAACTACCTTTTTGAGGATATTGTTCCAGCAGGCCATACGAAAAAAGAATTATATATGGCTGCTAACCTGCTCGAAGCATGGAATTATGTAGAAAAAAAACATAAAAAGTTTCCAAAACGTGAAGATATCCTTGCCATGCATAAGTTAGTTAACAATAAGATTGAGTCAAAAGAGACTCTTGGCCAATATAAAAAAGTGCAGAATTATGCAGGCGATGTTTACACATCTTCTTATTTATTTACAGAAGAAAGGATGGAATCGCTTCTTAAATGGATTAAGAAAGCTTATGTTAAAATCAATGATTTTGAAGCTGCTTTTCAGTCACATGCTCAATTTGAGATAATACATCCCTTTGTTGATGGAAATGGAAGGATTGGAAGGCTGCTTCTTAACTGGCTGCTAATGCTTAAGGGGGTTATGCCTTTAGCTATCCCCTCTAAGAAAAGGTATGATTATATATCTTCTCTAGATGCTGCAAGAAATGGGAATCTCCCGGCTATATGCAAATTCTGCTTAAAAGAATATTTAGAGCAATATAAGTTTATGTAGTGGTTAACTTAGGGTAATATTTACAGATACCGACTAGAAATGTAGTGGTTAACTTCTTAAACTTTCAGCAGCAATCTCTTCACTTTTTTATCTATGCCCTTTACTTTGACTTCTTTTATTGATTCTCTTATGTTCTCTTCTGCCTTTATTTATTGCATTTTTTAATATGTGCTGCACATGCACATTTTAGAATGTAGAATATTAAAAAACAGATGTTCCTTAATCACTTATTAGCCAATAAAAATAAAAAGATTTATATATCAAATATATAATATTATATATTGACTATACAATATGAAACCTTACAAAGATACAGAAAACAAGATATTGGGAAACTTACTAAGACAGCCCCTGAAAAGCAAAAGTTTGCATCAGATTGCATTGGATACTGCGTTAACTTATGTAACTGTGCATAAAATAATACCTATCTTATTAAAAAGAAAATTAATAAAATTAGAAAAAAAAGGAAAGGCGAATCTTATCAGCATAGACTTTGAAAATTCCAGGATAGAGGATTTAAGCTCAGCCATATTGCATGAAAAAGCTAAATTAATGAAAAAATACCCTCAAATTGCCATCTTAATAAGGGATATAGGGGAAGAACTGGCAGGAAAGCTCTATATACTGCTTTTTTTTGGCTCTTACGCTAAGGAAAATCCAAGAAAGGACTCTGATGTAGATTTGCTTTTTATTATTCAAGAAAGAAAAGATATTGAAGCTTATAAAGAGAAAATTAATAAAGCCTTGAAGTTATCAACATTAAAAAAGGATTTTAATATAGTTACAACAAATGATTTCATAGATATGCTAAACCAGAAATATTCAGTTGGCAGAGGGGCTTTTGAACAAGGAATTGTTCTTTTTGGAACAGAACCTTATTATGTTATGGTGAAAGAGCATGTTACAAAAAGAGGATATTGAAGAAGCTAAGAAACTCTTTAAAGAGTGGGACAATAAGCATATTTGGGATGCTCCTGAGCCTGCTTTTTTGGACCATACAAAGAAAAAAGCACAAGATTCTTTAAATTTGGCATTATACCTTTTAGATAAGGTTGAGCAGACAGAAGAACTTGAAGGCAACGATACAGTTACTATCTGGATTATTGCTGCAAGCTATTATTCAATGTTTTTTCAAGTTGAATACTTATTGGGATTGGATGGAAAAAAGCTCCCAAGAGGAACAAAAGATACCCATAAAACAATTTATCTCGCTTTTATCTATTATTACATTGTTAAAGGCTCTGAACTAGAACAGAAAAAGCCCAAAGAGATAACAACGAGCAGAATGTCAAAAGCTTTGGCAATGTTTAAGGAATTGCAGGATGAAACTCTTGAGCTTCATAGAATAGAGAAAAGCGCTAAGGATTTGAAAAAACAAAAAGAACAACGGCACGAGTTTACTTATCAAATGAACAGGACAGCAGAAGTTTCTGAAGCAAAAAACAGCACTATCAAAGCAACGCAATTTAGGGAATTAATTGAAGAGTATATAATGGCAAAGCAAGGGTAAAGAATGAAAGTTTATGCTGCAGGGGGCCATGGGCTAGAGCATAATTCAATGCCCGGCTTTTTGCAGGATATCTCTTTTTTGAAAATTTGCAGGCCACTTATACGGCTTAGAATGGATAATGAGAAAATAAAAATACTAAAGTTTAAATACTAGCTTTACAAAAAATGGATTATGGCAACGCTGAGAAGAAGGCCTAATGCTTTTGAAACAATCTTACTAATTATTGGGATTGCTTTGATAGTAGTTGGTTACATAGCTATACACCGAATGGTTGTTTTTGAAGGTGCGCTTTCTTGGGATCTTCTTCAGACAACTTTCTTATGGCTTTTGATGATTCTAATGGTTATATTGGCAGCTGTTAACGAAAACATGAAGGAAGAGCTGAAGATTGTCATTCTGAACCAGGCAGAAGAGATAAGGCTTTTAAGGGAAGATTTTAAGAAGAAGAGATAATTCTTAGAAAAGGTTTATATACCATCTTTAATTCTTATTAGGATAATTTATGGTTGGGGGGTTAAAGATTAAGAAAATATTAAGATTACTTTCTATTTTTGTAGTCATCTTCATAGTTTCTTTTTCTCTTGTATATGCATTAGGGGACACTAGGTCAAACTTTTTAAATATGGTACCCTTACGTGAAAAACGCGAAATTAATACTTATGAACTTATAAAAAATTTTAACACATTGTATATATTAGATGAATATAACTCATTGCAAGCCCCTAGTGGATATTTATGGGTGGTTGATTCTCATTTAGGTAATAATAAGTTACTTAAAATAAACCCCTTAGATGGTAGTATAGAGGCCAGTTTTGATATAATTAGTAGCCCAAGTTTAATAGGTCTCGCTTTTGATGGAAATAATCTTTGGATATCTGATTCTAATAATAATAAGATATATAAATATTCTAGGGCGGGTTTATTACTAAATACATATGATTGTCCGTCCCCTTGTCGTTATCCTTATGGCCTTACATGGGATGGAAATAACTTATGGGTTGCAGCAGAAACTTCTACTTATAGGGATTATAAATTATTTAAACTATCTTCTGATTTAGGGAGTATACTTACTTCTATTGATATTCCTGTAGAATATCCTTGGGATCCTGAAGGACTAACTTGGGATGGTTCCTACCTTTTATATACTGAAGACTCATTTAATGGTTATCTAAGAAAAGTTACGCCGTTAGGACAGATATATTCTAGGATTTATAGTGAATATGATATTTTTGGCCTTGCTTTTGATGGGCAAAACCCTTGGGTTTCTTTATGGGGTTCAAGTTCTCAACCAGCTTATATTGGGAAACTAGGTGCAGATTATAGGTTAAGTTTTGCTAAAGAATACCCGGGGATTCTACCTAGAGATTCTGCTTGGGAATCTACGTCGGTTTGTGATTGTGGCTCTTGGTCAAACCAAGGTTGCGGTCAGGGAGGTTGTGCAGCAGACAAAATGTATCAGACAAGAACATGCAATCCATCTGGTTGTGATACACAATCTCAATGTGTTAGTGATGCAAGTTGTAATCCGCAATGCTCAGGTACAGACACTTCATGCGGCACTTACCCTAGTTGTACAAACTGCAACTCCAATGATGGCTGCAATGGTGATTCCTATAGGAATTATTATTGTGTAAGTAATGCTGCTGGATGTAGCTATACATCTGATAACTGTAATGACTGCTCATGCACATGCGGCGGGTATAACACAGCAGAAACAACTGCAAATGGAAATTGCGGCGATGGAAAAGATAATGACTGTGATGGAGATACTGATGGAGCTGATTCTGGTTGCGCAACATGCTCAGGTACAGACACTTCATGCGGCACTTACCCTAACTGTTTGAATTGTAATTCTTATGATACCTGCTCAGGAAATTATTATTACAACTATTACTGTTCCGGAACTTCCTGTACTTATTCTTCTGACAGCTGCACTGACTGCTCATGCACATGCGGCGGGTATAACACAGCAGAAACAACTGCAAATGGAAATTGCGGCGATGGAAAAGATAATGACTGTGATGGAGATACTGATGGAGCTGATTCTGGTTGCCAATCATGTGAATGCAGTTCTGAAGTATGTTGTGATGGCTGCCATTATAAACCTTCAGGAAGCCAGCCAACAGGATATACTGATGATTCAAATGGGTTCTGTGATGGCTCTAATTCTCCAACAGGAACAAATTATGTAAAGACAAGGGATTATTACTGCGATGGGGTTGACGCAGGTTTACATTATTTAGATACTATAGTTGATACATGCAGTACTTGTGAATACTGCACAAATAATGACTTAACATGCAATTATTATACTTCTTCTACTGTTTGCGGTTCGCAGGATTGCGACTACCTTGATACAATATGCAGGGACTATATTGATATGAATATGTATTGCAGCGGAAGCAGCAGTACCTGTAGTGCTTTTTGTTCTTCTTATACAAATGCTCCTGCCGGAACTTCATGTGGGGCTAGTCAGGAATGCGATGGTAATGGAAATTGCATTCAGGTAAGCCATTGCAATAATGGTGTAAAAGACTATGATGAGTTAGGTATAGACTGCGGCGGAAGCTGTTCAAATCACGATTGTTGTGAGAACAATTATGAAGATTCTAATCTAGGTGAAGATGGTGTTGATTGTGGTGGAGTTTGCCATTATAGTTGTGTTGTCCCAGTTATTTTGGTTCATGGTTATCTTAGCACCTCTGCTTCTTTATCAAATTTTGAGAATTGGTTGAGGGCAGATGGCTTCGCAGTTTATAATGTTGATTATGCACAGGGTTCTGCTTTTGCTAATGGGGATATTACTGATTACGCAAAAGTCCTATGTAAAGAAATAGACCGAATTAGGAGAGTTGAAAAAGTAAATTATGTGGATATAGTTGCTCACTCAATGGGGGGCCTGGTAGCGAGGGAGTGCTTATTGCATTATGAAACACAAAAGGGAGTAAGGAAACTAATAATGTTGGGAACACCAAATCATGGCACTAATGCATTCGAGTCAAGTAAATATTTCACAACCTATATTGTCTCAATATTTGATATAGGCCGTGGCTATTTGCAAGATGTTGCTTTATTGAATAGTATATTGGGGGTTGCAAGAAATCAAATGAGAGTATGCTCCCCATTTTTGAATCACCTTAATTTTGGCGGAGATGTTGATAAAAGCAAGTGTGAATATCCTGAGAAGAGCACAGATATTTTAGTTAATGAGGTGGAGTATGATAATTTGGCAGGAGTTGTTGGATTGAGTTCCTTATTTCATCTTAAAAATAATGATATGTTAGTTAGTGTTGTTAGTGCTTATCTGGATGGAGCTTATAGAAATAATCCTGCGTATGGGTATGACCACTTTAAACTTGTTAAAGAAACAGAAACTTACCAGTGGGTGAAATCTGTCCTGGATGAAGAAGTAGTTGGTTCTTTAAGTAAGCTAAGCTTAAATTCAGATAAGATGGTTGCCCTAACAGAAGCAGGGCCTTCTGAAGAGGATTACCAGGAATTGCCTGAAATCAATGGGACAATCTATCCTGGTCAGATAAAGAACCATAGCATTAGCGTTGATTCTGCGCAGGAAATTATGTTTTCATTAGTTAGTTTTGCAGAGAATGTTAGCTTTTATTTGATTGACCCTAATGGATTGAAAGTTGATGAAACATATTGTATAAGCAATAACCAGTGCAATTATTCTTTTTTTAGCGGTATTCATGGTTATGACATTTTAGGGCCCGTCACTGGGAATTGGAGCCTTATTATCGAAGCTGTAAATGTGAATGAAAGCGGCGATGATTATGCTATACTTACCAGTTTAATAACCGATCTTCACTTATCCCCAACTACTCAAATAGTCCGATATAGGCTTAACGAACAGATGAACATAACAGCAAATCTTACAAAAAATGGAGATGCAGTTCTTGAAGCTGTATTGACAGCTAAAATTCACAGGTCAGATGGTGTTGAAAGTTTGCTTGACCTATACGATGATGGGATACATAATGATAATTCAGCTAATGATGGAGTCTATGGAAATGCTTATACAGATACGGATGAATATGGTGCTTATGATTTAGACATTACTGCCAAAGGCAGTTATAACGGAAACTTGTTTAGCAGGGCAGCACAATTTACTCTCTGGGTAGAAGACTATCCAGACTTGCTTGTTAAAACTATTTCTTTTTCTAATTCTACTCCAGTAGAAGATGAAAATGTTGTAATCTCTACTTTAATTGGTAATATTGGCGAAAAAGAAGCCATAAACGCCACAATAGAATTTTACCATTCGACTAAATATGAAGATGAGTTTATTGGCGAAGCCAATGTTAGCTTAGGTATTGGAGAAGAAGGCATTGCATCTGTTAATTGGACAAATATTACTGCGGGAGAATATAATGTTACTGTTTTGGTTTCTCCTTTTAATTCGTTTTTGGAGAGCGATTATTCGAATAATAGGCTGGGAAAAAATATTACTATCCGAAGCAAATATTCGTTTAATATAAAAGTTTTTTCTCCAATCAATAAAATATACTATACAAATTCTATTGATTTAAATTGGACTCTTAATCAAAGTGTTAGCTGGTGTGGATATAGTATAGACAGCAAAGAAGATGTAAGTATTCTTAGGAATGATGTGTTTTGTTGGGGTAGTAATTCCCATGGTGGATCTGATCCTTATAATGGGGGAAATGCAGTTCAGGTAGATTCTGGATGGGGGAATAATTGCGTTCTAAAATCAAACGGCAATGTACAATGCTGGGGGTATAGTAAATATGGTGAGTCAGATCCTTACAATGGCGGAGATGCAATCCAAGTATCTGCTGGTTATTATCATACTTGCGTTCTAAAATCAAACGGCAATGTACAATGCTGGGGGTATAGTAAATATGGTGAGTCAGATCCTTACAATGGCGGAGATGCAATCCAAGTATCTGCTGGTTATTATCATACTTGTGTCCTTAAATCAAACGGCAATGTACAATGCTGGGGGTATAATGAGGATGGTAGAGCTGATCCCTACAATGGAGGAAATGCAATTCAAGTTTCTGCTGGTGTTTCTCATACTTGCATTCTAAAATCAGGTGGCAATGTAAAATGCTGGGGATTAAATGACCAAGGTCAAGTAATCTCCTATAATTTGGGAAATGCAATTCAAGTCTCTGCTGGTGCTTCTCATACTTGCATTCTAAAATCAGGTGGCAATGTAAAATGTTGGGGATTAAATGACCAAGGTCAATCAGAACCTTATAATGGTGGAGACGCAATACAATTATCTGCTGGTGTTTGGCATAATTGTGTTCTTAAATCAAATGGGAATGTTCATTGTTGGGGAGATAATTATAGTGGTAAATCTACAGATTATAATGACGGAGACGCAACCCAGATATCTGTTAATTGTTGTAATACTTGTGCTATGATACATTCTGAAGGCAATTTAACTCTTAAGGATTTGCAACAAGGCGTACATAGCCTAGTTGTTTCTTGTAATGCTACCCTGGGTAGGATTGGTAAATCTAAGGATATCTTTTTTTTAGTAGCAACTAAAATCTATAATCTTACTTTAAGTGAGAATTGGAACTTGATTTCGCTACCAATAAGCTTATCAGATAATTCAGTAAACTCAGTATTCAGCAATATCAAATCAATCTTTACTTATGCTCCTTGGCTTTATTATTTCAACGAAACTAATAACAACTTCAATACAATCGATGAAACAAAGGCTTATTGGGTCAATTCGCTGGAAAACCAGACATTGACAATTGAGGGAATGGAGTTTGAGTATCCTATTTTCTTTAACCTGACTGAAGGGTGGAACCTAATTGCTTACCCTTCTTTGAATGTTAGTTTGATCAATGAAAGTTTGAAAGATGTTGAGTATGGGTCTATCTTGACATATAAAGATGATAACTGGCATTCTGGATTTGGTTTAGAGAATCTGACGCCCTGGCAGGGTTATTGGGTTAAGGTTCCTGCTAATGTTACTTGGGGCTTTGACGGCAGTGTTTTCAAAGAATCTTAGAGCTTATCTAGAATCTGGCTTATATAAAAAACAGGTATAAAATCAATTGCACACCCCTTTTCCTTTCTTTTTCCAGTGAATTGGTCTGCTGCTACAAACCCTTTTTTTGGCCTGTATTTTTCAATGAAACTCATGAAGGATCTTGTAACCTTCTCCGATAACAATAGGGATTTTACCTCAAGCGGATAAACTTCATTATTTTTTATTATGACAAAATCAACTTCTGCTTTGGATTTGGAACGCCAATACCTCAACTCAAGCTCTTTTTTTATAATTTCAGAAGCGATGAAGTTCTCATTCAAAATGCCTTTGTCGATTCTTTTGTCAAGTTCTTGAAAACTGCTAATTACTATATTTCTGAATCCATTGTCAAAAAAATATATTTTGGGATTTTTGGTTAATTCTATCCTTTTATTGGTATAATATGGCCTGCTCATTTTACAAATAAACGTTTTTTCTAAGATATTGAGGTGCCGCAATAACTCGTAATGGCTGAAACCTGTTAGACTTGACAGTTCGTTATAGTTAATCAAACCGCCTATCTGCAATGACAGCACTTTAATAAGTTTGCTTAGCTTAAAATCAGCGGTTAACCCTAAAATCTCTTTTATCTCCTTTAGAAAATAGGTATTATAGATGTTTTTCAACACTATTTCCTTTTCTTCTTTATTATGGGCAATAACAACTCTGGGGTAGCCCCCATAGGCGGCATATTCTTTGTAAAGCCCATAAATATGTTTTATGATAATCTTTGATAAATTTCCTTTAGTATAAATTTTTTCATAGATCTCTTTGCCCTTATAGCTTAAAAATTCTTCAAATGAGAATGGAAAAAGATTAAACACAAAAATCCTTCCAACAAGGTATTTAATGCTTTTAATTGTCAGCCCTGTTGCAGATGAGCCCGATATAAATATTTTGATATTATAATTATCATAAATAAACTTGAGACTTTTGCCCCCGTCAGAGGCATATTGAAACTCATCAATAAAGAGGTACTTGTTTGGTTTTACGTATAGCTCTATAAATGAGCTTATGTCTGTCATAAAAAGCTCAAGTTTTTCCCTATCTTCAAAATCAATAAATACTGCATTTTTTAGATTTTTAAATATGCGGTTTAGCAGGGTAGTCTTACCGCATTGTCTTGGCCCCATAACTGCTATGACCTCTTTTTTATTAAGGTACTTTAATAGTGTTTTTTCCAATGTTCTTGGTATGTACATTTTATCCCTGCTAAAATTAAAATTAGTTAAATTTTAGCATTACTTATATTTAAAGATTTCTATAGTCTAGACTACATATAGGGTAGCCTAAAAGTCTAACTATTCAATGCCCTAACATTCTCCAGATAAAATTCTGTATATTCTCAGAGAACATCAATGATAAGAAGATCACATATCCAAGGGTAAATAACACCAGCGCAATTATCAAAGGAGCTGTTTGAGCAGGTGATAAAAGCTCTGAGCCTGAGGAAATATTATACTGCAGATAGAAGATCCATGACAAGCTTAAAACTATTGGCAAAGCCAATACTGTTTTTTTCCAAGGCTCTAATTTTGGATGTTTTTTAAAAACTTCTTCTTTAGCTTTTTTTCTCATTTAGCATTCACCTATTTTATCTATTGAAAAACCGCTCTTTGGGCATAATCTTTGCTGACCAGCATTATTGAATTTAGGTATGAATATGACCTTTTCTATTTTACCAATACCTGAGTAAGAATGCTCTAGTTTCACTATCTCTCCGACATTTATTTTTCTGTCAATTTCTGATGAATCAATACCTTCCCCTAATACAGAAATGCCTAATCCATCCAGCTCAATCTCCCCATTATTTTGAATTGTGAAAAACAATACATTATCTTTGTAGCATATGCCTTTATTTTCACCATAATCAATAAGTGTTAAGCTAGTTTGTTTGCACTCTACTGGTTTTGCTGGCGTGTAACCTGCTTTACCCCAGCTCATTACTACTCCACCTAAGGCTATAGCAAAAGCTATCAAAATGATTGTTGAAAATAAAGGGGACATGGCTTTTTTTTGAAAAAATCTTCGATTTTTTCTAAACCTATAAAAAATTTTCAATTTTTTAAGTTTTCTCATTTTCTCAATTCAAATAACCTTAACCTTATCCATCTCTCTTCTTTGTGGGATATCACCAGATAAGGCACCGTGCTAATGATCAGAATAATAATCCCTACTATAACCAGGATATTTAACATTAGGCTATCTATATATTCAAAAGCAAAGCCTATAACTCCCGCTACTAAAAAACCAAAATAAAGAAAAAGGCCCATGTTTAGGACAATTCTAGCTTTTTCCCTGTTCATTCTGCTTTTTTCTACTTCCAGATAGATTGTTTCTTCACTCTTTTTTGGCATTATATCCACCATAATCTGCTTAATATATAAATTTTGTGATTTATCCTCACTTTCCGTAATTTTTACAGAAAGGATTAAATAGGGATTTATATTCTTCTCGATGGGGGGGTTAAAATTAGAAAAATTATATGGTTAGCTATGCTTGTAATTCTTTCTAGTTTTGCTTATGCAGAGGAGATAATTGAGTTTAGCTCATTACCAGGAATCATAGAGACCAACATTCCTTCTTTTCCGGTAACTGGAAGAGTTCCTGCTACAACTAAAACTGTTTATATTAATGGAATAAATACCACTTTTTATTCTACTTCAAATTATCGTTTTGATTTCTTCATTGTTGTAGATTTAGTTGAAGGTATAAACATAATTAACTTGATAGTAATTGATCAAAACGGTTCAGAACAGATTTACTCAAAACAAGTTGAATTTTACACTAATTATTCAACAGAAGAAAGTGAATTAGTATATGCAAATTCTCAGCCAAGGGATATTGATGGAATAACCTACAATAGCATACTTGTTATTGACACAAAAAGTAATACTTTTATTGGAGCAATAAAAAATAAGAATGTGCTTGCTATAACTAAAAATGGTTCAGAAATAATATTATCTGATGGAAGCAGGTATTCAACAAAAAATCACAGTTTTACTGGAAGGATTTTGCCAAATTTTGATCATATCTGTGATTTGGTTTTCTCAAACCACCAGGATTATTTATACCATAAATATTATCAAATTAACTTAAGTTCAAATTTAGTTAAAGCAACTTCATTTCCTAGTTTATGCTATTACTCAGATATAACCAGTGACGATGAAGCAATAATAACCTACAATGGTTACATAAACCTTACATCTAAATCCATAATATCAAAAGATTATGTTAATGGCCGTATGCCCCTGATGGGTAACCTTAGGGTTGATCCTACAGACAAATATGTATT
The DNA here is from genome assembly GCA_964609455.1 of uncultured Methanosarcinales archaeon. Classification (GTDB taxonomy): domain Archaea; phylum Nanobdellota; class Nanobdellia; order Woesearchaeales; family JACPBV01; genus CAZSRD01. The sequence continues at coordinate 15,770 of CAZSRD010000005.1, forward strand.
GCATTCTAGTTATGGTTCTGCTACAGGAGAGTTGAATGTTTTAGATATAGATACTACCAATATACTTCAAACTGTTGGTGGAGGAGATTATGCTGGAGATATTGTTTTTTCTCAGGATGGAAGCAAAGCCTATAGCGGTTTCTATGGAAATACTTGGTTTGGTTTTGGCAGGATAGCCATACTGGATATGCTAACCTTGAATCTAGACAGCTATTTTGATCTGCAAGGTTCAATATCATTAGCTGTTTCAAAAAATGGAGAGATATATTCTTCTGCATTTTACACGCTAAATGCAGGTAAATACTTAGGGAAACCTGAGCAAAGAGGAATAATCAAGCTAAAACCAATAAATAATGGGCAAAACCTTCAGATTGACAAGGTTTTTTTTGTTAGCCTTAAAAGCACCCTTAGTGAACCTTATTATGGTTCAAACAACATATTCTACAAGCCAGGAATTGATAACTATACCTGTAGTTCAGACATTGAATGTGGGTTAGATGGATGGTTAGGAGCTCCATCTTGCCAGAATGCTAATGTGTATCAGACTTTAGTTTCATATCATTGCACAAATCCTGCAACAGAAAACTCATACTGTTCAAACATAACAGGATTAACCCTTAAGCAAGAGTGCGCTTTTGGTTGTGATGATGGAACATGCAATAAAAAGCCAGTTAGTACAGGAGCCATAAAAGTTATTGGAAGAAAGTTATTTGTTGATGGAGTTGACTTTAAGATAAAAGCAGTTGGCTATGCACCTGTTCCTATTGGATACAGTGGCGATAGTTATGACATAACAGTACATAAAGAGCTGCGAGACAGGGATTTTCCTCTATTGAGGGCAATGAATACAAACGCTATAAGGACATGGGGAAAGGTTAACAGCATATCTTTCTTAGACGATGCATGGAATAATGGAAACAACCCAATTAGGGTGATAATGGGTTATTGGATGGGTCCAGAAAGAGACTACCAAAGCGAAACTATCAGGCAATCCATACTTGATGATTTTGAGGATTATGTTCAAGCATATAAAGACCACCCTGCTGTGCTCGTTTGGGCAATTGGTAACGAAGAAAATAATTTTTATGGTGGCGGCAATAATGAAAAACATGCAGCATACTTTTCTTTGGTTGATGAGATGGCAAAAAAGACATACACCCTTGAAGGTCCATCTTATCATCCTGTTGTTGCAGTTTCCCTTGAAATGCCAGGACAACTTGCTACTGTTGGAAGTTACGCAGGAGGAAGCGATGATGGCAGCATACAATATGTGGATATTTGGGGGATTAACAATTACCCAATTTATACATTTGGTGATTTTTTTGATAAGTTTGCAGAAAAAACATCTAAGCCATTGCTTATTACAGAGTATGGCATAGATGCATTGAACAATACTAACAAGAATGAGTATGAAGGCGCTCATGCAGAATGGGTCTTAAACCAATGGGATGAAATATACTCGTCCGATGTTACTATTGGAGGAAGCTTGATGGCCTATTCAGACGAGTGGTGGAAAGGCAATAATTTTGGTTGTGACAACAGCAACACTCATGGTTATTGCGGTTATACTACAGATTCCCATCCAGATAATTATGCTAACGAAGAATGGTGGGGCATAATGAGAATAGTAGAAAATGGTGATGATCCAAATATAATGCAGCCAAGACAAGTTTATTATACTTTGATGTCAGCATTTGAGGATAAACAACACCAAACCCTAAAACTTAACAATGGCTGGAATCTGGTATCGATAAATTTGAACTTGACAAAAAATATTGCAGATTTCCTGCTTGATAATTTTTTAATACTAGGCTATAATGGGTCGTGGTTTTATCCTGAAGAAATAGATGTGAATGATGGTTACTGGATTGATTCTGATTTCAATTTGAAGTTTAATCTTTTTGGAGGTCAAGTTGAGGATGATATAACTCTACAGGATGGATGGAACCTTATTGGTTATCCAAGCTTAAATGAAACAAACATATCAACTTTTGCAGATGAGATTAATGTTACTAATGTGTTTATGTATGAGAATGGCACATGGAAATCATACAAACCAGACAAGCCATCTTACTTAAACACAATTACAAAGGCAAAGCCAGGTTATGGCTATTGGGTTAAAGTAGAGTAAGTTTTAAATAGATATGGAAATTTCCCTATAGCCAACGGGGGTGTATTTGAATGAAAAAAATTATTAATATAATTTTAGTTTTATTAGTTATCTATTCCAGTACAGCTTTAGCTGGTACTTTTCAGCAGGTTGTACAGGGAGCTGGAAATCCTGAAATCACAATACAATCGACTATTAATACCGGACAGCAGGTTGTTGGCAAAATTTATTATTGGGCAGGTGACGGATCTGTTATAGAAGCAGAGACTGCAGGAGCAACTATGGGGGCTGTGCCTGTTATAACTTCAAGTGTGTCAACAAACTTAACTGTGAGGGTTTTATTTTGGAATGTTGATGCATGGCCAGATGAGCAAAAGGATTATTGTCCAATAGATGGGTATAAATACTATTATTATGATAGTATATGGAAAGAATGGCATTATGGAAAGAATATAATAACCTATGGGGAATTATTTAGTAGAAACATCGAAAGTGTTACACTATTTTATGATAGGGATACCCAATTTGGTAATGGAAATGAGGTCGAGATTAAGGATTATAATCCAACAACATCCATTTTTTATGAAGCATGGCAGCATGGCAGTGAGGGAGTATATACAGGTTCAAGTGCATGTCGTTCTTATCTAGTTCCAGCTAACTACTCACAATTAGTATTTTTTGGTTCAAAAACATGGACCTTATCAAATCCATCATTGATTACCCAAGATTCTTTGTTAAATCCAGGTGAAAATATATATTTAGTCATTCGGGCAGATTCTTACGGATACCAAGGTATGAATGGCGCATGGATGATGACTTTAGGATTGGATGCTGTAGCTACTTAGGTGATTTAGGTGAGAAAGACAGCTTTAATTATCACTTTATTGGCAATCTTTTTTCTTTCAATCGTTTGGATTAGTGCAGAAAAAGGACAGGATCTTTTGTATAACCTCTCTGTTGAAGTTAGCAATGTAACCATGCTTAGCCCAACTCCAGATTTGAATTTTGGAACTCTAAGGAAAGGCGAATCTGCTACTAAATCTATAACTTTGACAAACCCATTCCTATCTTTTCTTAGCATAAATGCTACATTCGATGGAGTACCAGAAGAATGGGCAGATGTTAATAGGGATTTTTTCATAGGTCCGTTTATGTCAAAAAAATTTTATATTACAATTTCTATACCAGAAGATTCGAGTGTAGGAATCTATAAGGGCAATGTCCTAATAAAAGCAAGAAGGAAATTAATAATATGAACAAAACAATTTTACTGATAATCATAGCAACAGTTTTGTTAAGTTCTTACGCTTTTGCAGGTACTTTTAATCAGCAAATCTATGGGCAGCTGGTTAGCTTTGTTAATTGCACAAATTGGATTAAAGATGGTGACGAGACAGATATAGATTGCGGGGGTTCCTGTTCAAAGTGCGTTGATGGAAAGAACTGCTTAGTCAACTCTGGATGCTTGAGTAACTATTGCAACTTAAATAAGATATGCTCTACTCCTAATTGTCTAGATGGTTGGCAAAATCAGGACGAAATAGGAGTTGACTGCGGTGGAAGTTGCCCACCTTGTGTAAGTTGCAATAATAGGATAAAAGATGGTGATGAGGCGGGTGTTGATTGTGGGGGGAGCTGTTCAGATCCATGTTATGAATGGAGAGTTTTGGCTTTGCCTATAAGTTGGTCAGGCTCACATCAGGAATTTGTAGATGATGTAGTCAATCAAATGAATTTTTTTATAAACTCAACCGATTTAGATAACTGCAGGGAAAGAATCTTTGTAGATATATTGGATGCAGATGTTCATAATTTTAGGGATTTTTCTTGTTCTTTGAAGAACTGCGGTGTTGGTAGCATAAAGCCTTTTGTTGAAAGATTTGGGATAAACCTTAATCAATATGACCATATAATCGCATTTACAGATTCTTCGCCTTGCCCACCTTTTGAGGGATGTTCTAATGGGGAGGATGTTGCATGGGTAAGCGTTACTTATGAAACTGTTGCTGCACATGAAATAGGGCATTTCTATGGATTAGAGGATGAATATTGCAGCAATCAGGCTGGCTCAACACATCCCAACTGCAATGACGGCAATGATGGATGGTGGAAAGATGGAAGTTATATCTTTCCAGATGATATAAACTACCTTGGGGCTGATTTGGGGTGTGACCCCCATATTGGCGATTGCTGCTCTGATTGCAGTAAAGGAAATGATCCAAATGACCCCAATAATGATTATTTTGCCTGTTGCCATGGGAATATAGTTAATGCTCAGGGGGGTAGGGCAATAATGTCTTATGCTAATGCTCCTGGACCAAGAGCTTTTGATGATAGGTCTAAAGCTCATTTAAGCACTTTTCCAAAGCTTAGTTGCCCTAATCAAATTCAAGCGACGCAATTAGCTTCAGTAGTTTCAGATAAAATTATTGATTTGGATTTGTTGATACACAAGAATGATTCTATTTTGAATCAGAGAATAAATTTGGTAGATGGAAGTCCTTCAATTGTTAATTCAGAGGAAGGAATCTACAGTTTGCTGATAAAAGATGTAAATGGAATTGCCTTATTTAATTACACCTTTGAGCCATTTTTTTATTACAATGGCCCTTTTGTTAAAGATGCAAATTATAGCGGAATAAATCTTGACGAGTATGACTTAAGCTTAAGAATAGGATATGATGATGAAATGCGCCAGCTGGAGTTAAGGAAGAATTCAACTATAATCTTTTCAGAGTTATTAAATTTCTGCAACCAAGATGAGGTATGCAACGGCTCTGAAACATATCTTTCATGCTGGGATGACTGCAAGTCTTATTCCCAGGATGGCTTATGCCTGAATTATTCTGGAGATGGCTGCGATCCTGATTGTGCTAAAGGTGTTGATTCTGATTGTATATCATTTAATCTCTTTTTTGATGATGATTGGAGCCTGATGTCAATACCTCTGGAGTTGGTGAATAGTTCTATTGCCTACTTGTTTTATGGGTTTAATATAAGCATTTATGGCTATAAGAATAGTTCATGGTTTGTGCCTGAAGAAATTGATAATAAGTTAGGTTATTGGGTTAAATCAAATGAGTCTAATAATATAACCTTGATTGGAACTAAGGTTAAGAATGGATTAATTGTTAATGGTCCAGGATGGCAATTAATTGGTTATCCTAACCTTGATGAGTCTTTGGTCAATGAAAGCTCCTTAAATGAATCGATTGTTTACGCTTATAATGGAACCTGGTCTATGTACAACATAGATAATAGGTTTACTAAACTGGATAAATTTATACCAGGATATGGCTATTGGGTCAAAGTTGAGTAAGATTTATATACTTTCATAGTTCTAAACTTATTATGCCACAACAACCACAGCAACAAATGAGCGAAGAGCAGATTAAGGAGCTGCAGGAAAAGGTTAAAAATATGTCTCCTGAAGAGCTTAAGGAGTTTCAGAAAAAGCAATGCATCTTCTGCCAAATCATTTCCGGAAAGGTTCAGTCAAGAAAGGTTTATGAGGATGATAAAAGCATTGCCATAATGGATATTAATCCTGCTAATCCAGGCCATGTTCTTCTTTTGCCAAAGGAGCATTATGCTATAATGCCCCAGGTTCCGCCAGATGATCTTGCGCATCTTTTTATTGTTACAAAAACAATTTCTAATGCTTGTTTAAGGGCTTTGCAGGTTCAGGGCACGAATATTATTGTGCAGAACGGCATTGCTGCCGGCCAAAAAGCGCAGCACTTTATGATTCATATAATTCCCAGAAAAGAGGATGACGGAATCAATTTTGAACTGCCCCAGAAGAAAATTTCTGAAAAACAGCTAGACACACTACAGGAGAAGCTTAGGTCTAAGCTAGGCGGTGTTATTGTACCCAATAGTTCGAGCGAAGCTCGAACTAAGGAAACTAAGGCAATTGTTCAGCAGCCGGTTAAGCCAAAGGTCGTGGAGGCAGAATTTACCGTACCAAGTTCAGACATAGCCAAAACTAAGGAAGAAAATAAAGAAACAAAACCAGCTAAGAAAGAGCCTGTGAAAAATGAAGCAGGAAAAAAGAAATCAGCTAAGAAAAATGAAGTAAGCTTGGATGATATTGCTAATGTTTTAGGTGTGAAATGAACGAACAATGCATCATATGCCAGATAATAGATGGAAAAGTTCCATCAAAGAAAATTTATGAAGATGACGAGATAGTTGCGCTTCTTGATTTTAATGGAGCTAACCCAGGGCATAGTTTTGTAATGCCAAAACAGCACTTTCCAATATTGGAGCAGATACCAGCAAAATTGATTGGCAAATTGTTTAATGCCGCTAACAGGGTAAGCTCTGCTATTTTTGAAGCATTAGGCGTCCAGGGCACGAATATTTTTGTTGCAAATGGCATTTCTGCTGGGCAGAAAGTTGCGCACTTTATGATAAATGTTGTTCCAAGGACGGAGAATGATGGAATAAATATGCAATGGCAGCCAAGGCAGTTAGATGAAGAAGAGATGTCAACGATAGAATTGAAGTTAAAAGAGGAGATTGGCAATGTTGGCATTGGAGAAGCGCCAGCTAAAAGCATGCAGCCTAAGAAGGCAGAGCTCATTCCTGAGAAGATTTCTGGAGAAGAAAGTTACCTGGTTAAGCAGTTGAGGAGAATTCCTTAAAATAGGAATGTTAGCAAGTTTCCAAAAATCAAGGTTAGGATATACGCTATCAAAAAGCTAGGGACAAATGGAATTCCTTCTTTGATTAAGATCTTTTTTATTTTAAGTTTTACTAATTGATTTATCTGTTTTTTCTCTATGCCTAAATCTTTAGGCCCGCAGATATACTTTCCTTTATATTTGATGTCTTTTGCAATCCAGTCACCTTCTGTCAATTTGTTGGTATCTATTTTCTTTAGCATGCATGTCTTTTCAATGGCTTTTACAAAAATCCATAAATAGAATGTTGCCAATGCCATTACCAACAAAGCCAATAACATAGAGTTGATGAGCCTGTCTTTTGTAAGGAAGAGTACAACCAGCATTAGCAGGGTGAAAAATATAAGGAAAGTCCTTAGTTTTGCTACTTTTGGCCTCTTGGCTATATTTTTGAATTCTTTTGAGAACTTTTTCCAGTTTTTAAAAACCAAGGAAATGCTCCATAACAATCCATAAACTGCACCTACTAACAATATATTGATAAGGAAGCTGATTATTAATGGGAAGCTTGTAAATCTTATATCTAACCCTATCAGAGCTCCTAAGCCCATAAGCACTTTACTATCTCCGCCGCCCCATTGTCCTGTGTAGAACATTACTAATGCAACTATAAGGAACAGCACAAATCCTATTATGCTGTTTAGTATAAGCCAATAATCTTGGTATATGACTGAAAATAATAGGTTTAAGCCTAAGCCAATGCCTATTAAACCATAGCTCAGCCAATCTGGGACTTCTCTTGTCTTTAAATCTGTAATTGCAGCTATGATCAGTGCAATTAAGGTTATTGCTGTTAATATTAAGAGGTATACCATTATTACAGATTAAAAATGAGAATCTTTATAAACTTAATTATATCCTCTATAAAATATTCGTTTTAGCGGGGGGGCAAGATGTTAGACAAGTTTAAGGATATTCTGAAAAAGGAAGAGGATATAATACAATTTAAGCTACCCCGGCATATAGCCTTGGTTACAAAAGGAAAAAAGATATATGCAGAGAAGCACAAAATATCTATAGAAAAGGTTTATTCCAGGAGTACTTTGATAATAACAAGCACAATTGCGTCTTGTGTTAAGATGGGAGTTCCTATAACCACATTTTATTTACTCTCAACACACGCAGAGCAGCTTGAGCATTTCTCGACTATTGTTGATTCTTTAACAGATTTTTTAAATAACCTAGCTGAGAAGGAAATGATCCATAAAAATAAGATAAAGGTATCTGTTTTTGGCAAGTGGTATGATCTGCCAGGTAAACTAGTTGATTCAATAAAAAACATCATAGATAAAACAAAAGATTATGACAGCTATTTTGTAAATTTTTGCGTTAATTATGGCGGCCAGGAGGAAATAGTTGACGCTATCAAGCTGATAGCAAGGCAGGTAAAGGCAGAGAAGATAGATGCTGAAATGGTAAACAAGGAAATGATAAAAGAGAATATATATTCCTCTTACTTTTTAGCCCCAGACCTGATAATTGTGAATGGCTCGAAGAGAACTTCTGATTTGCTGTTATGGGACTCACCTAAAGCTAAAGTATATTTCACAAATAAGCTGTGGCCAGATTTTGATAAGAAAGAGCTGATGGATGCTATAAGCGAGTATCAGAAGAGTGATTGATAAATTTTTGAATTAACTATGCATGACGACAGGCTTGTTCAATTCTTTTTTGATGATCCTCCAACTTTTTCCTGCGCATCTCGTCTAATGTTGGTTGTAATTCAGGGTATCCTGTTGTGAAAATTTTATATAGATCTCCACCTTTGCAGAAATCTGCTTCAACCCAGACAGCAACAATTCTATGATCTACTTTTCTTTGCCTTATTGCTTCCATCGCTTCACCATAAGTCTGCGCACCAATTTCATCCCTAAGATAGACATACATACCAATCATATTGCGATAACTAGGATCTCCTCTGATGCCCTTGGCACGAATTTGATTCATCTCGGTAAGAAAAGCAATATAATCATTTATATTTGTAGCCCCTATTGGCTCCGAAATTCTCGCATGCACCATTTCTACCAAATTAACCATATAATCTGGAGTTACAGAGAACCTTTTAAATCTTTGTTCTAGATACTATTTAATGCACGATTTATACAATCTTCTACTGTTAAGAACCAAAACCCGTTACATTTATAAATAAGCCTTATTTTCTACTATATTACCTATGATTAATGAACCTTATATATACTATATATGGGGCGAATGAGGAAGTGTTCTAATATTCCTCAAATATAAACTAAAAGGTGAATAACATGGCAGATGAACCAACAGATAAAATATATGAAGCAATTGAAACAGCTAAATCTACAGGAAAATTAAGGAGAGGAACAAACGAAGTAACAAAAGCAATAGAGAAGGGAACGGCAAAATTAGTTATTGTTGCTAAAGATGTAAATCCTCCTGAAATAACAATGCATATTCCATTATTATGCAAAGAAAAAGGAATAACCTGTGTTGAGGTGCCTTCTAAGGAAGAGTTAGGAGCTGCTTCAGGCATAGAAAAACCTACTGCTTCAGTGGCTATTGTCCAGGAAGGAGAGGCAAAGGGCTTAATAAAAGAAGTAACTGCAAGCGCAAAGAAAGAATAAAATGGCACAGAAAAAGATGGCTGGAAAAGAGGAATCAGTATCAGAAGACGGTAAAGTAGAGAATAAAAGGAGAGTAAAAGAGGAAGAAGTAAAGAAAGGCTCTGTTCATTTTACACAAGCAATCCCTGCCAGGGTTGAGGAGGTTATTGGGAGGACAGGGACAAGAGGAGAAGCAATACAGGTGAGATGCAAGATTTTAGATGGAAGAGACCAAAATAAGGTTTTGAGAAGAAATGTCAGGGGGCCTATACAGGTTGGCGATGTTCTTATGCTAAGGGAAACTGAAATCGAGGCAAGGGCTTTAAGCAAAGCAGGCAGAGGCTCAGGGAGTTAGAAAAATGGTAAAATGCACATTTTGCGGCAATATACTTGACCCAGGAACTGGGAAGATGTATGTTCAGAAGGATGCTAAGATATTATATTTTTGCACTATGAAATGCGAAAAGAATATGTTAAAGTTAAAAAGAAAACCATATAATATAAAGTGGACTAAATCTTATAAAAAATAAAATGGCAGTCGAACAATCTTTGGTGCTAATAAAACCTGATGGATTAGTCAAATCTTTGACGGGAGATATCTTGTCAAAGATGTCTGAAATAGATCTTAAGATAGTTGGAGCTAAGATAGTCCAGGTTACCAGAGAATTAGCAGAAGAACATTACCAGCACCTTAGAGAAGAAAAGTTTTTTGATGAATTGATAAAATATATCATGGGGGAGTACCATACAAAGAGGGTTTTGGCTTTGGTTTATCATGGTGAAGATGCTATCAAAAAGGTAAGGAAGATTGTAGGCGAGACAAACCCAGAGAAAGCAGAGCCTACATCCATAAGGGGAAAATATGGGAGGATTACATCTGCAGGAGTTTTTGAAAATGTTGTCCATGCTTCTGAAAATACAAAGGAATCAGAGAGAGAAATCAAATTGTGGTTCAGGCCAGATGAGCTGGTTTATACCCTTTATCCTACTGAATTAAGAAACGTACAAATAGATAAAGCCTTCTGGAAGGGGAAGAAATAGGCGGTATTATGGCAGAAAAGATGACCGAAAAGATATTCAGGATCATGAGATTTCCTGAGCAGATCAGAAATATTGCTACATGCGCGCATATTGATCATGGTAAAACTACATTTTCAGATAATCTGCTTTCAGGAGCAGGAATGATGTCTAAGGATGATGCAGGAAAAGCGCTAAAGCTAGATTTCCATGAAGATGAACAGCAGAGAGGAATTACAATTGATACAGCAGCTGTTTCTATGGTTCATAATTTTGAGGGTAAGGAATATTTGATTAATCTGCTTGATACACCAGGACACGTTGATTTTGGCGGTGATGTTACAAGGGCCATGAGGGCAGTGGATGGCGCTATTGTCTTATGCTGCGCTGTTGAGGGCATAATGCCTCAGACAGAGACTGTTCTAAGGCAGGCTCTTAAGGAGAGAGTAAGGCCAATTCTATATATAAACAAGGTTGACAGGCTGATCAAAGAAGTTAAATTAACACCTGAGCAAATGCAGAAAAAATTTATTGATATCATCAATAATGTTAATAAGCTGATAAAAGAGATTGCAGAAAAAGAATTTGGAGACAAATGGCAAGTTAATGTACAAGATGGTACAGTTGGTTTTGGATCAGCTTTTCACAATTGGGGCTTAAGCCTGCCTTATATGCAGAAGAAAGGAATCTCATTTAAAGATGTTATAGATGCTTATAGCGAGCCAGATGAAAATAAACAAAAAGAAAACATAAAAGCTTTAGCTGAAAAAGCTCCTCTGCATGAGGTTGTCCTTAATATGGTCATTAGGCATCACCCAAATCCAGTTCAAGCGCAGAATTATAGGATTCCCAAGATATGGCATGGTGAATTGGAATCAGAAGAGGGAAAATCACTAAGAGCATGTAATCCAAATGGGCCTTTATTTTTTGTTGTTACTAAGATAGTTGTCGATCCACAAGCTGGAGAGATTTCTGCTGGAAGGTTATTTTCAGGAACAATGGAAAAAGGAAAAGAAGTTTATCTTAGCATGGGCAAGACCACAGGGAGAGTGCAGCAGGTTTTTGTTTATAATGGAGCCAAGAGAGAGATTGTAGAAGATGCTCCTTGCGGCAATATCATCGGTGTAGCTGGAATAAAAAGTTTTGTTGGAGAGACGGTTTCTTCAAAAGAAACAGAGCCTTTTGAAAAGATAAGCCATATTTTTGAGCCTGTCATAACAAAAGCTATTGAAGCTACACAACCTTCAGATTTGCCTAAATTAGTTGAGATATTAAAGATTGTTGGGAAAGAAGATCCTACTATTCAGATTGAGATTAATGAAGAGACTGGTGAGAATTTAATGCATGGAATGGGTGAGCTGCATTTAGAGGTTATTGAAAACAGAATCAGGGATGAAAAAGGCCTTAAGGTCAAAACATCCAACCCAATTGTTGTTTACAGAGAGACGATAACAAAGAAATCTCCTGAGGTTGAAGGAAAAACACCTAACAAACATAACAAGTTCTATTTTTATGTTGAGCCTTTAGAGCCTGCTATCAGAGAGGTTATTAAAAAAGGCGAGCTGCCTGAGATGAGATTCAAGAAAAAAGATCTGGCTGTCAGAGACAAATTAGTTGAGTGCGGGATGGACAGCAAGGTAGCTGTTAAGATCAAGAATATATATAAAGGCAATATGCTTATAGAGCAGACCAGGGGATTAGTGCATATTGGAGAAGTAATGGAGATGGTTCAGGACATGTTTGAAGATGTTATGAGATCCGGCCCTTTGGCAAAAGATCCATGCATTGGAGTTAAGGTTGTATTTACAGATGCTAAACTGCACGAAGATGCTATCCATAGAGGCCCTGCCCAGGTTTATCCTGCTGTTAGGGAATCTATAAGGGGGGCGATGATGCAGGCCAGGCCATTGATGTTTGAGCCTTATCAGGTATTGCATATAGAAGCTCCAAATGAGTTTATGGGAGAACTTTCTAAGCTGATTTCGAATAAGAGGGGACAATTGTTAGACATGCAGCAGGAAGGAAGCTTGGTTATTGCAAAAGCTAAGATGCCAGTAGCTGAATTGTTAGGATGGAGCTCTGATTTGAGAAGCGCAACTGGCGGCAGAGGCAATAGCTCTTTAATAGACCAGATGTTTGAGAAACTGCCAGAAGAGCTGCAGCAGAAAGTCATTAAATCAATCAGAGGCAGAAAAGGATTAACAGATGCTATGGTTGGCGCGTAAAAAACTAATAAAACAGTAAGATTTATAAAGCAAGACAAAATTCCTACAGTATAAATATTCACATAAAAATCTAAACAAGGTGGTAAATAATGGCTAAAGAAAAACAGCATATAAATTTGGTATTTATCGGTCACGTTGACCATGGAAAATCAACTACAGTAGGCAGAATGTTATATGATTCTAAGAATATCGATGAACAGGCTATGAGGAAGCTAACAGAAAGAGCTAAAGAGCTTGGAAAACCTGGCTTTGAGTTTGCTTTCGTTATGGACAACCTAAAAGAAGAGCAGGAAAGAGGAGTTACAATAGACCTAGCTCACAAGAGATTTGATACACCTAAATATTATTTTACAATAATTGATGCGCCTGGGCACAAGGACTTTATCAAGAACATGATTACAGGAGCTGCTCAAGCAGATGCAGGTGTTGTTGTAGTAGATTGCTCAAATGGCGTGCAGGCACAAACAAAGGAACATATTTTCCTGGCAAGAACCTTAGGGGTCAACCAGCTAATAATTGCTGTTAACAAGATGGACATGGTGAAGTATGATGAAGCCAGATTCAAGAAAGTAAAAGAAGAGGTTTCAACATTGCTGAAAACAGTAGGTTATAAGCCAGATACAATACCTTTCATACCAGAAGCAGCTTTACTTGGGCAGAACGTTGTTAATAAAAGCGACAAAATGCCCTGGTATACAGGCGCAACTTTGTTAGAAACATTGGATACATTAAGTCCACCTGAAAAACCAACAAACTTACCATTAAGGCTGCCAATACAAGATGTTTATAGCATAACAGGGATTGGTGTTGTTCCAGTTGGAAGAGTTGAAACTGGAGTTATGAAAGTTGGAGACAAGGTTATTATAGTTCCAGGAAGAGAAGGAAAGGGAATTACAGGCGAAGTTAAGACAATAGAGATGCATCATGAACAGATGCAGAAAGCAGAGCCTGGAGACAATATTGGATTTAATGTTAGGGGCATAGAGAAGAAAGACATAACAAGAGGAGATGTTTTAGGCCATACAGATAATCCGCCTTCACTTGCTACAGAATTCACAGCACAAATTGTTGTTTTAAACCATCCAACAGTTTTAACAGTTGGATACACACCAGTATTCCATATACATACAGCTCAGGTTGCATGCCAAATAGTTGCTATAGAGAAGAAATTAAATCCAGCAACTGGCGAAGTAATGCAGGAAAATCCAGATTTCATAAAGAATGGCGATGCAGCTATTATCAGAGTAAAGCCAGTTACACCATTAGTAATTGAAAGGCAGAAAGACATTCCAGAAATGAGCAGATTTGCAGTCAGAGATTCCGGCGCAACTGTTGCAGCAGGAATGTGCATTGACCTAGTGAAGAAGTAAATTTTTTTATTTTTCTTCCCTCTATCGGGTCATGACAAGCTGAGCTTATCATGGAGTAAACTCCCAGTGATCGCAGATGCAAAAAGCAAGAATAAAACTAGCAAGCACAGAAATCGCAAAAATTAATGAAGTATGCGATTACATTAAAGATATTTCTACTAAGACTGGAGTTGACATGAGGGGCCCGATACCATTGCCAACAAAGAAGCTAAAGTTAGCTACAAGGAAAGGGCCAGATGGCGGCGGGACTTCTACATGGGATAGATACGAGATGAGAATTTATAAAAGAGTTATTGATCTAGGCCTAGATGAAAGGGCTTTAAGATTGGTTATGAGAGTTCCTATTCCAGAAGGGCTTAATATTGAGATTGAGATGATTGAGTAGTTTTACTAGTTTCTAATTTTATCTGCAATTCTTTTGGCTTCTCTAACAATTCTGGGGATCATATCCAGCCTTATCTCATATTCCCACAATAACTGTTCCATCTTTCTTATTTTTTTCTTGGTGTCTCTTCTTGTTACCTTATCAACTTTATTTAAAGATTCTTTCTGTTCTTTTATTCCTTCTCTTAAAGCCCTGATACTTCTCTTTAGTTTTTCTTCTTCAATGTAAAAATTAGAGTATGCATAAGCCTCACGAATAGATTTTCCTGAACTCATAAAAGATACCATAGACGCTATTCTTGCTTCGATTTCATCATGATTTGTTATAAACAGCAATTCTTTAGACATCTTACGGCTAGATCTTGGTGCATCAGTCAGTTTTGCTACAGCTCTTTCTATTACCATATCCCTCCTTAGTTCTTCAGGAATATTAATTGTCATCTTGTTTTGCAGGATATGCTGATATTCATGTATCAACCAGGTTCTATTTCTTGGGTTGCTGTCTAATAGCTTTGCAGCCAGGTCTGGATTTCTTTCAATTCTTTCTAGGGCTTGTTCAGACACACCAAATTGATCAATGTAAACATACATTTTCCCTGTTATCCTATTGTGGGCCCTAACACTATTTGCGCTGCCTGAATATAAGTCATAGAATCCACCAAATAGATGTTTAACAAGAAAACTATTCCTGATTATTACTTTTGGATTAGGCAACATTCCCTTAAAATTAGGATATTTAACACGAACATATCTTTGCAGATATTCAAAGGTCTTTGGGAATAACTCTGAAAAATAGCCTTTTTTAATGTTCATATTTGATTATTTATCTGTTGGGATTATAAACTTTTTGATGTGAAAACCAACATATTCAAATTAAAAGCAGTAATCTAACTATCTTTATTGAGATGATTGAGTAATTCTGAGTTATATTTATAAATGCAGATTCGTTCTTCTACTATCAAAATGTCTTATAAACTAAGATATATCACTTTAAATTATCAACCTCCTGTTGCTATTGGATCAGAATCAGTTCTTTATAGGGCAGAGGGCAATATGGTTAGGCATCTCTGTGTGAAAGAAGTTAGGCGTGATTCATTTAAAGACTCAAACCATAGACAATCAAGAGAATCAGCAGATAGAGACTGTATGCAACATGGAATAAACGATAAAGCTCGTAGGGACTCTTATAAGTTTAGAGTGCAACATCTTAGAACTGAAGCTGAAGTCGGAAAGACGTTATATGAAGATGGTGAAATACCTGTTGTGCAGGTGTATGCCTTTAGAAGGGTCGGTATTCCTTTTTTTGAGGATGGTTATGACCTTGTTATGGAATATGTTCCAGGTAAAGACCTTAGTGATAAAGCATTTTTAGATACTTTGTCTTTTGAAGATAAACTAAATTACTTCTTTCAGACAGCATTGGCTTTAAAATATGTTCATGGAAAAGGCTATTTGCATTTGGATGGAAAACCAAGAAATATTATGGTTTCTAATGGACATGTAAAACTTATTGACTTTGCTTATAGTTTACCTATTGGGACAATACCTTCCTTCTTTAGAGGGACTCCCGGGTATAGTCCTCCGGAACAGATTCTTTGTCGTTCTCTTGATGGGGGAACGGATGTATTTTCATTTGGGGTTGCATTTAATGTTATATTTGGGGGTCCTAAAATAAATGAACAGCTTAGGGGTACTACTTTCTTAAAGGGGTGGTCTGAGGGTGCATTTAATACAAGAACACCAGCAGTAGAGACGTCTGATGAATTGAAAGATACTCCTAGGCTTGCCGAACTCATTAAAAGATGCACTATACCAAGAAGGAAGGTTAGAGTGCATAATACAGATTTTTTAATTGATGAATTATGGAAGATAGGGAAAGAGTTAGGTATTAAATTGACAGAAACTTTTTCATAAAAAACCAACAGAATTCTTAGATTAGTCTTGCCGTTAAAGGAGTGTTTGCGCAGTAGACACTGAAAGTGCTATCTTCCCTGATAAATATAGCATTACAACGGGCATCTCTCGCTTCAGCAAATTTTTCTCTTGCGTTATCAGTAGCTAGTTGTATCCCTAATTTTGTACGATCCTCATCTAAATCATGGCGTGTTTCTGGGCAGAACCATCTTCCTAAGTCGCCACCATAAGACAAGCCTTTTCCATAACTGGCATAATTTAATGCATCTCCATTATACCTGTAAATTCTTGCTTCTGATGTTGCTGTTTTTATCATAAATATATGGTTGTCCTCAACTACCCAGACTATGTCGTGAGGTTGCTTGGACATTGTTGTTCTGTATTGAAGGGCTTTTTGCTTTAACCTTTTCATCTCTTCAGCTTTGGTGTTACAAACACTTGCTTCAATCAGATGTTCTCCTGGGTCTTCCATTGGTAGTACAGATTCTAAATCTGGCCTTTCCCAAACGGATATAGCATCAAATGCTGCTCTTTTCAATAGGGCAGTTGCAAATTTTCTTCCGTCTTCATGAAGCCTTTTTATAGCTTCTAGCGTAAACGGCTGCCTTAAATATAATTCTGGATGCTTTGAATTTTGGTTTATGTTAATGAGCCTAAGGATATGATCTCCTTCCCATCCGGCGGGCCTTCTCTCTTGAGAGTAAATAGTGAATGCTTCAATTGTTCTGCTCAACTCTTCTTCCCAGAAGATACTTAAATCTCTGCCAGGCAATATGCTTGTTCCGTCTCTGTATAACCTTGCTGCCAGATTCTTTGTTTCGGATTTTAGTTCATACCAATCCCTGCTTTGAACTAAAGACCTAACTTCTTTCCACCACATTTGTGCTGGGTTAAAGGTTGGCCATTCAATTCCCATAAATCTTTCTTTTGCAAGTGCATCTGCACTCACTACATATGCCATAAATTCCCTTGCATCTGCTCTTCCTTTACCTTTTAGATATTCTTCCCATACAATATTTACGTTTGCTTTGTAGTTAGAGGTTATATTTTCTTTTTCATCTCCTAATAAAATCGCTAATTTTACTAAATCAATGAATTCATCTTTTTTATCGTCCTTGAGATTACCCCTAAAAAGATTTTCATAAAAAAGAGAGCAAAATCTTTTTCTATGCTCTTTTAACATTTCCATTAGTTTGGCGCCATATTGTTCTCTTAATTTTTCGGCAAAGTCTGGCTGCGCAATTGCTTTTTTTGCCAAAGCATGCCAAACTACTCGATACCATCTTCTCGGTTCTTGGTTATAAATCGATTCATTGTTATGTATGTGTACATCACGGTGGTCGAGCAAAGCATACAGTTGTTCAGGAGCATAATATAAAGCAACTGCTTTCTCACATAATCTTTGGGTTCTTGCTACGTCAAGCTTATTTTCTGTTGGTACATATACTGTTTCTTTTTCAGCTATCTGTTTTACTGCTTCTTCCATCAAAGTTATCTCTGCATCTGACATCTCCTCAAGCCCGCCTGTGACAGGGTCTTTCAGCCAATCAGTCATTCTACGCTGCCATAATATGTGTACATAAGGATCTTCTGTTCTAGGGAAATCTCCAACTGAATCAAGAAACATCTGTGTATCTCTGCTTTTTACCGCTGCTTCAAGCCCCCCAAAGTTTACTTCGGTCATTAATAGAGAAGAATGAATTTTGATTTAAAAAGTTATCTGAAAAAACTAAAAAAACCAACAATTTTATATATAAAACGATTAATCCCCTTTATTAGCCCAGCTTAGGATTTTGGAATGTCCTTTTTTAATTTTTGTATTTTCCATAAAGTTAGAGTAATATGAAAAACAAAAAAATTTCAAAAAAAGACCTTATTCAAGAAGTACATAATCTGGAACTTACATTACATAGGAGGCCAGTTAAAAGGGATAACGCAACATTATACAAAAATTCTAGAGAGTTTTTTGGTTCTTGGAATAAGATGTTATTTTCAGCAGGATACTCTGTTCAATTTTTACAAAAAATAGGTTCATATACATTTAATCATAATTTTGCATATTTTTTAGGATTATTAATCACTGATGGGCATATTGCTTATGATAAAAGACGAGAAAACTACAAAGTGGCCATCTATACTAGTTATCCAGACGAAAGAGATATGTTAGTAAAACTAATCAGGCATATATTTGAGTATAATGCACGTATTAGCAAGAAGAAGGCAGGGTATAATGTGAAATTTAATTTTGAAGTTAGGATAAATTCTAAAAAGCTTGCTGAGGATTTAATTGATGATTATTGTATTCCTTCAGGTAAAAAATCTTTAAACGTTCGTTTACCAAATTTCTTATTTAATACACAAATAAGGTGTAAGGAATCTTTTTTAAGGGGGGTTATTGATGGTGATGGTTCTATTACAAAGAGGGGAATAAAAATTGTATCTGGTTCTACACTTTTCCTTAAAGATTTGAAACATTTTTTATTCACTTTAAAAATTCACACTGGTAGTATTATAAAGGAGCACGATAGAAATACTTATTCAATTAGGATTAATAAGAAAGAAGATTGGATTAAAATTAAACGAATTTACTCTTTTGGATATTTCTATAAGCGAAAGAGAGAAAGTATCAATAAGATTTAAATAGGAGAAGCTAACCTCCCTGTACTATCCCCGCTTAGTTTAGACTAACATTTTTTAGTGTTGGGAACAATGGCTAGAACGGTCGGCTGTAGATAAGATCACTTACTGACTTTGCATTTTGCATAGAATGAAAGTAAGTCAGCTGGTACCGACAAATCCCTGGTTCAAGTCCGGGAGCGGGGATTTCTTATTTTTTATTTTATTTCTTGATATATTTTCTTGATGTATTAAAAATAGTAAACTTTATATACTTCCTATAATATTATATTGAATATTACTTAAAATATTTGAAATAATATTATTCAAAATACTAAAATGGGCTATAGAGTAAAGATACAGGAGACAAACAGGGGGCAAAAGATATTGAATATTCCAAAAGTAGTTTCAGCGCTGTTTAATTTAAAGCGCGGCATGGAATGTGAGTGGGTGTTGGAGAAGGGGGAGTTGACGCTAAAAGTTCCAAATAGGTAAAATTTAGTGAATTACCTATCAAAAAACGATAGATTTAAATATAATGAGGAAATTCAACGCATAATGGCAGTTAATCTTTCTTTAGTTGAAATGCTATGATATTGAGCGTTATATAATTATAAGAGGAAGAACTGCCTTTGCAATATAAAACAAAGCAGATATGGTGCCCTGGTGGTGTAGTGGCCTATCATGAAGCCCTGTCGATGCTATAGAAGCAGAACGGCTTCGACCCGAGTTCGAATCTCGGCCGGGGCGTAGGGCCCGTAGCTCAGCCTGGTTAGAGCGCCTCACTTTTAATGAGGTGGCCGCGCGTTCGAACAGCAGGTCAGCCAAAGGTTGATCACGACGCTCTGAAAATCGCGTCGGGCCCATTTTAAAGTCATTAAAATGAAAAAGAAATACGATGTAAACGAACACGCGCTGGTTCCTGAACACTCTAAACTAAATGATAAAGAGAAGAAGGACCTCTTGGAAAAGTATCATATTTCTTTAAAGGAACTTCCTAAGATAAGTAAAAAGGATCCTGCTATCGCCAATCTTAATGTAAAAGAGGGGGATGTAATAAAGATAACAAGGAAAAGTCAAACAGCAGGTGAAGCTATATTCTATAGGGGTGTAATTAATGTATAAATATTCTAAAACCTTAATTGCAAAACATTTTAAGGATCAAAGCTTTGTAGATTCAAACATAGCTTCTTTTAATGATTTTGTTGATAGGGATTTAGCAAATATAATAGGGGAGAATAAAGAGGTTGTTCCCACAATCTTGCCCCATAATATTGATGATTTTAAGATAAACTTGGACAAGATATGGGTTACTAAACCAGAGATAACAGAGGCAGATGGAAGCAAAAGGAATATCTACCCGATAGAGGCTAGATTAAGAAAATTAACTTATTCTGCTCCTGTTTTCATTGAAGTTTCTGCCCATATCAACGGCGTCCAAAGAGAAAGTTTCACTACACAGATTGGAAACCTGCCAATAATGCTGAAGAGCAAGAACTGCCATTTGCATAAATTGAGCAGGGAAGAGCTTATTGAAAAAGGAGAGGATCCTGACGATCCAGGCGGATATTTTGTGATAAATGGAACTGAAAAGGTTTTGATAAATATAGAAGATTTAGCCCCTAACAGGGTGCTTGTCGAGAAAGCATCAGGCCCTTCAGAATTTGTAGGCAAATTGTTCTCTGAAAGAGGCTCTTTCAAAATCCCCCATACCTTAGAGAGAAAGAAGGATGGACTTTTCTATCTTACTTTTACAAGAATTAAAAGAGTGCCTATTGTCGTTATAATAAAAGCTTTAGGCCTGTTAAAAGATGAGGATATAATGAATTTTGTTTCTAGAGACAAAAAATATGATGAGGTTCTTATCAATCTGTTTGAATTTGTGGATATAAAGGCAGAAGAAGAAGCTTTAGACTATATTGCTAAAAAGGTTGGAATAACACAAAGCAAAGAGATCAGAGTAGAGAGGATGAAAGAAATTTTAGACAAATATTTATTGCCCCATCTCGGAGTTAATAAGGAAGACAGAATATATAAGGCTTATAATCTGTGCAAAATAATCAGGCGCTTCATTAATGTAGCTGATGGAACATTAAATGTGGCGGATAAGGACCATTATATGAATAAAAGGCTGAAGTTAAGCGGAGATCTGTTAGGGGATTTGTTTAGGGTTAATTTAAAGGTCTTGATAGGAGACTTGTTATATAATTTTCAGAGGATTGTTAAAAGAGGCAAATTCCCATCTATCAAAGTTATCATCAGGGATAAACTTTTGACGCAGAGGATTTATTCTTCTATGGCAACAGGCAATTGGGTTGGCGGCAGAAAAGGAATTTCGCAGAGAATCCAGAGATTGAATTTCTTAGAGTCATTAAGCCATCTGCAAAGAGTTGTCTCACCATTGTCCGCTTCACAGGAGAATTTTGAGGCTAGAGAACTGCATAGCACTCATTTGGGGAGATTATGCCCAATAGAAACTCCAGAAGGAACCAATATTGGGTTAAGGAAAAATCTTTCATTATTATGCTCTGTTTCATCAGAAGGAAATGAGGAAGAAACATTGAAATCATTAAAAAACCTGGGGTTAAAGGGTTATTAATATGAGCGAAGTATACCTAAATTCAAAATTTGTAGGCGAAGTTGATGAGCCAAGATTGTTTGTTGAGAAGGTTAAAGAAGAGAGAAGAAAGGGCAAGATAAATTCCAATCTTAATGTATATCATAATGACAAAGCAGATATTGTTGAGGTTGAGTGCGGGAAAGGAAGAGCGAGAAGGCCTTTAATTGTTGTTAAAGAAGGCCAGCCATTATTGACAGAAAAGCATGTTAAGCAGCTGGAGAAAGATGAGATATCTTGGAATGATCTGATACAGCAGGGCGTAATAGAATACATTGATGCTGCTGAAGAAGAGAATTGTTTTGTTGCTTTTTTTGATTCTGAACTTACACCTGAGCATACACATCTGGAAATAACGCCTTTGTCTATGCTGGGGTTAGCTACTTCTTTGGTCCCTTATGGGAATTTCAACCAATCAACAAGGTTAAATGCCGGCTCTAAAAACCAAAAACAGGCTTTGGGTTTTTATGTTTCAAATTTTTCTGTTAGGATGGATATGGATGTTAATCTGTTGTACGAGCCTCACGTGCCAATTACACAGACAATTGTCCATGAAATATCTGATTATGACAAGCATCCAGCAGGGCAGAATCTAGTAGTAGCGATAATGTCTTACAAAGGGTATAATATGGAAGATGCCATTATACTGAATGGCGGCTCTATCCAAAGGGGATTAGCAAGAAGCTCATACTACAGGCCTTCCATTGCTGAAGAATTAAGGTATGCTGGCGGGTTAGTTGATGAAGTAAGCATACCTGATAAAGATGTTAAGGGCTATAAATCAGAAAAGGATTACAGATTTTTAGAGGGAGACGGAATAATTTATCCAGAAGCTGATATAAAAGAAGGAGATGTTATAATTGGAAAGACATCACCACCAAGGTTCTTGAGCTCATTAGACGAGTATAATCTGGCATCGTCAACCAGAAGGGAAAGCTCAGTTAGCGTGAAACATGGCGAGAAAGGAGTTGTAGACTTTGTTTTGATAACAGAAAATGAAGAAGGCAATAAGCTTGTTCAAGTGAGAGTTAGAGATGAAAGGATACCAGAAGTTGGAGATAAATTTACATCAAGGCACGGGCAGAAAGGAGTTGTAGGCTTAATCGTTCCTGAAGCTGATATTCCATTTTCTGCATCAGGCATAAAACCGGATTTAATATTCTCCCCACACGGAATTCCATCTAGAATGACTATTTCACATTTAATTGAATTGATAGCAGGGAAGGTTGGAGCTTTGAATGCCAGGTACATAAACGGAACAACATTTGATTCTGAGCCGGAAGAAAGGCTAAGAAAAGAGCTTTTAAGCTTAGGGTTTAAGGAGAATGGCACTGAAATGATGTATGATGGAGAAACAGGAGAGCCATACGAAGCTAAGATCTACATGGGTAATATGTATTACCTAAAGTTAAAGCACATGGTTTCAAATAAATTGCATTCAAGGGCTAGAGGGCCAATACAGCTTCTTACAAGACAGCCTACTGAAGGAAGAGCAAAAGAAGGAGGCTTGAGATTAGGAGAGATGGAGAAGGATACTTTTGTTGCTCATGGCGCGGCCCTATTATTGAAGGAAAGATTTGATTCAGACAAAACTACTGTGCCGGTGTGTGAGGGCTGCGGATTAATAGCTATTAGGGATGAATTCAAAAATAAGAGCTATTGTCCAATATGCGGTGATAATACCGAGATATCCTTTATTGAAATATCGTATGCTTTTAAGCTTATATTAGACGAGTTCAAGTCATTATGCATATATCCAAAATTACTTTTGAAAAGCAAATATTAGGTTAAAAAAATGGCAGAAGAACAGGAAAATAAACTTTCTTTATCTCAGGCAAAGCCTGAGAAAGCAAAAAAGGAAGCTAAGGAAGAAAAGGCTAAATCCAAAAAGGAAGCAAAAGAAGAGAGCAAAGAATCAAGCAAAAAAGAGACAGGAAGAATAGAGACTCAGGAAATTTTTGTGAATAAAAAAGTAAGCAGCTTGATTTTCTCAGTTTTAGCTCCAAAAATGATAAAACAAATGGCTTCTGCTAAGATAGTCACACCTGAATTGTATGATAAGGAAGGTTACCCAGTAGACGGCGGATTGATGGATATTAGATTGGGGGTTATAGATCCAGGATTGAAATGCAAGACTTGCGGAAGCAAGTTAAAAGAATGTTCTGGACATTTTGGCTATATTGAGCTGGCAAGGCCAATAGTCCATATAAAATTTGTTAATGTAATCATGAATTTGTTAAAAAGCACCTGTAGAGATTGCGGCAGGATATTGATACCAAAAAACAAGATAGATATTGCTGTTAAGGAGCTGGATAAAATTGAGCTGGAAGCAGGCATTGAATCAAGAAGGCAATATGTAAAAGATATTATCAAGAATCTTAAAACAGTAAACAAATGCCCCTGGTGCAAGGCAAGGCAGCAGAAAATATCTTTGGAGAAACCAACTACTTATCTGGAAAACGATAAAAGGCTAAACCCAATAGAAATAAGAACAAGGCTCGAGAAAGTAACTGATGAAGATCTTGAGTCATTTGGAATAGTGCCAAAGTATGCAAGGCCAGAATGGATGATATTGACTATTCTTCCCATTCCTCCTGTTACAATGAGGCCCTCTATTACTTTAGAATCTGGTGAGCGTTCAGAAGATGACCTTACCCACAAGCTTGGGGATATTGTAAGAATTAACCAGAGATTATTTGAAAATATAAATGCAGGGGCTCCTGAGATAATAATTGAGGATTTGTGGGATTTATTGCAATACCATATAACAACATTTTTTGATAATAATGTTGCAGAGCTTCCTCCTGCCAGGCACAGATCAGGACAACCGCTTAAAACAGTTACTGAAAGAATAAAAAGCAAGGAAGGCAGAATAAGGCATAATCTAGCTGGAAAGAGAACAAATTTCTCAGCAAGGACAGTTATCAGCCCAGATCCAATGCTTGATCTGAATGAAGTTGGAGTGCCTATGGAAATTGCAATGAAAATGACTGTTCCAGAAAGAGTTAATGACTGGAATATGGAATACTTAAAAAAATTCGTTAAGAACGGCCCTAGCAAATACCCTGGAGCCAATTATATCATAAGGCCTGATGGAAAAAAGAAAAAATTAACAGAAGAAACTATTGAAGCAAGTTTGGAAGAGATTCAGCCAGGATACATAGTTGAGAGGCAACTTATAGACAGGGATATTGCTATTTTTAACAGACAGCCATCATTGCATAGGATGTCAATGATGTGCCATAGAGTTAAGGTTCTTCCTTACAAAACATTTAGGTTGAGCCCGGCTGTTTGCCACCCATACAATGCGGATTTTGATGGAGATGAGATGAATTTACATATACCTCAAACAGAAGAGGCAAGAGCAGAGGCAGAGGTATTGATGGAAGTTCAGACACAGCTGATTTCTCCAAGATACGGGCTAAGCATTATAGGCTGCGTTCAGGATGCTATATCCGGCAATTACTTACTAACAAAGGGAATGGAATTTAAGAGAAACGAAGCTGTTTCATTGTTAGCTGCTGCAAGTATAAATGATTTTTCAAAATTACCTAAGAGAGAGATTGTAACGGGGAAAGATGTATTCTCTGTGCTGATACCTGATGATTTTAATTTTACCGGGAGAGCCAGGCATTATGACCCTATGCTTGATAAAAAAGCAAATATGGAAAAGGACGCTTATGTTGTTATTAAAGATGGGCAATTGATATCAGGGGTTATGGACAGAAATAATTTAGGAGAAGGTTCAGGATTATTATTAAGAAATATCCATAAGAGGTATGGGAAAGAGAAGACTATTGACTTATTGGGCAAGTTATTCAGGTTAGGGATTGAGGTGCTGTTAAAAGTTGGTTTTACTACAGCAATCTCTGATACAGACTTGCCAGAGAGCGCAGTCTTAAACATAAGGGAAACATTAAGCAATGCCAGAAAGGAAGTTGAGGAATTAATCAATCTTTACAATAATAACAAGTTAGATGCTTTCCCCGGAAAGACATTGAAGGAAACTTTAGAATTAAAGATATTAGAGGTTTTGAATAGAGCGAGAAACAGGACTGGAGAATTAGTGGCTAAACATGCAGATAAAAAGACACACACAATGGTAATGGCAGATTCAGGAGCCAGAGGCAACTTACTAAATTTAGCGCAAATGGCAGCTTGTGTAGGGCAGCAGGCTATGAGGGGCAAAAGAATAGAGAAAGGCTATAGCCAAAGAACATTATCCTGCTTTAAGAAAGGGGATTTAAGCCCCGAAGCCCATGGTTTCATCTCAAATGGATTTAAAACGGGGTTGAATCCTTCAGAGTTCTTTTTTGGCGCTATGACTGGCAGAGATTCATTGATGGATACCGCTCTCAGGACTCCAAAATCAGGTTATCTTTATAGAAGACTGGCTAATGCTATGCAGGATTTGAAAACAGAATACGACGGAACGATAAGGGACGCTGCAAAAAGGATTATACAGTTTAGTTATGGTGAAGATGGGATAGATGTTTCAAAATCAGAAGGTGGAATATTAAATATAAAAAGAATCATAAAAACAGTAGGTGGATGATGATGTCAATATTTACAGAACACAAAGATAGGTTGCCTAAAAATATTTTGGATCAGCTTAAGGAGTATACGAAAGATATGTCTGATGCTAAAATCAAGAAAGTCTTTGAAGCTACATTGGAAGAATATGAAAATGCCCAGGCTGAACCCGGCGAGTGCGTGGGTATTGTTTCTGCAGAGAGCATTGGCGAACCTGGAACGCAGATGACCCTGAACACATTCCATTTTGCAGGAGTTGCAGAGATGAACGTTACAATGGGCCTTCCAAGAATTATTGAAATATTAGATGGAAGAAAAGAATTAAAGACGCCCATGATGGAAATTTATCTTAAAGAGCCGCATTCAAAAGGGAAGGACATAAGAAAGCTAGCTTTAAGCATAAAGGAAACTCTGATAGAGGAAGTTGTTTCTGAATTTTCTATTAATATTGCCGATTATGTTATTGAACTGAAATTAGATCTAGAGAAAATGAAAGAGATAGGCGTTACAGAGAATACTATTGTTGGCGCCTTAAAACAAGGCATCAAGGGATATAATGTAAGGGAGACAAAGGAATCGGTTGTTTTAAAAGCAAAAACAAAAGAAGACAGCATCAACCAGGTTTATCTGGATAAAGAAAAAATCAAGAAAATACATTTAAAGGGCGTAAAAGGCATATCCCAGGTATTGCCTGTAAGAAGGGGGGAAGAGTATATAATAATCACATCAGGCACTAACATGAAAGAGATTCTAGAGCTCGATTATGTGGATGCTACAAGGACAACAACAAATGATATTTTTGAGATAGGCAAAACTTTAGGCATTGAGGCAGCAAGACAATCTATTATTAAAGAGGTCTTTAAGGTTATTGAGAGCCAAGGATTAGATGTTGATATAAGGCACATAATGCTGGTAGCTGATACAATGTGCAATTCTGGCATGGTAAAAGGAATTACAAGGTATGGCGTTGTTTCAGAAAAAAGCTCTGTTTTAGCAAGAGCAAGCTTTGAGACGCCAATCAGGCACATTATTGGCGCAGCTTTGATAGGTGAAGAGGATAAGCTTGATTCTGTTGTTGAGAATGTTATGTTGAATCAGCCCGTGCCTGTAGGCACAGGATTGCCAGGCTTAGTTACAAAAGTGAAAAAATAAAAAATGCTAAGGCATTTTTAATTGTAAAAAACCGAGGTTTTTAACATGGTGGAAAAAGTAGTTGACAAGAACATTGCTGAAATAAGGAAGCTGTTGAAGAACAAGGGCACAATAATAGGCAGCGAGAGAACTTTGAAAAACTTGAAATTGGGCAAGGTAAAAAAGGTTTATTTAAGCTCTAATTGCGCTGATGATGTTAGGGATAGAATTGAGCATTACTCTAAATTGAGCAAAGCAGAGATTGTTAAGCTGAACTACCCTAATCTAGAATTAGGCATACTGTGCAAGAAGCCATTTTCTATTTCTGTTTTGAGTGTAATGAAATGAATAAGATCAAATATGACATTAACACTATGAAATATATTCAGATATTCGAGGCTATGACCCATACTAGACTAAAAGATTGCGTAGCTAATGAAGTGCTGTTGTTTATTGTTGAAGAAAATGAGATCGGCAAGGCAATCGGAAAGGGGGGGAGCAATGTTAAAAGGCTGGAGGGCCTGCTAAAGAAAAGGATAAAGATAGTTGAGTTCAATCCTGATGTTAAACATTTTATAAATAATTTTGTTATGCCGCTTCAAGTCAGGGGCATTACTGAAGAGAATGGAGTAATTACCCTCACTGGGCCAGATACAAAAACAAAGGGCCTTTTGATAGGCAGGGATGCTAAAAACCTTAATCATCTGAAGGATATTGTAAGGAGGTATTTTGAGGTTGAGGATATTAAGGTTGTTTAACCAAAACCTATTGTCCCAATACTTTACGTTCTCGCTTCGCTCAAGCATAAAGTTTATAAATGGAATGTCAATTCTCAATATTAAAATGGGAAAGAAATCTAGGGGATTAAATGCAGGAAACAGGCTGAGGAAGAAAAGAGCCAGATTTAGGTGGAGCAATAAATGGTACACAAGAAGGATGAAGGATTTAAAGGCAAAATCAGATCCTTTAAAAGGCTCTTCACAAGCTAAAGGGATTGTTCTTGAAAAAGTTCAATTTGAAGCAAAGCAGCCAAACTCCGCTATGAGAAAATGTGTCAGGGTTCAGCTGGTTAAGAATGGAAGGCAAGTAACTGCTTTTTGCCCTGGCGATGGCGCTACAAAACTTATTGATGAGCACGATGAGGTAATGATTGAGTGTATTGGCGGGGCTATGGGCAAGTCCAAAGGAGACATTCCAGGGGTTAGATGGCAGGTTATCAAAGTTAATGATCAGAGTTTAGATGCTTTAAGAAAAGGAATAAGGGAGAAGGCTAGAAAATGAGCGAGTTATTAGCTTTTAACAAATGGAGCACAGAGGGCATTAAGGTAGAAGACCCAGGATTAGCTAATTACATCACACTTGAGCCTAGGATAGTCCCTAAGACAGGAGCTAGGTACCATGGCAATAAATTTCACAAATCTAAGGTTTTTATTGTTGAAAGGCTGATAAATAAAATTATGGTTCCAGGGCATAAGGCTAAGAAACATTATAGAACCAGCTATAAAGTAACTGGAAAAGCCCAGACAGCTTATGATATTGTTGAAAAAACTTTTAGGCTAATAGAGAAGCAGACAAAAGAGAACCCTATAAAGATTTTTGTAAAAGCTCTTGAGAATGCCTCTCAGCGTGAAGAGATTATTACAATTGAATATGGCGGAGCCAGATACCCAAAAGCTGTTGAGTGCGCTCCTCAAAGAAGAGTTGATATTGTCCTTAGGTTAATGGCACAAGGCGCTTATCACAGGTCTTTTAACTCTAAGAAGAGCATGGTTAATTGTTTAGCAGATGAGATAATTGCTGCTTATAAGCTAGACAGATCTTCTAATGCTGTTTCTAAGAAGCTGGAAGTTGAAAGACAGGCTGATGCGTCGAGATAAATTCTCTAATTTAAGAGAGAAAAATATTTAAAGCTGGATAGATTCTTGCATATTAAGGTGGTTTTATGTCGATTTTAGATAGGATATATTATGGATTAGCAGA
Source organism: uncultured Methanosarcinales archaeon (assembly GCA_964609455.1). Classification (GTDB taxonomy): domain Archaea; phylum Nanobdellota; class Nanobdellia; order Woesearchaeales; family JACPBV01; genus CAZSRD01. The sequence goes on from CAZSRD010000005.1 coordinate 44,931, forward strand.
TGTTGGCAGGACAGTTGCATTTACAGGTATTTTTGGAGCTGCTGTTCTAGGTGGCCATGTTCCTTCTTATGTTTATTCTGCTGAGCCACCTGCTAAAATAGAGCCAGATAAACTTTCTATTGATGAATTGGTGTCTCGCGCTGAGAAAAATTGCGAGCAAGCCAGAAATGCTAAAGAAAACCAGAAAGAATTGTATGGGAAGGTTCTTGAGGATTCAGTAAAAGTAGCAAAGCTAATAAAAGGGGGTAAAGAAAAACCTTCTCCTGAAGATATGCCCTCATTCTATTTCGCTTGCAAACTTCAAGCAGAGGCCTTATACTCTCTCAAAAAATATGACCAGGAGTTGAGCGTTCTAGATGAGCTTATCAATTTAATGGAGGGTAAGGGAAAAGATAAACTAAGCGGAGAAGATTTAAGCTTATTAGCAGATGCCTACATGCCTAAAGGGGATGCTTTTAGGAAGTTAAAGAATTATAAAGGGGCTGTTGAAGCATTTAAGACAGCTTTTGAACTTTTGCAAAAGAGATTAAATGCAGAAAAGGAATATGAAGGCAGGAAGTATGATGGAGAGAGCTTAGTTTATGTAAAGTCTCGATGGATTGAGGCCAAATATTTTGGAGAACTGGTTCCTATGTATAAAGAGCTGCATAAGTTGAAAAAAGGAACACCGGAAGCAGAAGCTAAAGCTAAGGAAGCACTTGAAAAATGCGATGAAATATTAAAGATTGGTGAAGGCTCTGATGATAGATTATTAAAGAGTGTAGAGCTAATTAAAAAGACAGCGAAAGATATTCTAGGTAAATAGTTTTACGATGTACTTATATCCAATTTTAAGTTGAAAGTGTAATAGAAAGAATTGCTACCTTAAATTGGTTTAAAAAGACTAATTTTGAAGAAAAGAGAAACTTTTCTACAATTATCCCACATTCCTTACTTTCTCACCAAATATAAATATATATTTCCAGGCAAATCCCTGCTTTCTCTTTACTTGCACCTTAAAACCAGCTCTGTAAAAAATATCTATTATTTTTTTGTCATCGCTTAACCAATCTTTATTTGGGATAATATCAAAAAATTTATCATAATCCACAAAGCATATTTTAGAGCCTTTTTTGAGTCTTTTGTTCATGTGTTTTAATACTGCATGGATATCTTTGACATACCCTATTGTCCCTACTGAAACTGCTGTATGGAGCAATGGAACGTCTGGGTGCACTCTGCTATGGTGCTGCAGGTCATGAATGACCTTAACATGGGTATGGCCTTTTTTATCTAAACGCCGCTGAGTTATTTCAAGGTCTTTTTCTGAAATATCAGTAGCGTATACTTTTCCTTTTGGCCCTACTTCTTCTGCCAGATGCATTGTTAATGTGCCTACAGAGCATCCGAACTCCAGCACTATTTTTCCCTTTATATTTCCCAGCAATCTAATTATCTCTTTTCTGACACTTAATGGCAAGGCTAACCTTTCAGTCCATAAGACCAGATATGCTAAGAGGTTATTTGTTTTTCTAATTGCTTTTGGATTGTAGTAAAGCTCTAGCAGAAAGTATACTGGCGCTCCCAAAATTATTAATGAGACAGATAAAGCAATCAATTTTACTGCTTCTGCTTCTAATATAACCCACATAATCAATAAGGAGATCATGACCAGTATCGTAATTATTGGGCCGACTTTGCCAAATGGGGCTTTGAAATGCCTTTTTAGTTCAGGCTTTTTAAATCTTAATACGACCAATGCCAACAATACAGATATGTACATCACCAATACAAAGGGAAGCAGCATTAGAAGCAGCGTTCTATAAGCTCCAAGGCCAATTATCACTAAAAGGGAGGTTACAATTGTCTGGAAAACTATTGCTTTATGCGGTGTGTGATATTTTGGATGTATTGCTGAGAATTGTGTCAGGAATAGTCTGTCCCTAGCTAATGCCAATAATAATCTTGGCGCAGCAACTATCCAACTGGCGACTGCGCCGATAATTGCTAAATATATCCATAATGTAAATATGCTTCTTCCGATATTACCGAAATGTAGAGCACCAAGGTCGGATAATGGAGCAACGGATTTTGAGAATGTCTGCCAGGGTATGTTTCCAATAGATGTTATTACAAACAATAATGAAATTATGGATATACATATTGTTCCGATAATTAATGCTTTTGGCATTACCTTTTCCGGGTCTTTGGTTTCTTCTGCTAAGAATGTAGCTGACTCCCAACCAAAAAACGTTTCTTGTATGAAATATAATGTTATGAAAATAGCTGATGTTGGAAAAACCCAGAATGGCACAAAATTTTGAGGTTGTAGTTTGAATAATCCCGGGATTATCAATGAAAACACTGCTGATATAGCTATTATTGAAAAAGTAGCCAGCATGAAGGATGATGTTTTCATTCCCCTGTAAGCTATGCAGTTGAATGCCAAAATGAAAAATAAAGATAGCGCAGCTTTTTGCAAAGGCAAGTTATAGGGCAAGAGATATTGGATAGCGCCTACTACCAGCATAGCTATTGTTATATTCCCTGCTATGAGTGTGATCCATCCAATTATGAATGAAGTAAACCTTCCATAAGCTTGTTTTGCATATTCATAGACTCCTCCAGCTTTTGGAAACATTGAGACTAGTTCTGCAAAACACATTGAGATGTAGAGCGCTATTATAGACATTATTGCCCAGGAGATTATGGACATTGGGCCTGAGTATTTTGCGCCAACTGCTGGCAAGAAGTAGATTCCTGTGCCCATTATTGCGTTGATTGTTATCAATAGGATAACCTTGAAGCCGAGTACCTGCTTTAGTTCTGCCATAGGCTGAATTTTATGTTTATTATTTATAAAATGTTCGTTTTTAGGAAAGACTTAAAAATAGATTATTATTTGCAGTACTAATATGGAAACATTGTTTATTGAGGCTAAATACGATAAGCCAATAAAGATTGGCAAAATAGCAGATAGATTGGAAGGCATAATTGGTCTAGTGAGCTCAATACAATTTTTGGAAGGCTTATCATTAATTAAGAAACAGTTGAAAAAAGCTGTTATTGGCGGTCAGATTTTAGGCTGTGATGTGAGTAACGCTTTGAAGATAAACAATAAGGTTGATTCGTTCTTATATATTGGTGATGGCAGTTTTCATCCATTGAAGGTTGCTTTAGAAACAAAGAAAGAAGTTTTTACATTTAACCCTTTTAGTAAAACTTTTGGTAAGATTGATAAGAAAGATGTTGAAAATTATAAAAAAAGGAAAAAAGGCGCTTTGCTGAAGTTTTTATCTGCTGATAATGTAGGTATATTGGTTTCAACAAAACCAGGTCAATATTATGATATTAAGAAGTTAAGTTTTTTAGAGAAAAAATATCCTAAGAAGAAATTTTACACATTTATTGCAGAAACAATTGATTATAGCCAATTAGAGAATTTTCCTTTTATACGAGCTTGGGTCAATACTGCTTGCCCCAGGATTGATGAGGATATTTCTGTGGTTAATGTTGAAGAGATAAAATGACAATAGAATTATTAAGCCCAGTGCAGGATTTTACTAGCTTAAAGGCTGCGATAGATGCTGGCGCAGATGCTGTTTATTTTGGGGTTAAAGAGCTAAATATGAGGCTGGGAGCTAAGAATTTTGAGCTAAAAGATACAAAAAAGGTTATAGATTTATGTCATAAAAATAAGGTTAAGGCTTATTTTACTTTGAATACAATCATTTATGATGATGAAATCAGTAAAGTAAGGAAAATTCTTGAAAAACTAAAAAAAGAAAAGATAGATGCTATAATTTGTTGGGATTTTTCTGTAATAACGGAATGTGAAAGATTAAATCTGCCTGTTCATTTGTCTACGCAAGCTTCTGTGAGCAATTTTGAAGCAATAAAGATTTTGAAAAATAGATTTAAAAATATAAAAAGAATAAATCTGGCAAGAGAGCTTTCTTTGGAGCAGATAAAAAGTATAATTAAACAAATAAAAAAGAACAAATTAAATGTTGAGATTGAAACCTTTGTTCATGGAGCAATGTGTGTGAGCATTTCTGGAAGATGTTTTTTATCACAGGATATTTTTAATAAGTCCGCCAATAGAGGAGAGTGTTTGCAGCCATGCAGGCGCAAGTATCTTATTAAAGATGTTGAGGAGGATCATGAGTTAGAGTTAGGAGAAGATTATATCATTTCTCCAAAAGACCTTTGTGCAATTGAAATCATTGATAAACTGATTAAAGCCAGGATTGATGCTTTTAAAATAGAGGGAAGGAACAGGTCGCCAGAGTATGTCAAGGTTGTTACAGAATGTTATAAAAGAGCTATTGATAAAGGGTATAGTAAGGAATTATTGGATAAGCTGAAAACTGTATATAATCGTGGATTTTCAACTGGGTTTTATTTAGGCAAGCCAATGAATGAATGGGCGGGGGTTTATGGGAGTAAAGCGACAAAGAAAAAGATTTATATTGGCAAGGTAAGAAATTTCTATAAAAAAGTAAATGTTGCTGAAATTTTGATTGAGTCTTCAACATTAAAATTAGGCGATACTATAATGTTTCAGGGCCCAACTACTGGTGTTTTTGAGGAGAAAATAGTTTCAATGGAGAAACACCATAAAATGATTAAAAAAGCAAATAAGGGAGAGAGAATAGCAATTAAACTAAGGGGAAATGTAAGGGAGAATGACATGGTCTTTTTAATAAAATAATTTACTTCTTTCGGATATATAACCAGACGATTAAAGCAATAAGAGCAAGCATTAGGAAAAGCAATATAGTCTTTCCTTCATTTAATACACCCATTATTGTTTTTCCTGTTATGATAAAGAAACCATGTTCACTTTTTTCTACTCCTCCTCCCTCAATTTCAGTTATAGCTGGAGTTGTTTGTTCAATCTCTTCTGTTTGCCCTTCAACAACTTCCCCTGATTGACTTATTGTAAAATCCTGTTCTGTTGCGGAGATTGCAAAAACAGAAAATCCAGGAGTGTAAGAAATATAATATGCGCTTTCATTTGTCTCTAGGTAACTGATTGTATCTAACTTATTCCATCCTTTGTTGTACCTGTACATAGAAATTTGTCCTTTGGTAATGCCCTTGTCTTTTAACCATTGATTTTTTACTTTAAACCTTATTTCTACTGGTTGTGAAAGGTCACTTTCATTTAGGTTTTCTGCTCCTAACTCCAGATATTGGTAAGCAGTTCCAGATATCTTAGGGTGCGATTGACTTTCATTTAAAACTTTAACATTGATCCTTACTTTGTCTAATCTTTTGTTAACCTTAAATCCTATTCTGTTGACTGCTATGTTTGGAGAGTTAATTGCCATTAATGGTGTTAGTGTCTCTGTTACCAAGACAAAGAACCTTGAAGCTTCGTTTGGGCTTTTTGCTGAAGTTCCCCCTCCACCGCCCCCTCCGCCACCACCACTACCCCCACCACCTCCTCCGCCGTCATTGTTATTTGGCGCTGTATAGGTTAAGGACGCATTAACATAATTATTTGAATAGTCTATATTTAAATTTTTATTATCTGCATCGTCTAATGTGGTTACAACAAAATGGTACGTTCCTGAGCTTGTCACAGATATTGAAGTTCTATTTGTGGAAACAGTTGCTGCGCTATATCCTACTATTGATTCATTTGCTAAGCTTTTGGATGAATTGAAATTTGCCCCATAATAGGCAACGTAACGGAGATTTTGGAAGTCTGAATTGCCACTTATATCTGTACTTACATTAACCCATGTTAATGTGGCAGTATCTCCTGATGCAGATACCTGCAGGCTTGTTACTTTGTTCGGGGTTATTGTGTCATTTGCAGTACTCCCTAATGAGTTTGACATTACAGAATCATTATAATTGCCGTATGAGTCAACGGTGACAAGAGCATACCAATAAGTTGTCCCGTGAGTTGTGGTGGTATCTTCGTAAAATTGCGTTCCTTCGGCAACCCCTGTTGTTATGTTTACTATAGAGATGTTTATTAAATTTATTTGGCTGCTGAACCTGTAGAGCCTGTATGTTTCTCCTGTTTCATTGCCGTCATCATTCCATACAATTTCTATATTGCCGTCTGAGTCAGAATCTGAAACAGATGTTAGTGTTGGGTGTGTTGTAGGAGCTAATGTGCCTGTATAGGTGATATTGGTTGAGTTATACCATATACTCCACTTATAGCCGTCATTAACCCTGATTGAGAATAGCCAAACTTCACCTTCTGATAAATTGCCAGAGCTTATTGTTGTTAAATTATCTAAACCAGGCACATATTTGCTGTTATTGAACCATCTTGTTTCGTTAAATGTATTTGGGTCATTATCAACATCAGAATAATCAAACCTAGCTACTAAATCATTACCAGATATTACACTTGCATTTTCAACTGTTGGTGGTGTGTTTTCTACTGTGAAGCTCCATTCATCTGTCATATTTATGTTATTGTTTGTATCATTGCAGTAGAATTTCCACGATATAACTTTACTTCGTGTTGAGGTTACGACTTTGTAAATGCTTATTGGGTAAAACGTTACAATTGGCGTTGTGTTTGTGGTGTTAACCCAAGAGCCAGTATCATTCCATGAAAACACATAAGCTGACAGCCCAATAGCGTCATTGCAGGTTATATTGAATTGGATTACATCATTATTTTTTGGAGATGTATTGTTAGTTGCGTTGTTTGACCATGTTGGGGGAATAGTGTCTAATGAAGCAAGAGCTGCAAAAATATCTATTCTTGAAAAATTATAACCACTCCCCCCAGAATCACCAATAATTTTGCCTGTATTATTTAATGTCCTTTTTATTTGGTTAGGTGTTAAAGTAGTTCCATTCTCTAACTTTTTAAACTGAAATAATAAAGCTACTGCCCCCGCAACATGCGGCGTTGACATTGATGTTCCATCCAGTTCTTGGGTGGCATCATTTGGGTATGTTGAGGTTATATCTACGCCAGGCGCCAATAATTCAAAGAGAGCCCCCCCTTTGATAAGTTATAGAATCTGCATCATTTACTGCTCCAACTGCTGTGGCATTCTCTACACATGCAGGGGAAGAAGGGCCTGCCGTACAAGATTGGCCTGGACATTGGGCTTGATTGCAGTTACCCGCCGCTATTGTAACAACAATACCCTGACCTACCGCAGTATTAATGGATGAAGCCTCGCTATCAGTATTGCAGTAAGTAGTATGATTAGAGCAATCCCCTAAACTCAGGGTAATGACTGAAATATTAAATTTTGAAGCATTATTAGTGCACCAATCAATTCCTGCAATTATATCATCACTCCATCCTGATCCTGTAGAATCCAAAACTTTGACTGCAATTATTTTGGCGTCTGGCGCAACCCCCTTATATATGCTGTTAGTAGAAGCAACTATTCCTGTGACATGTGTCCCATGACCATGGTCATCAAAGCAAGCACTATTATTCAAACTACATTCCTCTGTGTCAGCCCCCTGATTCAGCGACCTATACCCCCCAATAACCTTATTCCCCCAACCACCACCTAGATCAGAATGATTATAATCAACGCCAGTATCAATCACACAAACTGTTTCACCCACACCAGTTATATTTGTTCCGTTAAGAACTATGCCCCATGAACTATTTGCCTTAATAAGTGGTGCACTATTATCTAGAGTTGCATAAACCCGTTTGTTAAGTTGTATGCTCTTTACGTTAGAATCATCCACCAATTTTTCAAGGCCATGTTTAGTTATTTTTCCAGAGAATCCATTTACAGTAGAATATTTATGCTTCAATTTAAAATCCACATTATCTATATCAAAAAATGAACTATTTTTAGTTTGTTTTTTATAGTCTTCCATATTTAACTTTGAAAGAACCCTCTCTTGCTGTTCCCCCACCATTAGTTTTTTCTGTTCTAAGCCAGCTTTTTTTGCTTCATTAACCTGCATAAATGGAGCATCTGTTTGTGATATAAGTTCAGGCTCGTCTTTTAACATTACAATTACGGAAGCCTCCCCTTTATCTTCCAACTCCCCTCCAATTAAAGGGTCTACTCTTTCCGCATAAATTAGTTTTGTAGCTATTAACAAGAATACTAAAATCAAAAACCCCTTTTTTATTCTATTACTACAGCACATTTGTTACCAGCACACTCGCAATGACCTTGCCCACAATCCATTGTTTCAGGAGCACATTCCATTGAACACATTAAGCCTTCGCAATCCGGTCGATAATTTATGTTTACACATGAAGAAGGATGACAACAAGTTGCAGGAATACAGTTGGAATCTTTATTACAATATATCTTCTCTGGAATATCTTCTTTACAGCCATTAATTAAAATCAAAAACATTAAAAGCATTACAATTAAAAATATTTTATTCATTTTCTTTCCTCCTCCAAGAATTTTTTCATAAAGTTTTCAATCTGCTTTGACATTATAAGGCCTTTTTCTTTGCATGCTTTAACATATTTAGAATAAACACCAGAATCGACATTCATTGAAATAATCTGTTTGGGCATGCTTTATATAATCTTATATAAGCTTATATATAAAGGTTACTATTCCTTTAAGTCCAAACTTCTATCCTATTTGAGCTTCTTGGCTCCAGCATAGAAGAGCCAATTCCTTTTCCAACAAAAAAGGATTTCTCGTTCATAATTTCACTTAAGACGTCAAGAAGGCTTGTTTTTTCAGCAAATTCGCTTGTTTCTGCAGTTATATTGAGCCTGTCTTCAATAAATTTAATTGCTTCTTCTTTTCCACCAAATTCGTCAATCAACCCTGCTTCTTTTGCTTCTATTCCTGAGAATATCTTTGCTGTTTTTACCTCTTCTATCCTTTCTTTAGGCAGGTTTCTATTTTTTAAAACATCATCCAAAAAATATTCCTGCATTAAGTCAATTTGTTTTTGAAGTATCCTTTCCTCATCATATGTCAGTTCTTTGAAAGGACTTCCTATATCTTTGTATTTTCCTGCAACCAGCCTTTGGTAGGTTACGTTATAATCTTTTAATAGCCCTGAGAATTCCATATAGGATCCGATAACTCCTACAGAACCGGTAATGGACATTCTACTGGCAAATATATAATCTGTTGCAGATGCAACCCAATAAGCTCCTGAAGCGCCAATATCTTTTATATAAGCTACGCTTGTTTTATTCAATTTTTTAATTGCTGATACAATCTCTTCTGATCCAACAGGGGTCCCCCCTGGAGAGTTGATTTCAAAGATTACTGCCTTTATTTTTGGGTTTCTATCAGCTTCTTCTATGAATCCCACAATAGATGGCGCAGATGCTATTGACTGCCCAAAACTTCTTGTTTTTTCTGACATTATAACTCCACTTATAGGTATTATTGCTACGTTTCCATCTATAATATCTGTTCCTATGAAAAAAGATATAATCCAAGAGACAACAAAACTTATTATTGCCAATATTAAAATCAATTTAATAGCTGTATGCCATTTGCTTTTTTGTTTTTCCATCTTATCACCTTATTATATATTCTTCAACGGTTTTTGTTTTGCTTAAAATCTCGCTTAAGCGCTGGTTTGTTTTTGTCAAAAATAAGAATAATGGATCAAGAACCCATAGCAGAAAAAAAGGGAAAATTGGTATAATAAACAGGCTTCTCACCAAGTATTGCCAAAATCTTACTTCTTTTTTTTCTCCAATTACAGAAATTTTTAACAGCATTTTTCCGGGGGTTTGCTGGATTTTATATTCTAACAATGCAAAATAAAATAATGCAAATATTGACATTGCTAAGGATACAACAGTCAATGCTTGTGTATAACTTTGATTTGATATAAGATAAGCATAGGTTTCTGAGAATGAGCCAAATTCAGGCATGGAACTTTGTATCAATCTTTTGAAAGGAAAGAACAACACCAAATTTATGATTAAAAAATCTGTTAAGAAAGCAAGAAACCTTTTCCAGACTAAAGCTGGCCCTTTAAATGTCCTTTCTTCAGGCAGATTTAAGCCTCTTTTTTTCATATTAAACAAATAAAGTCAAGTTGTATAAAAAGCTTATGTTATAGAAAGTTGCTTGTAAATTACAAGCAAGTTCTTGCACATCTAAAATCAAGATTTTCGTAAGGTTTTTAAACATATCATATATACTTTCATATTAATGAGTAAAAAGAAGGAAGAACAAGCAAGAGAAGAAGACCTACAGAATCAGATTTCTAGGATTCACTTGCCTAGAGGTGTACAACTCTTTGGTATTGTTGAGTCAAGATTAGGCGGATCTAGGATGCGTATAAGGTGTTTTGATGGCAAAGTAAGGATATGCAGGATACCAGGCAGGCTAAAAAGAAGATTGTGGGTAAGGGCTGGTGATTTAGTTATAGTTGAGCCTTGGGAGTTTAGCGGAGATGGCAAAGGAGATGTTCTTTACAAATATACTAATGCTCAAATGGCTTTCCTAAGAAGGAAAGGTTATCTGAAAAAAATGGATGAATTTGAGGAGTTTTAAAAAATAAATAAAGGTGGTATAGATGGCAAAATACAAAGTAGAAGTGGACGAGGAAAAGTGCATAGGGTGCGGAGCATGTGTTGCTCAATGTGACAATTTTGAGATGAATGGGGACAAAGCAGTTCCAAAAGAGGCAGAGGTTGATGATATTAGCTGCAATAAAGATGCTGAAGATGCATGCCCTGTTCAGGCTATAAAAGTTACAGAGATGGAATAATGGCTGATAAAATTAATGGAGATATGACTTTCCAGCAGGTTCTGGAAAAATACCCTAAAACAGCAGCAATAATGATGAAACACGGCCTTCATTGCATAGGATGCCATATGTCAGCTATGGAGACAATAGAGCAGGGATGTATGGGCCATGGTATGGATGAAGAAGCAATGAAGAAGATGCTTAAAGAGATGAACGATTCAATTAAAGATTAAGTTTTTAAATGATATTTCTATTCTTTTTATAATATGAAAAACATACCTAAAATAATGCAAATTCTTAATAAACATTTCAATTTTACAGAGAGAACAACATTGAATAGAATGCGTAAAAAACCAGATGCATATAAAATTCTTATATCTTGTTTGCTGTCTTTGAGGACAAAGGACCAGAATACAGAAAAGGTTTCTAGACAGTTATTTGCAGTTGCAGACACTCCTCAGGAGATAGTTAAGATACCAATAAGAAGATTAGAAAAGCTTATATTTTCATCAGGGCATTATAAGAAAAAAGCACGAACATTAAAACATGTGTCCTCTGAGCTGATTAAAAGATTTGATGGAAAAGTTCCAAATGATAAGGGGAGTCTTCTTTCGATTAAAGGAATTGGCCCAAAAACAGCGAATATTGTTTTGAATTTTGCATTTGGTCAGGATGTGATTCCTGTTGATGTGCATTGCCATAGAATTCCCAACAGATTAGGGTGGGTTAAGACAAAAACACCAGAGAAAACAGAAAAAGCTTTGGAGAAAATATTGCCTAGGAAGTATTGGAAAGAATTTAACGGCATCTTTGTATTGTTTGGAAAGACAATCTGCCAGCCTGTAAGCCCTTGGTGCAGCAAGTGTCCTGTAAGCAAGTATTGTCCAAGGATTAATGTTAAGAGAAGCAGATAATCATTTTTTTTTCTTAATCTTCTTCAAATATCCATCAACATCTTTTGGTTTTTTGAAAATAACCTTGGCAAACTCTTCTTCATGAGCCTCGCACTCATGGGTTCCATGATCCTTGCATACCTGAGGCCTTTTGTCATAGATTTTGCATTTATCATCATCATCAAGAAATTTGCATTTCGTCCTTACTTCAACATTCCATTCACCTTCAAGATCCTTATATATCATGACTCCCTTATGCAACAACATCCACTTTACTTCATCCCAGCTTTCTTTGTCCTTAGGGTCCTTTAAAGTTACGGTAATGTACCTGCAGCATTCTCCATTGCATTCTTCACATGAAACCATTTTTATGAAATACCCAATAGCTTATATTTAAAGTTATGTGAAAAATGGCTGAAAAACATTTTTGGATTTATCGATAGGATTCATGGATTAGCCATTTTTCATATCTCACAAATTTGCTTAGCAAATTTGTGTTAACTAGAACCCAATTATTTTCCTGTTTTTATTGAATCTTTCATTCTCTACAGCAAGGCTTCCCCAATTATGGAACTTTTTAGGAATGTTATGCAGAAAATAACGCTTATTTTTTCTTTCTTTTATGAACTGTGAATTTGGGCTTTATGTGCTTTTTAGTGTTAAAATTTTAAAGAATTAGGCTTGGTAAGTGAGGTATATAGTAAGGTATAAATAGGGGTTCATAAGGATTTTGCCCATATGGAAATAATCATTGCTTTCATAAAATTGCTAATTACTTTTTTAGCCTCACTCTTCTTTGGGTTAGAGAGGCAGAGATCACATAAACCAGTTGGTTTCGGCACTTTTATTTTTGTCTCTGTTGGGGCTTGCGCTTTGGGCATTATTGTTGTTTCAGGCACTATCCTGAATACAGTTTCCTTATTGGCTGCTGTTGTTACAGGAATTGGCTTTTTAGGTGCTGGAGCTTTAATAAGGGGGCCTGATAAAGTTTTTGGATTTACGACTGCTGCATCAATTTGGTTGTTTGCTATATTTGGCTTAACTTTGGGTGTTGGTGAGTACTTAATTGGCCTTTTTGTATATGTTATAATGTGGGTTGTTGTCCTTTTTGACCATTACTTAGAGGACAGAGGCATAGGGTCGTATCAGAGGAGGTTGGTTATACGGACCAATAGGATAATTAGCGAGAAAGAGATCCATAGGCACCTTCTTTTGCATACTAAAAGGCATAGGATATTAAGCTCTGATATAAACAAAGATACAAAGGAGATGGTTTTATCTTACTTGATAAATGGCGGCAGGGAGAAGCTGAACAAGTTATCTACTGAATTATACAAAGAAGAATGGTTAAAATCCCTTAGGATTGAGTAAATTTTATAATTTCTCTAGATAAGTAATCTCTCCAAAGTGCTCTTCTGCGCAGCCTTTACAATAGCTTTCGCTAGAATCCTTAATGCAAAACTCTGCTTCGTTACCACAAATTATACATTTTTTAGGCATGAATATTACTGAATGATCTCTTCTTTAACCGCATGAACAATAGCCCATCTTTGATTTCTAATTGTTTGTGGATATAAAATTTATCATATTGCCTAACTATATCTATTACTTTAGAATTCTCTTTATTATCGCTTGAAAAAATAAATACCACCCCCCTCTTGCGCTTTGTGGCCTCTTTCTGCCACCCCCAGCACAACCATTTTTAATGAATAGGTGATTTAAATAGTTTTGGGTTGAGAAATATGACAAGAATATGCTAGTATAGGGATTTGTGATATTGGGTTCTGAAAATTCTATTAAATCCTACCTATATAATCTAGTCACGAAAAATTTATTAACAACCCTTGCTTTCGAATGATTTGGGGGTTTTAATATGAAAACATATACTGCTGACACTAAATCTTTACTTACACATCTTGAAAGCAATGTCACAAAAATACAGCAATATCTATTAGATAATGGTGTTGAAGATATTCTTGAACCTTTTAGATTAGTTGAGTTTACTGTAAAAGCACACGTTTACCATAATGCCAGATGCGCATACATGCTTGGCATTGCTGATGGAATGGCAGCTTTAAGGGATGGTACAATTGATGCAATTGTAGATACGGAATTCGAACAATCTGCAGCTCGTTTTGGGGAACTTCCTGGTGCTTTATATAATGAAGTTGAAAAAACTGAATTGCTGCTAGAACCTATGGGTATAAAGGAATTTGCACCTGATACCAAGGATGTTTTAAAGGTTATGAAGGCAAACTTTGATATAGTGTATCAAGCTTGGGTAAATGCAGGACTTGGAAAAGATCGAAAGCAACGTAATTACCTATATGCCCAGTTTATATACCATATGCATCTATTCTATAATCTTGGTGCGTATGATGCTTTTGACGCAACTTTACATAGTGATATACTTGTTACAGATCCACCAGGAAAGAAAGATCGTTACGAGCGTCTCAAGAAACAGCTTGAACAAGAGCTTAAAAAACATGCGGAGAAAGCTACTGCAGCTGGAGAATAAATCACAATATCTTCTCTTCTTCTTTATCTTTAGAGTTCTCCATAATTTTTTATGATTAAAAAGAATAAAAAATGCGAGGAGGAGGATTCGAACCCCCGTAAGCACTAAGCTAATAGGTGTCTTACAAAAGTGACCTAAGCTTGGACATTTCTTGAGAAAATCTATCCCGTTTGGCCACTCCGGCATCCTCGCATTTGAAACGCTTATTGATTCTCTCAAGCTTTTCTGTGTTTTGTAATGGTAAAAGCTTTAAAAATTTATCTATTTCTCCTTTGTAAATCCTAATCCCATAAAACTCTTTATTGTATCTCTTGTTAGTCCATCTTTCTTTTAGATGTTTAATACCAAATTCGTTAAGGAGTTCTATTGTTCCTTTATGAAGAATTTGGCTTGCAGTTGTAAACCCTAAAGAATTGCCCCTGAATCCACCATCTGTATCAAAATATCCTGCTAGAAAGCAACTTTTAATTTCTTTTGAAGAGTTTTTTATTTTATTTGGAACAAAAACTATGGAACTTTTAGCTCCTTTTGGAATTTCCATTTCTTCGGACAAAAACTTAAATAACCTTTTATTCCTAACTTGAAAATATAATCTTTCCATCCTATTTCCATAAATTTTTGGAGATTGGGGTTGACTTTTTGTATAAATTAAGGATTTAATTACTTTACTTAAGTAGACAAGGTATTCTTTGTCTGATATATCTATTCTTATTTGATAATCAGTAGAATGATCAGTTTTAGATTTTGATGAGTTTACTATATGCCCATCACCAATTATAACTCCTACAAGATAAGCGGTTTTGGGAGTAAGCTTAATCTTTGATTCAATTTTTTTATTATTCATTTAAATCACTAAATTTTACTTAGTTGAGACTATTTAAATGATTTTTAGTTTTTTTAGCAAAAATCATAATTTAATAGTCGAAACATTATTTAAAGTGATTTAAATATAAAAGAATTGGAGTTTA
Source organism: uncultured Methanosarcinales archaeon (assembly GCA_964609455.1). Classification (GTDB taxonomy): domain Archaea; phylum Nanobdellota; class Nanobdellia; order Woesearchaeales; family JACPBV01; genus CAZSRD01. The sequence goes on from CAZSRD010000005.1 coordinate 59,948, forward strand.
AATATCTTGCTTAATTTGACCACTCCGGCATCTCCGCACAATAGGCTAAGAAAATTGGCCATTATAAAAATCTTTCTACTTCTATGTTGGAAATTAATAAAATTTAAATATGACCTGTTGAGCAAAGAATTAAGATGAAAAAGCTGATTTATCTGTTATTGGTGTTAGGCATTGCCCTAATAGTCGGTTGTAGTTTAAAAAAACCGTGTGAATCTATAGCTGATCCTGCTACTAAGGATGATTGCCTTTTTGAAAGAGCACTTGAGTCTGGTTCTTTAAATGATTGCAATAGCATCCAATCTGATTCGGTTAAAAATCCATGTATTGCCGAGATCGGAATAATGAAAGAAGACCAATCTATATGTGATTCAATAGATGGGATGTCAAGGGATTATTGCATTACAAAGATTGCTATGTCCGCAAAAGATTTCTCCAGGTGCAATCAGGTAAGTACAACCTACTGGTCAGACATATGTGTTAAGGAATTTGCAGTATCTGATAACAATTTTACAAGATGCGCTAAAATCTCTAATCTTTTTGAGAAGGATGAATGTTATAATGCTATAGCGCAGAATATCGCTAAAGTTGAGCCGTGCTTTTATATCTATAATGAGACAAATCATGACTTATGCGTAAGGAGAATAGCAGTAGCTACCTTGAATGAGAGTTTATGCGAGGAAACGAAAACTGTCGTAATAGGGGATATATGCTACCAGAAGATAGCCCAGTTGAAGAAAAATGAATCAATTTGTGATGGTGCTAGTTATTGGGATATAAAGAATGCTTGTAAGGCAGCAGTAAGATCTATCCTTAATAAAACTGAGCAGGATTAACTATTTCTTTTGCCACTTATATTTTCTTAGTCTAGAAGATTTTCCATAGCCGCATGAGCAGCATCTGCTTTTTCTCATGTGGTATGTCCTTTTACCGCATCTTCTGCAATGTATCATATTCTTCTTTCCAGACTTCCCACCCATTGATTTAGTTCCTTTAGTCATTTTAAAGAAATATATCCTTTTATTCTGGAGAGATTACAGTTATTGTATCTCCTCTTATAAAGATAACTCCTAGTTTTCTCTTAACTTCTCCGTTTTCTCTTTCTTCTGCGTTCTCTAGAACAACATTTATATGTATGTCAAATGATTTTAGATTTCCAATGTACTGTTTGTTGTTCTTTAGCTCTACAATTACTTTCTTATCTCTTGCTCTATTCAATGCGTCCAATGGTCTTGATACTTCGGTCATAAAAAACACCCCTCCAATAAATTAAATAATAACATAAGAGGTGGCGGTTCTATATATAAATCTTTTGGATTATTTGATATTTACCATAAGATTTATAAATGAAATAGGAATTCTGCTTTTTATGGTAGTTTATCAGGGAAGAGGCAAGAGGAGTTCAAGAGGCTCAAGGTATAAGAGCTATAGGGGTTATAAGAAAAATGAACTAGGCAGATTGCCTTCTTTGACTGGATTAGCTAAGAAAAGATTAAAGCATATAAGGATTCTTGGTGGAAAAAATAAGTTAAGGCTATTAAGTGAAGAGTTTGTTAATGTTGTTGATACTAAAACAAAAAAATCACAGAAAGTAAAGATAAAAACTATTACTGGAAATCCTGCAAACAGGCATTTTGTCAGAAGAAACATAATGACAAAAGGCGCAATTATAGAGACAGAAGCTGGCAAGGCAAGAATAACTTCAAGGCCAGGGCAGGATGGCGTTGTTAATGCAGTACTTATTTCTTAGATATTGTTACTTTTTAGTAATTACAAGATAGAAAGATTTATATATTGGTTGTCTATGTGTGATTTATATGGTTAAGGGAGTTGAAGAAATAGTACTTACTGAAACTGCACTTAGGCAGAAAGCTTCTCATATGGTTGCTATAGATGGAGTAAATTGGGAACAAATTAGAGCAAGAGAAGGGGAAGCAAAAGCAGCAAGATTATTAGAAGAAGCAATAGAAGCTGAAAAAGAAAGTATTGCTTCTCAACCAGGTGTTGATATTTTTAAAGATAATTCTGAGCCAGGTTATGGTGTAAACTATGATAACTTAAGTTGCTTTAGGAGCAAAGGCCAAGCAAGTTTTGACCAAAATTATCTTCTATTAAGGCAGATATGGTACGGCATTAATTATGTTGAAGTTCCAGGAAGAAAATCAGGAGTTCCGCATGAATTTTTATCGGCTATGAATACGTCTGAAATTCTATCGCTTTATAGGGCGTTTGCAAGATTACTGGAAAAGAGGAACATTCCTACTGGAAAAGGAGAAGAGACTATTTCAAAAGAGGAATTAAAAGGCATGCCTGTTGAGCTTATAATATCTAAGATGGTTGGTTATGGATGCAGGCATCAAGCTATGGCTGCAATGACCAAAAGAGGATGGACTTATTTCCACACCAGAAGAGGAGATCTAATAAGAAGGATAAAACCATTTGGACAAAGAACAAAGGATAAGTTCATGGAATTATTAGATAATTCAGTTAGAACAACCCAGCTAACTTCAGGAAGGGGAGGACAATACGATTTTGAAGATCCATGTTATGATGGTTGGGATGCTAGAAGGGGGCTAATGAAAATTAAGGGCCCTATGGGGAGAAAGTCGTATACCCGAGCTATCGCTTCTTTTATGGGTAATTTATATGCTAGAAACACACAAAAAGCATAAATACTAATAAGCTATTTCTTTTTTTATGAATAAGATATATGAAGTATACAATTTGCTCTACAGCTCATTTGGCAAACAAGGCTGGTGGCCTTTAACCATTGAAGGGTTTGAAAGTAAACACTATGCTGGTAGGCCTAAGAATTCTAAGCATAGATTTGAGATAATTGTTGGTGCAATATTAACTCAGAATACTAATTGGAAGAATGTTGAGAAGGCGCTTTACAACCTAAGCAAAAACAACTTATTAGGCACAGATAAAATAATCAAAGCAAAAAAAGAAAAGATTGCTTCTTTGATAATGCCTGCTGGTTATTACAACCAGAAAGCTGAAAGATTGAAGATAATTGCTGAGTTTATTTCTAAGAATGATAATCCTACAAGGGAAGAATTGTTAGCTGTAAAAGGAATAGGGTCAGAAACAGCAGATTCTATATTGCTTTATGCTTATGAAAAGCCATTTTTTGTTATAGATGCCTATACAAAAAGGATATTTGAAAGGCTGGGTTTTGTAGCTTCGGATTATTATGGGTGGCAGAAATTGTTTATGGATAATCTGCCTAAAGATGTTTCATTGTTTAAGGAGTATCACGCTTTATTGGTTGAATTGGGGAAAAATTATTGCAAAACAAAGCCAATATGCAAGGAATGCCAGCTTAATAGCTTATGCAAACAAAAAATTTTATAAACTTAGCCGATTTATCTTTCTTTATGGCAAAATGTCCTAGTTGTAAAGGAGAAGTAACATTAAAAACTGTAGAGACTGAAACCAAAGGAGCTGGGTTTTTGAAACAGGAGATTATGTATGCCTGCCCTCACTGCAAAAGCATCTTAGGTTTTAGCAGGGGCAAATGGACAGGTTAAAATGATAAAAATATTAATTATTTTAATAATTGCAATTGTAATGGCTGCTGTTCTGTTTACTTTGTTAAAAAAGGTTGTGAAATTTGCTTTATTTGTTGGGCTAATTATCATTGTTTTTTTAGTTATAACCAGCATCATTTACCCTGGTGAAAACATATTTCAAAAGGGAAAAGATTATATACTAGGAAAAACAGGAAGTGCATTAGAGGCAGGAAAAGACAAGGTTACGGCATATGTAATTACAGGGACTAATGAGTCATTAAATAAGGCTAAAGAAAAGGTCTTTGAAGTTATAGAATTGGACTGATTTCATTTAAAAGAGAGGTTGATAGAGAAGATGGGTATTTTTGATAAATTAGCTTTCTGGAAGAAAAAGGATGATTTTGATCTAGGCAAGGATTTCGGAGCAGACCTAGGCTTAGGCCCTAATGATAATTTTGGAGGCCCTGATTTAGGTTTGCCGCCACAAGGAAGAGGGCCAGGCAGAGATTTAGGTTTGCCTTCAAGAAATTTAGGAATGCCAGATGATACAGGATTTGGCAATATGGGGCAGGGATTTCAACAGGCTCCCCCAGGCAGGCCAGCACCAATGCAGCAGCCATTTGGAGCTCCAGTACAACCATCAGTAACGGAAAGAGATTACGCAAGTAATGATAAATTTGAGGTTGTTTCTGCAAAACTTGACGCTATTAGATACACATTAGACAGCATTAACCAAAGATTAAGGAGTTTAGAGAGAGTTGCTTACGGTGAGCATGAAGATAATAAGAAGAGATGGTAAGGTTTATAAAGTTCTGAATTAATTCTTCTATTATGAAAAAACCAATTGTATTGATTTCCTCAATAAGCATACTTATTGTTATCTTAGATCAATTAACCAAATTTTTTGTTTCTAAGTATATGAGTTTAGGCCAATCAATACCTTTGATAAAGAATATTCTTAATTTTACATATATACTCAATACCGGAGGAGGATTTGGCATACTTAAAGGGTGGAATGTTGTTTTAATATTTATTTCTTTGATTATTATTGGCATTATATTGTTTTATATGGACAGAATTGCCAGGGATAAGCAGATTCATATACCCACAGCTTTGGTTTTAGGCGGCGCTGTTGGTAATTTAATTGATAGGATACTCTTAGGCCATGTTATAGATTTTATTGATTTTAGGATATGGCCTGCTTTCAATGTAGCTGATTCTTGCATTACAATAGGTGCTATATGGCTTATTGTTTATTTCTGGAGAAAATGAGCTCTAATGTTTTTTTATATGTCAGAAATATACCGTTGGCCTATTTTACCAGTGGATAATGTCCACTCTTCTGTTTTGGAAGAGGGTGTATTTCTGAGCATGCTCAAGAACCACAAAGATCAATTGGATGGCTTATCAACGTGAGCCTTTCATGCCACCCCTATCTGGTGGGCGGTTCTTGACATTTTTGAAATAACCCCTTCTGTAAAGAGTGTATAGGGTTATACTTCCGGCTACAAATAAGGCTAGAATTGATAACTGGCTCAACATAAACTTAGTATTGTTAAATGGGCTGTACAGGCCTTTTTGAATGATGTGAAATTTCCAGTTGCTTTGTATCAGCACTTTAACAACCCTTAAGCCGAATGTGAAGACATAGACTGCAATGCCGATTAAGAAACCTACAATATATTCTCGCCTCATTAGACTTTTTGAAAATTACTAGAATAAAAAGGTTTCTATTTTAAGCAGGAATGGGGCTTGTAGTCCTTCTTAGCTTCTGCTTCATCATTAAACCATACTTGGTTTGCTTTTTTAATCTTCTTTGCCCAGTCGCATTTTGGAGCATGGTAACTTGTTCCTGTTTTGCTTGCCACAAATTTTCCTGGCTCGAAGTTAGTATAAACTGGCTCTTCTTTTCCAACTTCTTTCTCTTCCTCTTCTTTTTTAATGTTTAATACAGAAAGTACAAAGCCAAGTGCTGCAAAAAGCAATGTAAATAGGAATGTTACTCCTGTTGTGCCAGTCTTCATAAAGATAAACAACAGATCAAGTAATATCAATATGAAAACACCGTTTAAAACTCCCCAGCCGCCTTTTGAGCCAGAATATGCTGGGATTAAAGCAACAAATGATATGAAAAGCAATAATGCCACAAACAGCAATTCCAAAAGAAAACCTAAGCCTGAGTATCTAAAAATTATTTTTGTAAGGCCTAGAAATACTATTAACAATATAAGGTCTGTAATGAAATAGCTTATCTTTGCGTCCCCCATTTTATATATTGCTAATGCATAGCTTATATTTAAATATTTCTATTCTGGAGTGGTGATTTTTACTCGAGAGCGTTTATTTTTGCTTCTGGCTTAGGCATCTTTACAAAAGCGACACCTACTTCCTGTAGAAGGTCTTTTGCTGCCTGGTCAGGGTAATCGCCAAAGGTAACATACCTTTTGATTCTTGCATTAGCCAGCATCTTGGCGCACAATATGCAAGGGGGATGAGTGCAATAGATGGTTGCTCCTTCTATGTTGACACCATGCAAACCTGCTTGTATTATTGCGTTCTGCTCTGCGTGAATAGCTCTGCATATTTCATGGCGCTCTCCCGAAGGAATATTATTTTGGTCTCTTAAGCAGCCTAACTCCAGGCAATCCTTAACACCTGCTGCTGCCCCATTATAGCCTGTTGTAAGAATCTGCTTGTCTTTTACAATAACTGCTCCAACATGGTGCCTTCTGCATGTTGAGCGCTCTGCTACAAGCATGGCTATCTTTAAGAAATATTCATCCCATGAAGGCCTTTTTATTATATCTGTCATTTTGATGTGCATAACTTTACTTTTTTCTTTTTGCAAACCAGTTTTTTGTTTTCCAGTTCGCAAACTTCTGCTTCATGCTCTTTACAATCCATCTTTTCTTTTTTGACCATTTTAACCATTTATCTCCACAAATTTTTCAAAACTTCTTTCATCTGTTCTTGCTATATCTTCCGGAAAGCAGCAGGCAGGCAATTGTTTTAAACCTAAATGATATTGTAGGCATTCACAGCAAATGCCATGATGAGAACATTCTTTATGCAAGCATGGGCAATTCTCTGCATTTTTCTCTTGTTTACAATCCATTATATCCCCAACAAAAGGTAAAGAGTGAAGTTTTTAAATGTTATGTTCTAATTTCTACTTCATTGATATAATTTTTTAATATTTCTTTGAATTCTTCTAATTCTTCTTTTTTGAAAGATTCCATAGTCTCGTATTTAGAATCAATCACTTCTTTAGCTGGCTTGAAGTTTTGTATTGCGAATTTTTTAGAGCCTTTAAGCCATTCGCCTATCTTTTTTATGTCTTCTTTTTTGTGTAAGCCAGGCACTACTGTGGTTCTGAATTCATAATCTATTCCTGAGTTTTTGATTATGTCAACACTTTCTTTTATTTCATCAATATTTACTTTACTTGCTGTTGTTTCATCATATTTTTCTAAAGAATTCTTTAGGTCCATTGCTATAAAATCAACTAGCTTTTTATCTATTAGTTGTTTTAATAGATCTGGGTTAGTTCCGTTTGTGTCAATTTTAACCAGGTAGTTTAGCTCTTTAACTTTTGGCAGGAAATCAAGCAGTTCTTTGTGCAACAATGGCTCACCGCCTGTTACGCAGATTCCGTCTAACCATTTCTTTTTTTCTTTTAAGAAATTTAAAAGCTCTTCTTCTGAAATTGTTGGCAATGAATCTGGGTTTAGGACTAAATCTTTATTATGGCAAAAGCCACACCTAAAGTTGCATCTAGGCAAAAATATAGTACAAGCTACTTTATTTGGATAGTCTACAAGAGTTGTTTTTTGCAGGCCTTTAATTGACAGGCTCATAATAAGAAAAAATTAAATAACTTGTTTAATGTCATCTATGTGGTGTGCTACTGTTACCAACCTATCATTCTCATCATATAACAATATGGTAGGTATTGGCAGGCTCCCATCATCGTTTCTGTGAATCTTGTCTTTTAATTTTTTATAGACCTCTCTAAACTCTTTCAATCCTTCGTTTGATCCTAAGTCCACTACGTTCCCTTGTACTTTGTTTATGAGGTATTCTTTTGCTGCAGCACATTTATCGCAATTTGGCAGGGTAAATATCCTATATCTGCTTATTATGCTATCATTGTTGGAGATTAGCTCTTCGGCCTCTACAGAAGTTGTTCCCCCTTCACTTACAACAGACTCCATCTTTATTGTTCCTGTAAGCCCTTTTTGTTCCAGGTACTCAAGTCTATCTTTGAACTCTTCTTTCTTTCCATTGTTCCATTGCCTTATTGGCCTGTAATAGCCGACTATTCTCGAATAAACCTCTGTTTCAATACCACATTCAGGGCATTTATAGATTTCTCCTTTGATGTAGCCATGTTCAGGGCAAACACTGAATGTGGGTGTTATTGAAAAATATGGTAATTGTGTGTTTTCTGCTATTTTTTTGACTAATTGTTTGCATGCTTCTCCTGAACTTAGTTTTTCACCCATGAAAGTATGGAATATTGTCCCTCCCGTATATAATGGCTGTATCTTGTTCTGATGTTCTATTGCTATTATTGGGTCATCTGTGTAATCTACTGGAAGTTGCGTAGAGTTTGTAAGATAGGGCTCTTTGTCTCCTGCTGTGATTATATCAGGGTACATTTTTTTGTCCAATCTTGCAAGCCTATAAGAAGTAGATTCTGCAGGTGTTGCTTCTAAGTTATATAGGTTGTCTGTTTCCTGCTGGAACTCAACTAATTTGCCCCTCATAAATTCTAAAACATCAATTGCAAACTGAGTTCCTTCTTTTGTGCTTATATCCTTGCCTATAAAATTTAAAGCAGCTTCATTCATTCCGCACAGGCCAATTGTTGAGAAATGGTTCTTGAAAGTTCCTAGGTATATTTTTGTAAAGGGCATTAAGCCATTTTTCATATTTTTCTCAACCATAACTCTTTTAATTTCTAAAGAGTTTTTGGCCAAAGTCATATAATAACCTAGTTTTTCAAATAATTCTTCTTTTGTTTTTGCTTCATAGCCTAACCTATTCATATTCATTGTTACTACGCCTACTGAACCAGTTGCATCTCCTGGGCCCCACATTCCCCCTGGCCTTTTGATTAATTGATTTTGGTCAAGATTAAGCCTGCAGCACATTGCCCTGACGCTTTTTGGGTCTAGGCCTGAGCCAACGTAATTCTGGAAATATGGCAAACCATATTTTGCAGTTGCTTCAAATAACAAATTAGCATTTTCAGAGTTCCAGTCAAAACTTTTTGTTAAGTTATATGTTGGGATTGGGAATGTAAATATCCTTCCCTTGGCATCTCCTTCCAACATTACTTCTAAGAATGCTTTGTTGACCATGTCCATCTCTTTTTGGCAATCTTTGTATGTGAAATCTTGTTTCTTACCACCAACAATTGCTCGTTCATCTTTCATATCTTCTGGAACTATCCAATCAAATGTTAGATTACTGAAGGGGTATTGCGAGCCCCAACGTGAAGGGATATTTAAAGAGAAGATTAATTGCTGTATGCATTGTTTTGTTTCTTTAAAACTTAAATTATCTGTTTTGACAAATGGCGCCAGCAGGGTATCAACACTTGAGAAAGCTTGGGCGCCTGCAAACTCCATCTGTAAGCAGCCGATGTAATTTACCATTTGATGTATAACTGTGTTTAAATGCTTAGCTGGCTTGCAATCAACCTTATTGGGTACGTTGCCAAATCCTAGTTCTAATAGTTTTTTTAAAGACCATCCTGCGCAATAACCAATGACTGCATTGCTTAAATCATGTATATGCATATATCCTTTGACATGGGCTTCTTTTATTTCTGGAGTGTAAATCTCATTTAAGGCATAATTTCCAATAACCTTTCCTGCTGCGTAGAGCAATAGGCCAGAGAAGCTGTAATCTTCGTTAGAATTTTCCTTTACTTTCCAGTCTTCCTGGCGAATATAGGCATTTATGGTTCTGCCAACATCTACCAACATGTCTTTTGTTTCTCTGATTTTTGCATGCTGCTGCCTGTATAGGATGAATGCCTTTGCTGTCTTTGCATGGCCTGATTTGATTAATACCTTTTCAACAATATCCTGGGCTTCCTCTACTGTTGGAATCTCTTTTTCGCTGAACTGATATTCCAGGACTGTGAGAACTTTGCCGGTAAGCTCCTCAGCTTCTTTTTTGTCAGCTGTTTTGCCTTCTTTTATAGCTACAGACTGAGCAGCTTTGTGAATAGCATGAGTTATTTTTTCAGGAGCAAATTCAACTATTCTGCCATCTCTTTTTCTTATCTTAGAAATTCTAAATTTATTGTCTTCCATATTCATCACCTACAAAAATTTATTTTTGTATGGTACAAGAAATGCGAAGCATTTCTAAGTACCTTATTTTTTTAGTATATCAATATTATGTTTAACCATTAAATATCATTTGATCTTTTTAATTTCCTTCTCAAACTCTTTTGCATCTTTGAACTCCCTATATACAGATGCAAAGCGGATATATGCAACATGATCAAGCTGATTGAGTTTTTCCATCACTAATTCCCCAATCACTTTACTAGGAATTTCTGTTGTTTCTTGTTTTCTTAACTCTGATTCAATCTCGTCAACTGTTTTTTCTATTTTTTCAGTTTTAATTGGCCTTTTTTCACAAGCTTTAACTATGCCGTTTAATATTTTATTTCTGTCAAACCCTTCTATTTCTCCGCTCTTTTTTACAACCCTTAGGTCTAGCATCTCTGTTCTTTCGTATGTTGTAAAGCGTTTATTGCATTTAAGGCATTCTCTTCTTCTTCTAGTTACATCAGAGTCTTCTGCTTCTCTTGTTTCAATGACTTTTGTTTCTCCAAAGTTACAATATGGGCATCTCATTCTAATTGAGCAAGGATACTACACACATTTGTGTGTAGGGGAATTGCGT
>CAZSRD010000006.1:0-4657 GCA_964609455.1 uncultured Methanosarcinales archaeon
TATAGCCTAATGGCTTACTGGGTTATATATTTTGCTAGCATTTCTACGGCACCGCTTTTTAGCAACTTTATATATATTAAGATATAGTAAATATATAATACTCTAAAATATTTAAGTCTTTCTGTTATTTACTATTTTAAAGTAGTTATTTATTAATATTGATTAAAAATAAAAATCTTTAAATAGAATGGGGTAATTTATGGTTGTATGCTCGACATAAAATTTATTAGAGAAAACTCTTCTATTGTTAAGAAGGATTTAGAGAAAAGGCAAGAGAAAGAGAAGATAAAATGGGTAGATGACCTAATAAAAAAGGACGAAGAGTATAGGGTGTTATTGCAGAAGAATCAGGAATTAAGGCATAAAAGAAATTTGATAACAGAGGAGATAAATAAGTTAAGGAAAGACGGAAAGGATATTTCTGGCAAGGTCAAAGAAGCAAAAGAATTGCCTGAAAAGATAAAGGAGATTGATGATAGAATCAAAGAGCTGCAAGGCAAGATTCTTTTTTATTTAATGAGGCTCCCAAATATTTTGGAGGGCAGTGTTCCATTTGGCAAGGATGATACTGAGAATAAAGAGGTTAAAAAATGGGGTGTTAAAAGAAAGCCTGATTTTGAGTTAAAAGCACATGGTGAATTAATAGAAAGATTAGGTTTAGCGAATTTTGATGATGCTGCGAAAGTAAGCGGAAAGGGATTCTATTACCTCCTAGGGGAGTTAGCATTGATGGATATGGCTCTTCAGAGGTTTGCTGTTGATTTTTTGATTAAGAAGGGATATAAATTGGTTGAGCCGCCATTTATGCTAAGGCGAAAGCCCTATGAAGGAGTTACTGATTTAGCTGATTTTGAGACAATGATGTATAAGGTGGAGGGTGAAGGAGAGGATCTTTATCTGATAGCAACTTCAGAGCATCCAATTGGAGCAATGATGATGAATAAGGTGCTGGATGAAAAAGAGCTGCCCCTGAAGTTTGCTGGTATTTCGAGCTGCTTTAGAAAGGAGATAGGCTCGCATGGCATCGACGAGAAAGGGTTGTTTAGGGTTCATCAATTCAATAAGGTTGAGCAGTTTATATTCTGCAAGCCAGAAGATTCAAAAAAGTTTCATGAAGAATTATTGGAGAATGCTGAAAAAATATTCCAAAAGCTTAAGATTCCTTACAGGGTTATGAACATATGCACAGGTGATATAGGGATAGTAGCTGCAAAGAAATTTGATTTAGAGGCATGGATGCCAAGGGAGAATGCTTACAAAGAAGTTGTTTCATGCTCAAATTGCACTGCTTATCAATCTGTTAGGTTAAATATTAAATATTCCAAAGGAGGAGAAAAGGAATATCTCCATACTTTGAATTCAACTGCTATAGCAACAGGAAGGGCTTTAAGAGCAATAATAGAAAATTATCAGCAGAAGGATGGAAGCATTAAGGTTCCTGCTGCTTTGGTCCCTTATATGAATGGCATTAAGGTTATAGGAAAGATTGTTTAGGAGAGGTGCTAGAAATGGTTAAGATTCACTGGAGTGTTTACCTTATTTTAGGCATTGGTGTTTTGGTTGCTTCTTATAAAATAGATTCTCAAAGTTTCAGATTATTTATTTGGGTTGGGTATTTGTTTTTGGTTATAGGCGTAGCCAAGCTTGTTTTTTGGTTCATTACAAATAAGAAAGAGAGTTCTTTGGATAAGAAAGAGTTAAGAAGAGAGATTCAGCAAAATGCGCCTAAGGGCCATGGGCTAAGCAGATATTGTATGAGGTGCGGTGTACCTTTAAAAGGTAATGAAAATTTTTGTTCTTCTTGCGGCCAAAGGTTAAGAATGAGAATCGGATTATAGAATTTATAGACCACTTTTGAATACTAACATAAGTTTATATTAAGTTTCCTTTTTAATATAGTTATGGCAGGTAAAACAATGGCTCTTTTTGGCAAGAAAACAGAGCAGAAAAAGGGAGGTGGGTTTTTTGGCCATGAAAAGAATGATAAAGAGGTTTCTCCTATTTTACCAGAGTTAGAGAGCACTATAAGCAGATTAAGAGTTTTAGAGGAGAGGTATAGTAATTTACAGATGGAGCTGCGGGTTACTGAAGAGAATATCATAAGAAGGAACAAGAAATTGTCTACAGACATAAAGACTATGACGTCTGATATGAATGAGTTAAGGAAAGAGATAGGGGAGATAAAGGATACTGTGCTTATGATTATTAAGGAAATTCAAGGCCTTGCTAAAAATGCGGATGTAAAGGTTTTGCAAAGATATATAGAAATGTGGGAACCGATGAATTTTGTTACACACAAGGAAGTTGAAGAGATTATAGATGAAAAATTGAGCCAAAAAAGATAAATTTATATAGTATGCTTATAATTAATTATTAAAAAGAGGTATGGTAGATTATGGCGCTTTTTGGTAAAAAAAATGATGAGAGTTCTCAATTAGAAGGCATGCCCCCAGATATGGGAATGCCACCTGAACAAGGATATGATGATCCAGGTTATCCAGCGGATTATGGGCAAGACCCTAATCAATATCCTCCTCAAGGTTATGCTCCTGAGCAATATCCTCAACAAGGCATGGAACAGCCGGCTCCACCACCAGCTCCTGAAATAAACAAAGAAGAGATACAGGAAATTGCAGAAGCTATTGTTGAAGAGAAATGGAATGAAAAAAGAAGGGATATTGATAAGGTGTTAGAGTGGAAGGAGGAAGTTACTGCAAAATTAGCCCAATTACAGCAGCAGATGGATGACATGAAGGGCTCTTTTGATTCTTTACATAAAGGTATTTTAGGTAAGATAAGCGAATACGATGAGAATTTAACCAATGTAGGTACGGAGATAAAGGCTATGGAAAAGGTTTTTTCTAAAGTGCTGCCAAGCTTTACAGACAGCGTTAACAAGCTCCAAAGAATTTCTAATTCTCGTAGTGTTGTGAAGAAATAATTATAGATATTGCTTTCCAGCCATAAGAACTACTGTAAAAACTGCTATTATAAGCACGAATAGAACACCCAATATTTTTGGGTGAAATAAGATTGTGGTAGTTTTTGAATAGTCTACGCTTGTTTCATTATCGCCAGGAACGGTTATTTGCTGCCTTACATAACTTAATGCTCCTACTAAAAGGATTAAAATTATGACTACAAATGTAACGATGCGCAAGGAGCCTAAGCTTTCCATTCCTGTTGCTCCAAATGTTTTTAATGCTATTGAAGCAAAGATTACAAAGATAAAAACAACTGCAAACCAGGGTGCAATATATTCTATTGTTCCTGTAGCAATTGGAGAGAATAATACAAGAAGCCCAATAATCAACCCTAGAACAATATGAACTCCTTTGTTATCACCTAATAGCTTAGAATACTGTAATATTGCATAGACTACCAACCAAACAAAAATAAAAACAAAAATGGTGGAAAAATTCTGCAAGCCTGCAATGTCTAGGAATGTGGCCATTTTTTTATTTCTTTCCGCCGAACATCTCTCCTACCCATTTGCCTACCTGAGACATGGCGTTTGCTTCTGTTTCTTTGCCCTCTCCCCTTGTTATCCACCATACGATTATTGCAAACACTAAAATCATCACTATAATTGCGACTGTTTCTGCTCCGAAGAAGTCATCGAACCAAGACCAGTTAGCCCACCATCCTGCTGCTCCTCCAAATATAATCAATATTATTATCAAGGAGACAATTGCTATCCATCCTGATAAGCTAGAGCCCATCCATTTTGCTTCGCCGCCAAACAATCCGATAAGGATAAGCAGCATTATCACTGCAACTGCTATCAAGGAAACTTGAGGCAATGCTGTATTCATAATATCTACAACATCTCCCCCTTCTGGGTAAACATCAAGAACATGAGGTATTACTACCAATAAACCAATAACAAGCGCAACAACCAGGTTGTATTTTTTCTTGTCCTCGCCTAATACACGAGTTTTTGCCATTAAGGCAAAGATTACCACAAAAATTAACAAGAAGGGTAACATAACATCTGTCAATCCCCAAGAATCTAATATTCTAACAAACTCTTCAAGATTATAAGCGCTGCTTGCCATTTAAAACACCTCGTTTTTATTCCTTTTTTGTTATAGTAGTGTGTGATTCACCCTTAACAATGTACCAAATAAATAAAACAATGATTGCGATTAAGATTACAGAGCCAACTACTTCTCCACCTGTTTCAAAACGGAAAAAGTCCCATATTGCATCCCACCATCCTAGGGCATATATGAAAATAAGGACAATTCCGACAAACATCATGAGCATGAAGAAATAATTCCAGTTGCCTGTTAAAAATCCACCTTCCCCTTCTTTCATGAAGGAGCCAACAAGCAATAGGAAAAGCACTGACAGCATTAAGAGAATTACTGTATAAGAGGAAACGGTTGTTATAATCTCTACAAGTTTGGAGGAAGCTACTACAAAGAAAGCTATTACAAAAGCGGTAATTGCATTAAGGTTTTTCTTTGTATATTGCTTGCTATCTATTGTTTCTGTTCCGAAAACCCTTGTTTTTTCCAAAATGGCAAAAACAATTGTGAATACTAAAAGGAAAGGCAGAACTACATCATACAGACCAATCTCTGCAAAGAATTCTATTACATTCCTAAATGCACTAGCCATATAGCTAACCTTAACTATATTTATATATAAA
>CAZSRD010000006.1:4757-59395 GCA_964609455.1 uncultured Methanosarcinales archaeon
AAAGTTTTAGAAATCTATATTTCTAAACCCATTGAAAAGCAATGGTTTTCAATAAGTTTAAATATGGTGATTAATTTACTACCTATGAGATGATTAATAAAAAAGATTTTAATGATATAAGGGAAAAATTAGCTAGGTATGATGATAAGAGAGAAGAATTGATTAAGAAAGCAAGGGATGTTTTGAAATTGTCTAAGCAGGTTATTTATTCTACGCATAGGAAAGAGATTAAAGAGGCTGCCAAATTGGCTGCTTCTGTAAAAAAAGAGAAAGCTGCAATGGATAAGATTGCTTCTTCTGATAAAAAAATGTTTTATGAGGGCAGTTATTCTGATGCTTGCCAGGAGTTTGTTGAAGCAATGGCTTATTATGGCTTTGTTACAAATGGAGTAATTCCTACTCTTGCTGATTTAAAGGTTGGTGAAGGGGATTATTTAATGGGTATTTGCGACTTAACAGGGGAGTTAACAAGGAAAGCAGTAATGGTGGCTAATAAAGATGCCAAGGAAGTTGAGAAGATTAAGGATCTAGTTGAGGAGATATTTGGGGAATTTTTGAAATTTGACTTAAGGAATGGCAATCTAAGAAAGAAATCTGATTCTATAAAGTGGAATTTGAAGAAATTAGAAGAAGTAATGTATGACACGGAAAAATCAAGAAATTTTTCCTAGTTTAGTAAATTTTTTACTGCGTTCAAAATTTATAAACTATCAAGCAAAAATGAAGTTTACTATTCTAAAAAAAGATAAGAAATCTAGAATTGGCAGAATTGAAACTAAACATGGAAGCTTTGAGACGCCTGCTTTTATTCCTGTTGCAACAGCTGCTACGATTAGGGCATTGGATAATAGGGATATTTTGGATTTAGGAAGTTCTGTTGTTTTAGCAAATACTTATCATCTGCATCTCCGTCCCGGGGATTCTATCATTAAAGAGTTAGGAGGATTACATAAGTTTATGAATTGGGATGGACCAATAGTTACGGATTCTGGCGGGTTTCAGGCTTTTAGTTTGGGGTTTGCTGTTGAGCATGGTGTAGGCAAAATAGCTGATAATTACCTTGATTTTTCAAATAAGAAGAAGCATGAGAAGGTTTTTAGTGAGAAGAAATTTGCTAAAGTAACTGAGAAAGGGGTAGTGTTTAAAGATCCTATAAATGGGGAGAAAAGATTTCTGACTCCTAAGAAATCTATGGATATACAATCAAATTTAGGTTCAGATATAATATTTGCTTTTGATGAGTGCACCTCGCCTTTAAGCTCTAAGAGGTATACTACTGAGGCTTTACTTAGAACACATAATTGGGCTTTAGAATGTTTGAAATATTATGATAAGAAACAGGCATTGTTTGGGATTGTTCAAGGAGGGGCTTATAAGGACCTTAGAGTTAAGAGCGCTAAGTTTATTGGTGGGCTTAATTTTGATGGTTTTGGTGTTGGTGGTAGTTTAGGAAAGTCAAAAGAGGATATGCATAAAATACTTGATTGGGTTGTTCCTTTGCTGCCTGCTGATAAGCCAAGGCATTTACTTGGTATTGGTGCAGTCGAAGATCTGTTTAATTCTGTTGAGAGAGGGATAGACATGTTTGATTGTGTTGCACCTACAAGATGGGCTCGTCGTGGGCATGTTTATATTTCTCCTACTGGTGGCGGTAATGCTAAAAATAAGTTTAGGTTTAATATTGAAAATAAGAAGTTTGAGAATGATAAGAAGCCAATTGATAAAACATGTAGTTGTTATGCCTGCAAGAATCATTCACGTGCTTATCTGCGTCATTTGTTCAAGTCTTCAGAATTAACTTATTTTAGGTTAGCTTCGATACATAATTTGAACTTTATACTTCGTTTGATGGAGAAAATAAGGGAAAGCATCAAAGATGGTTCTTTTAAGAAGCTGAAGAAAGAATGGTTATTTTAATCGCTCTTGAGGTATTTTTTCTTAATTGATTTACTCCAATAGATGAATGGTGTGTCTGCTACTGCAACGATCCACTTCATTGCGTAAGAAACCAAGAAGATTTGTATGATTATATCCCATGTGAAGACTTGTTCCCAGCCGAATAAGCCAAAAAGGCCAACAAATGCTATCCATGTAAATATTATGTTATCAATTAGTTGAGATGTCATTGTTGAGAAATTGTTTCTTATCCAAAGGTGCTTTCCCTTGAATAGTTTTTTCCAGAATTCAAATGCCCAAACATCATGGTGCTGAGAAATAATATAAGCGATTAAGCTTGCTATTGCGATTCTTGGCAATAAGCCAAAGATTTGCTGCAAAGCGGGGCTTAAGGTATCTGATTCGTGTGGAATAAATTTTAAGGTGATCTGCATTATTATGGTGGTTGCTATCAGGATGAAAAAACCAAGCCATACTGCTTTTGTTGCTTCTTTTTTTCCATAGTTTTCTGATAAGATATCGGTTGTTAAGAATGTTGTAGAGTAGATTATATTGCCCATTGCTGTCACTAGGCTGAAAATGCCTATGGTTTTCATTACCTGTATGTTTGCTAGAATAACAGCCATTGCTATCCAGACATAGAGGCCTGTCTTTCCCCATAGCCTGTAGGCTAGTATTTGCAGCAGAAAGGTCACTACCAACAGTAAAACCCATAGTAGTTCGTTGAGCATAGTGCTTGGGAATAAGATAAAGTTTTTAAAATCTTCGATTTTTAAACCGTTATTATTTCGCTACACTCAATAATAAAGTTTATAAATGCTTCTATAAATCTCTACTTCTATGAAAAGGACACATACATGTGGAGAATTAAGAAAAGGAGACATTAAGAAAGATGTAGCCCTATGCGGGTGGATGAACAGCAGAAGGGATCATGGTGGGATAATTTTTGTCGATCTTAGAGACAGATATGGACTTACACAAGCGGTATTTGATCCTAAGCATAATAAAAAAGTTCATTCTAATGCTGAGCATCTAAGCAGAGAAGATGTTATCCAAGTTAAAGGAAAAATAAGAGCAAGGGGAAAAGGCCTTGAGAATCCTAAGTTAGCTACTGGTGAGATTGAAATTTTAGTTGATGAATTGAATATTTTGAATAAATCAAAGACTCCTCCTTTGGAAATTTGTGAGAGGGTAGATGTTAATGAAGATATGCGGTTAAAATACAGATATTTAGATTTAAGGAAGCCTTCAATGCAGAATAATCTCCTTATCAGACATAAAGCTGCTAAGGCTGTAAGGGATTTTTATGATTCTGAAGGATTTATGGAAATAGAAACTCCAATGATGGCTAAGTCTACACCAGAGGGTGCAAGAGATTATTTAGTCCCATCAAGAGTGAATCCTGGAAAGTTTTATGCTTTGCCTCAAAGCCCTCAATTGTTTAAACAGTTGTTAATGGTTGGAGGTTGTGATCGATATTTCCAGATTGTAAGATGTTTTAGAGATGAGGATCTTCGCGCTGATAGACAACCAGAGTTTACGCAGATTGATGTTGAGATGAGCTTTGTTGATGAGGAGGACATTTATGAGGTCCATGAAAGATTAATGAAAAAGGTATGGAAAGATGTTTTGAATGTTGAGCTTAAGATTCCGTTTCCCAGGCTGACTTATCAAGAAGCAATGGATAGGTACGGAAGTGATAAGCCCGATGTTCGCTTTGGCTTAGAGCTTGTTGATGTAACTGATATTGCTAATGAAAGCAGCTTTAATGTTTTTACAAATAATATTAAATCTGGGGGGGTTGTAAAGGCAATTAATGTAAAGAAATCGCTTTTGTCCAGGAAGGAGATTGATGAATTGATAGAATTTGTTAAAATATACGGCGCTAAAGGGCTAGCGTGGATGAAGTATGATGGTAAAAAATTGGAGAGCTCTATTGTTAAATATTTTAGTGAGAATTTACAGAAAGAATTAGTTAAGAGGTTAGAAGCTGAGAAAGATGATTTGCTTCTTTTTGTTTCAGACCATAAACATTTTGTTGTGAATGATGCTTTAGGGAATTTAAGGGTCCATTTAGGCAAAAAGTTAAAGTTGATTAAAGAAGGGTACTCATTTGTTTGGGTAACTGAGTTTCCTTTAGTAGATTATGATGAAGATGAGCAAAGGCATGTAGCTGTGCATCACCCATTTACCTCACCTAAAGATGAGGATATTGGGTTATTGGATAAAGAACCTGCAAAAGCAAGAGCTAAGGCTTATGATCTAACGTTGAATGGAGTAGAGTTAGGGGGAGGTTCAATAAGGATACACAAACCAGAGGTTCAGGAAAAAATCTTCAAGCTTTTGGGAATTTCACAGAAAGAGGCTAATGAAAAGTTTGGTTTTCTTTTAGAGGCTTTTAGTTATGGGGCTCCCCCTCATGGAGGAATAGCTTTTGGAATGGATAGGATGGTAGCGATGATGACTGGAAATGAGTCAATAAGAGAAGTAATTGCATTTCCAAAAACAAAAAATGCTGAAAGTTTAATGGAAGGCTCACCTTCGGATGTTTCTGACAAGCAATTGAAAGAGTTAAATATAAAATTGGATATAGTTAAGAAAAAAGATGATAATTAACTTTGTAACTTCTAATGAAAACAAAGTGAGGGAGTTTCAAAGTATTCTTGGAAACAGGGTTAAGTTAAATCATATTGCTATAGAATACCCTGAGCTTAGGAGTGATGATCCTGAAGAGATTGCAAGGTTAGCAGCAAAGCAATTGGCTGATAAATTGGGCAAAAAAATAGTTGTTGAGGATTCTGGGCTTTTTATTAAAGCGTTGAATGGTTTTCCTGGCACTTCGTCTGCTTATATCCATAAAAGAATAGGGTTGAAAGGCATTCTTAGATTGATGAAAGGGGTTAAAAATAGGGAAGCTATGTATATGACTGCTGTAGGCTATTGTGAGCCTGGTAAAAAGCCGGTTAGTTTTTTGGGTGTTGAAAAAGGAAATATTGCAGGGAAAATAAGGGGAAAGAATGGATTTGGGCATGATCCAATATTTATTCCTGGGGGAAGCAGAAAGACTTTTGGCGAGGTTACTAATTCTGAAGAGGTTAAAAAGTTTAGGAGACGGGCTGTTTTGAAGTTGGTCGAGTATTTAGAAAAATGAAAAAGCCTAAAAAGAATTGGCGAAGTGTTAATTGGTTAAAAGAAAATAAATTTTTGATAATTTTGCTTTTATTGATTGTGGTGTTTTTATATTATGGTTATACCAAAGAAGGGATAGTACATTCGCTGATATATGAGGATACTGGCGCTATATCAAATTTTTTGAATTCTTTTGGCATATTTTCGATTGTTATATTTACTATTTTAGTAATAATAGAGGTTGTACTAGCTCCTATCCCCAGCGTTATCCTTTATGCAGTTGGAGGGATTATCTTTGGTACTTTTTTAGGCGGCAGTGCTGCATTGGTAGGAAATATTATAGGAGCGGTTATTGCTTATAAGATTGCAAAGGCATATGGGAGAAAATATGTGGAGCAAAAAGCTGATAAAAAAAAGCTAGCTAGATTTGATAAATTTTCTAGAAAATATGGAAGCTATGCAATCTTTTTGTTAAGGGTGAATCCTTTAACCTCTTCTGATGTGTTCAGTTATTTGGCTGGTTTGAGCAAGATATCTTTAAAACAGCTTATATGGGGTACGGCCTTGGGGCTGCTTCCATTAGTATATATACAATCATATATAGGTGATAGCTTTATTAAGAATAATCCAATCCTGTATTTCATATTCATAGTTATTTCTGTATTGTATGTTGTTTTATTGTTCTATGGAGCGTATAACTTAAAAAGCAAGAAAGTTGTTAAAAAACAAAAGTTTTAGAAAACTAGGGCTTTTTGTTTTGTACCCAAAATCGCCAAACAAAGTTTTAGGAATCGAAGATTCCTAAACCGTTTAGGAAATTAAAGATTTCCTAAAAGTTTGAGGTTTCTAAACCGATTTGAAAAGTCTCACTTTTCAAAAAGTTTAAATAGAATGGCAGATAACTTTCACTTATGAATCTGCCGAATAAGATTACTGTTTTGAGGATTATTCTTATTCCTGTCTTTATTGTTTTGCTTTATATTAAAGCAAGGTATATTGAGTATATTGCTGCTCTTGTTTTTATTGTATTGGCATTGACAGATGCTTTAGATGGGTACATAGCCAGAAAGAGAAAAGAAGTGACAAGATTAGGGAAACTAATAGACCCTTTGGCTGATAAATTATTAATAAGTGCAGCACTAATTTTTTTAATTGGGAAAGGCGTACCTTCATGGATGGCTTTTGTTATAATCGCAAGGGAATTTAGCGTAACTGGCCTTAGACTCTTGTTGTCAGATAAGATAACTCTTCAAGCGAGTAAGTGGGGTAAGATAAAGACAGTTTCTCAGATAGTAGCAA
The DNA here is from genome assembly GCA_964609455.1 of uncultured Methanosarcinales archaeon. Taxonomy (GTDB): domain Archaea; phylum Nanobdellota; class Nanobdellia; order Woesearchaeales; family JACPBV01; genus CAZSRD01. The sequence goes on from CAZSRD010000006.1 coordinate 11,082, forward strand.
TTGTTGCTGTTATTATCAATTTTCCGCTTAATTGGTATTTTATGCTAATTGCTGTGATACTGACTTTAGTTTCTGGTGTGGACTATTTTGTAAACGCCAGAAGATTTTTAAGAGAATAAAAGTTAAAAATTATATTTCTGTCCAGTTAATGAAGCGATCTCTCCCATAATAATTGTTGTAATTTTTTTAAAAGTAATATAGTTCTTATTATTTGGACTTAAACACCTTGCTCAAGTAAATCTTTTTCCTCTGCTTTAAAGCATTGTAGATCTTAGATTCTGTGGTACCGGCAAAATCTTTAAATGATTTCCGTACCAGTTTAGGCACATGTTTTTTGATAAGTTTTAATTTTCGGTCGTTCATAAGGCCTAAGGCATGAATAACATTTAAGGTTATATCCTTCTCTTTAATCAGTTGCAGCCCAGAATTGCTGAAGATTCTGTTCAATGCTGGTATTTCCTCTTGCGGCCGAAGATCAGCCCAGGAAAAAATACCTCCTGGTTTTAACACTCTAACTGCCTCACTAACAAACTTTTTCATGGATCCATAACAATGGGAGGATTCCACATTCAAGATAACATCAAATGACCTGTCATCAAACGGCATGGCTTCTGCATCCCCCTGACAAAAGGTGAGGTTAGGAATGGAATACCTCTGGTTACATAAATTCACAGCATTGCCCGAAAAGTCCATTCCCTTTATGGATTTAGGATTTAGATACCTAGCTATATAAGAACATCCTCCGCCCCGGCCGGATCCCACTTCCAACACATCTTTTCCACTTAAGTCTGCCACGCTGGCAACGTGATGATACAACTGAATAAAATACCTATCTTCTTTATCTTCTTCCTGAAGATGCAATCCTTTTTCATTTTCATTGGGATTTGCGTATCCGTAGTTCATAAACGGCCAATTGAGTTTGTTGTATCGATTTGCAAGAAGTTGGTACCAGTGTTTCCATAATGTTCGTCTGACTTTAGGCGAAGCAGATGTGAAATACCTTAAGAGCCGGGTTAGCATTTTTTACACCTTTTGCTTTATTCTGGGATGTTCAATCATAATTCTAAAAATTATACTCCTGACCTAGTAATGAACCTATGCTTTTCATAATAATGGTAGTTACTTTTCTTAGAGTGGGATAATCCTCATCCTTATCATAATATTTATCAAAATAAATGGGCTTTCCTATTTTGATAGTTATTCTTTTACTTGGTCTTGGAATCCATTTTACTTTAGACCATATGTTTATTGTACCTTGAATGCTGCAAGGAACTACAGGAACTTTTCCCCTCAATACCAACCTAGCCACCCCTGTTTTTCCTTGCCTTAAACGTGGTTCTCTATCTGGTATACCCTCTGGAAATATGCAAACAATATGCCCTTTTCTTAATTTTCTAATTGCAGATTTCAGGAATCCGCCATGAACTTTTCTTCTTATACGTATGCTACCACCAAATTCGCTAAAAACAAAATTTGCTAGTATATCAAAAAAGAAAAACATTGCTGAGATCACATAGATCTTCTTCTTTTTAAGATGTTTAATTATTTCAATTGCTAAAACAAAAACATCCATAAAGCTGTCGTGATTAGAAGCAATGACAAATGGAATATCTTTTGGCAAATTTTCTAATCCTTCAATTTTTTTAACTAAAAAGGGGGTAATTGACTTAAGCAAACGCCCTATTGGAAAAACCATATTAGGTGTTATAATGAGGGGGTATTTAAGATTTATTAAAAAAACTTAAATATGGGGCCATATATGCCTAGGGGTTATGGAAGAAGAAATTGTTACAATACCAAATGTTATAACATTTGGGCGCTTATTGTTGCTTCCTTTTTTTATTATTACTTTGGTTTATAATAAAGTGGATATTGCTATTTTGATATTTGCTGCTATTGCCCTTAGTGATGCATTAGACGGGCTTTCTGCAAGAATAACAAAACAAAAGACAAGATTTGGGGCTTTGTTTGATACAATGTTGGATTGGGTTGTTATAATATCGTCGCTTATAACTTTTCTTTTGATAAAAAAATATTTGTCAACAGGGGTGATAATTGCCCTTTTTATACCTATGTTTGGCGGGCTATTATTAAAAGGAGTTTATTTAAAGAAACTTAAAAAAACAACACCCACCATAATAGGGAAGGTAACTTTTGCTTTTGCGTATGTCACTGTAGTGGTCTTATTGCTAAATTTTGCCTATAAAGATATCTTTATCATAATAACAACTGCCCTGGCTTATGCAACGATGATTAATTATTTAATAAAAGATGTTAAGCTTTTTATACGATGAGATAATTCTTATTTAATATGATAACAATACTAGATTGTTATACAGATGAGCCTGCGGGTTTAGGTGTTCCACCTTACTTAGGAACATATCCTAGGTATCTAGCTGGACAATTTGGCGAGGTAAATTACATAACAATAGACGATTTAAGGTTTTTCAAGCATTACAAGCTAGATGATGGAAAAAAGGAGATTAACCGCAAAACAAATACCAGAATCCATAATTTGACAAAGAATATTGTAGATATAAAAAAGATTTTAGATAATACTACAAGGCTTATTGTTGTTTTAGGTGTACATACGCCTGGGAAATACCTTTCTGCTTTGCCCGGAACTTTGAAGGAAGTTACAGGGTTGATTAGTGAGTTAGATTGCGAGAAGATATTAACGGGGCCTGCTGTTTTTGGAACTCAGCTTGAGGGGGGTAAGTTTTTTGAGAAAGTGGATTTAGATGTTTTTGACAGAGTAGATGCTTTTGATTATAGTTATGATGAAATAAAAGATTATGCTATAAAAGGGGCTTTTATAGTAAAACAAATCCCTGATTTAAGGATTGTTGAAATTGAAACGGGCCATGGTTGCTCAAGAAAAAAGGGATGTAGTTTTTGTACAGAGCCATTGAAACATGGGCTAGCTTTTAGGGAAAATGAAGATATATTGAGGGAGATCGGAGAATTTTATAGACTTGGCTGCAGGCATTTTAGATTAGGCAAACAATCAGATTTCTATATGTATCCTGGGGCTGTTGAGCTGTTAAGAAATATAAGGAAATCTTTCCAAGAGATTAAAGTTTTGCATATTGATAATGTCAATCCACTTAGTGTTATCTGTAAAAGGGGGGTTGAAGTTACTAAAGCAATTGTCAAATATTGCAGTGAAGGGAATGTTGCTGCTTTCGGTATTGAAAGTTTTGATAAGGAGGTTGCAGCGGAGAATAATTTGAATTGCCAGCCAGAAGAGGCTTATGAAGCTATTAAGGTGCTGAATAAGTATGGCAGTGAAAGGGGGGAAAATGGAATGCCCAGGTTTTTACCTGGAATTAATTTATTGTTTGGGTTAAAAGGAGAGCGTAAGGAAACACATAAAGAGAACATTAAATGGCTAAAAATGGTTTTGGATGATGGATTGCTGCTGAGAAGGATAAATATAAGGCAAGTTAGCATATTTGAGGGTACTCCCTTGTTTGATTCTGTTGGCAATAAATTTATTAGGAAAAACAAAAAATATTATTGGAAATGGAGAAACGATATAAGGCAGCATATTGATGTTCCAATGCTTAAAAGGTTAGTTCCTATTGGGATTTTATTAAAGGATGTTAGAGCAGAGATATACGATGGAAATACGACTTTTTGCAGGCAAATTGGAACGTATCCTTTGATTGTTGGTGTCAAGGAAAGGCTGGAGTTGGGTAAGTTTTATGATTTGAGGGTAATAGGGCATATGCTAAGGAGTGTAGTTGGTGTGGTTTCAAAAGATTAGAGAAAGACAAAAGAAATGCATAATAATAGTTTGTCTGTCAAAAAGTTCACCTTTTTTTTCCAGATTAGCCTTTCTATGGAAAGGTAATCTTTCTATATATAATATCAGCTATTAATTATGCATTATTTTTGTCTGATATTAGATTTCCAATAAATTTATATAGGTTTAATTCTAATATTTAAAATAATGAAGAAAGGGCAAATAACTGGGAGACCAATTATGTATTCTTTGTTTACAATAGTAGCTTTATTAATTCTTGTTTTTGGCACAGTTCAGATAAACCAATGGGTAAAGACTTCAAAAGGCCTTGAGTTTAGCTATTTCTTCAGCAGCCTGCAGAATATTATCAAAAAACAGAGTTTAAGGAGTTTTGGTTCTGTTGATGAAAAGATAATTGCGTTGCCTGAAGATATAGAAACTGTATGCTTTGTGGACAGATCACAGAATATTTCTCCATTAATTAATTGCGAGCTAAATGATGAGATTGCAAAATATGAGAATAAAAATACTTTTTTTGAGCCTTTTGACAAGTTTGCACCAATTTGGATTGATAACTTTGAGCTGAATGCTGAAGAGAATCCTCTCTGCTTGTCAACTATAAAAGGAACTACCAGGGTAAGCGTTATGAGCAAAGGCAATAATAGTGCAGTAAGCACATTTAGGCCTTCGGAAAAGGAGATTGATTGTGTTGATGTAGCCTATAATTCAAATCCTAATAATTCTATTGATGTTGTTTTTGTTGGTTATGGGTATAATAAGTATGATGATTTTAAAAAAGATGTAAGCGATAATATCAATATTTTTTTAGAAACAGAGCCGTTTAAGTCCAACAAAGAAAAGATGAATTTTTACAGAATTGATAAATTAGATTGGCTGGATTGTGAGGTTGGCGATTGGGTGAGGTGTGATGAGTTTGAGGTCAAGAAATTAGCATCGTACTGCCCAAATGATTACATAATTGTTCTAGTGGATAGAAGCAAGCTAAAGGATTTTATAAGGCCTGTAAGGTCTAGTGCTGTGTCCAATATGGCAAAGATTAATACTGCTGATAAAAAGCTAGTGGTATTGCATGAATTTGGACATATTTTTGGCGGGTTAGCAGATGAATATGTAGATGAAAGATATTATGGGAGCATAAATTTTAATGCAAATGATTACCCCAATTGCGATATGCCTCCAGAGTGTGTTGGGTGGAGCGGAGTTAATGGAACTGGCTGTTTTGAGGGATGCTCATTGGGAAGATATGCAAGGCCAACATCTAATTCGATAATGAGGTCTTTAAATGTGGAGAAGTTTGGCCCTTTGAATGAGAATATTTTGAATCAAAAATTGGATTTATACGGTGAGAGATAAATGAAGAAAATATTGCTTTTGTTGCTGATCATTGCAATGCCAATTGCAGCTGCAAATATCGAGTGCGGTGATGTTTTTGTTGTTAATTTCCATTATGATAATGGAGTTATAACCTACAAGGATAAAGTTATAAAATGCGGTTATGCTCCTGATAGAAAGATTCAGCCAGATGGGTGCTATACTGCAGAACTAATTTCTTTGGATGATGAATCACTATACTCTTTTAATTTTTGTGTTCCCTTAAATGTTAATGTTGACTCAAGTGATTCTGGAGAGTTGTCAGGGGGTATGATTGTTTTGAATGAAACAGATTTTGCTTTAATATTTCCTTACTATGACCAAACAAAATCTATTATTATCTATAACTCTAGAAGGTATAAAGTTGCAGAGATTCCATTAACAGAAGAGCAGTTTATACAACAAAGGTCTTGGTTGTGGATTTGGTTATTAATTTTATTATTTTTGATTGCAGGTTATATGGCATATAGGCACCATAGAAGGCGAGAAGAAGTTCAGAAAGTTTTGGAAACCTAGGTTTCCAAACCGTTTGAAAATCTTTGATTTTCAAAAGTTTTATAAAGAAATTGATGATTCCATTGTATCAGCTTTACCTAAGATTAAGGCTTTTTTAATGCCCTAGTAGCTTAGACATGTACAAAACATGGAGCAACAGGTAGAGCGTGCGAGTCTTTATAGACCACGAGACTGTTAAACCTGTTACAGCAATCGCAAGGTCGACAGAAATGGCATAATAAACCGTTGTCGAATTCGAGTCTGTCCTAGGGCGTTTTTTATTTTCTGAATGATTTTATATCTTTCTTCCCATTCAGCATATTAATCCTATCTTTTATATTTGTGCCAGGTGGAAGAAAACCGAACTTTCTCCAAACTTTTAGTTTAGTGAGTTGATTGTTACTTGTAAATCCTATCTCCCTCATCCACTTTTCTAATGCTTTTACCCCATTTATTTGAAAATAACATGACTTATGAAATTTATCCTCCCTTTTCATTAATCTCTCTCCGGAATGGATATTGAATCCTAGATTTAGCAATAAATCAACAATTGATTTACTTAGTTTCTTATTTGGTGTATGGTGGTCTATAACTGGATAATAATTAATGTTTTTATGCCTGTTTTTAAAGACAAGAGAGAAATCAGTATCTGCTAAACCTCGTAAAAATGCCCTTTTAATATTCTTATTTGATTCTTTTATTATATCTGGGACATCACAGTTACTTTTTGAACCGATAGGTAGTTCACACACCTTATTTAAGAATGAATGAATGGCTTTAGATGAAAATACAATCATAATAGTATTATGGCCTTTGCTTGGAGTTACTTTTTTATTAAATAGTTCATAAATTAAATTTGTAAGAAAGGAGTGATACCATTCGAATTCATTTATAAAATGACCATTATAGTACATGCGGTAATCATGAACTTTTTTGTTTAAGTGACCGTCTCCTAAGTGAATACCTATAAAATGAGCTAGTTTCTCATTTAATCTTGGGGGTATTTTTGTATTATTCTTAATATCGTTCTTGTTAAACTCTACCTTCGATAAATCAAATTTCATTTTTTAATCACCTCCAAAGTTTTTATTTTCTTTAAAACTTTGGAGCTCTAAAAAAGAGGCCAAAGAGCAAAACTCCCTAATTGATTTTTGGTCATAGACCTAAAATCATTATTTAGGAGTTTTGCGTGGACTCTTTTTTTCATTGATTATAAGATATACCCCTTTAAATACCTCACGCACACACTTGGCAAGTGGCAAGTGAACCATTGATTTTGGCTCTATAGGTCTTCTAGACTTAAAATTCCAGCGAATTAGACTTGACAAGTGGTGGCAAGTGATTAGCCATTTGGAATTGTAAAAATTGGTACACGGCGAAATCTTTTTGAAATCTTATGATTTCTAAACCATTTCTTTCAGAAAGGTTTATAAAAAGATTTAGTTTTCTAGAACTTATTGGCTCCGTAGCTCAGCCTGGCTCGAGCGCACGACTGATAGATAATAATTTTAGACATCGTGAGGTCCCGTGTTCGAATCACGGCGGAGCCACTTTTCCTAAAAAAATTTGTGGAAATAAGTGGTAACACATTTTTAGTTTTAACTACGGAAAAGTTTATATATGAGTTGTGTATTAAAGAATAATAACATTATTTATTACTAATATAAGTAAAGGAGGGGATTTTAATGAATGTTAAAAAATTTAATTTTTTAAATTTCCCAGTGGGAATAAAAAAAATGGTGATTTTTGGCCTGATAGGCGTATTTCTTTTAAGCGGTTGTGAGCAAATTAAAGAGCTTTATGGGATACAACCTTCTGGTGAAGAAGGGTATGTTCCTCTTGAGGAGATTAAGATTGAAGGTGATGTTGTTAATGATTTACCTCCAATGCCTCCTGACGAAGAGGTACCTGGGGTTGTGGAAGAGGTTACTGAAGTTCCAGAAGAAATCGTTGAGATAACTGAGGAGCCTGAAGAGATTGTTGAAGAGCCACCAAAAGAAGGTGCGAAAGTAATAATTGCAGAAGAAACAGAATTAATTTCTTTACAACCCAAAGCAAGCGATCCTGATGCTGATAAGTTGACATTTGCTTATAGCACCCCTCTTGATAATGAAGGTAAATGGCAAACAAAATATGGTGATGCTGGAGAATATACTATAACAATAACTGCATCAGATGGCCAATTAAGCGCAACAAAGGACGTATTGGTTATTGTCAACAAGAAAGAAGAAACCCCTGTAATAGATGAATCTGCCCCTAATGGTGAAACATTAACGGCAAAAGAAAACTCTAAGATTGAGTTCAGTGTTAAAGCCTCTGATTTGAACAAAGACCCATTAGCATATTCGTGGAAGTTAGATGGAAGTGAAACATCTACGAAACAAAGCTATACATATGATATAGGGTATGATGGAGCCGGACAGCATACTGTTAAAGTTGTTGTTTCAGACAATGTTAAAGAAACAAGCAAGATATGGGCTGTAAAGGTTGACAATGTTAACAGAAAACCTGTTTTGAAGGAGATTAAGGGTGTTGCGGTGAAGGAAACCGAAACGGTTGTATTAGAGCCAGAAGCAAGCGATCCGGATGATGATGGATTGACATTTGATATAGACAGCGATAAATTTAGCGCAGTAGATGGCAGATTCGAATGGAAGACAACCTATGATGATGCTGGTGAGTACAATGTAAAAGTTACTGTATCTGATGGGGGGGATGAAGTAAGCCAAACAGTAAAGGTAACTGTAGAGAATGTAAACAGGGCACCAGTAATTGAGGATATAATCCTTGGTTAAAATATTTTTTATTATTTATTTTTTAAGGTGGGGGGATATATGAACAAGAATATATTGATACTTTTGATAATGTTAGTTCTTTATATTAGTTTTTCAAATGCTATCTCCACAATAGTTGTTGATGAGACAGAACTAATTTCTTTAAAGACAGAAGCTAGAGACGAGGATAACGATGTTTTATCTTATAGTTTTACAGGGCCCATGGATGAAGAAGGGAAATGGCAGACAGCTTACGGGGATGCAGGGGAGTATAAGGTTACTGTAACGGTATCAGACGGCACATCAAGTACATCACAGGATGTTCTATTGGTAGTTAAAAAGAAGAATGTGGCTCCCAGCATTGAGTCTTTTACTCCGGAAGAGAGCGAAGTAGTTATAAATGAGGGAGAGAGTATAGATTTTAGCGTAGAAGCTTCTGACCTGAATAAAGATCCAATAAGCTATATATGGAAACTTGATGGAAAGCAGGTTTCTGAAGAAAATAGTTATATCTACAAACCAGGATATTGGGATTCTGGTACCTATAATATAGAGGTTGTTGTTTCTGATGGTGAGGCTAATGTAGATAAAAAATGGGGGGTAAAGGTAAATGATTTTGATAGGAGCGCATTACTTGATGGTATTGGGGGCTTTACTGTGAAAGAAGGCGAGGTTCTGAGTTTAGAGCTGCCTGATTTTGAAGAATATAACTTAGAATACACCATATCAGATCCTGTTGGCAATGATAATCGGTGGGAGACAGGTTATAGCGATGAAGGAACATACGCGGTTGAGATAGCTATCAAAGATGGAGAATTTAATGCTTCTAAAACCATTGATGCAACTGTTTTAGATGTAGATAGGCCTTTTGTGTTTAAGCCAATAGCAAATGCAATGATGGAAGAAAATCAGATGGTTAGTATTGAGCTTGATGCTTCTGATCCTGATGGTGACTTGATAGGGTTTTCTGCAGAGAGTTTGCCTTCTGGCGCTTCTTTGAAAGGCAATAAGTTTGAATGGGTGCCTGGTTATGATACTGTTACTAAGGGCAATAGTTTAGAGAAGGTATTGGATAAATTCCATCTATTGTATATGCCTTTTAAGATAGTTTTTATAGCAAAAAGCAAAGGCGTTGAACAAAGGCAATCTGTTTTGATAACTGTGAAAGATGTCAATAGAAAGCCTGTACTTGAGGATATTCCAACGATCAATGTCAAAGAAGGAGAACAAGTTTTGATAGAACCTAAAGCTGTTGATCCAGATGGAGATTCAATCAGCTATTACTATTCAGGATGGATGGACATGAACAATTATACAACTAATTATGAGGATGCTGGAAAATATAAAATTGGGGTTGTAGCCTCTGATGGATTTTTAGAAGATGAAAAGTTTGTTTCAATAGAAGTAGAAGATGTCAACAGAGCCCCAGTATTTGGTGATATTGGGAAAGTAGAAGTTTATGAGAATGAAAAATTAACATTAGAGTTATACGCCACTGACCCTGATGGTGATTCTGTTAATATAAGTGCTGAACTATTACCTAATACTGCTACAGTTGAAGATAATATTTTTATGTGGGCCCCTGATTATGATACTGTCATTAATGGCCCTATTGGAATTTTTGTGATAGATTTCAAAGCAAGTGATGGAAATGATGAAGTTGTGAAATCTGTTAATATAACGGTGTATAATGTTAACAGGGCTCCTCGAATAACCGAGGCCGGCCCTAAAAATAGCATTACTGTCAAGAATGGTGAAACACAAAAATTTAAGGTTGTAGCAGATGATGCTGATGGTGATGAATTAACTTATACATGGAAATTTGGAATTTTAGAGCAGTATGTTGGCTATCCCCTAATGTCCAGAAATTTTTCTTCTTTGGGTGATAAAAAGGTTAAGGTTGTTGTTTCTGATGGCAAGGAAGAAAGCGAATATGAATGGAATGTTAATGTGATTGAGAAAGCTAAACCTCAAGTGATTGTTGAAAAGCCCAAAGAGGCCAAGAAGGTTATTGAAAAAGAAGAGGTAAAGAAAAAGCCAGTAAGCCAGCCAACAACTACTATAACGCCTCCGAAAGAACCTGAAAAGAGATTAGAGGGGGATATTTATGACAAATATACAATTGTTCATGTTGACGGCGAGGTAATTGGGGAAAGCAAGGAAAGCTTTATTGTATGGAAGGAAGGTTAAATGAAAAAAATAAACAAATTGATATTTATACTTTCTTTTTTATTATTCTGTTCCATAGCTATTGCACTGCCGCCTAAGATTACAGAACCACATACAAGGTTTAATCCCTGGATGGATGAATGTGTTTATTTCTTTACTTTTGGGCAGTGTTATGTTGATCCTGATTATTGTTCCAAAGAATACGGCAAAAGTGCGATGGAAGATACAATGATCACCTTAAACAGGGAAGAAGAGTGCATATACAGCCGGGAGGAGTATCGCGAGTATTTAAGGGTAAAAAAACTTAATGAAAGCAAAGAGGAGAAAATTCAGGAAAATACCGGGCCTTTTATTTTTGTTATCGATGAAACACAATACATAACTCTTCTGCCAAAAGGGTATGATCCTGATGAAGATAGTGTGGTTTATAAATTTACAAAGCCATTAAATGATAAAGGCGGGTGGCAGACTGATTATGGAGATGCCGGGGAGTATAATGTGACAATAACTGCCAGCGATGGTAATTTACACACTTCAAAGAACGCATTAATAGTAGTTAAGAAAAAAGAGGAAGTACCTGAAATAAAGAGTTTTGGCCCTGCTGAAAAAATCATAACGATTGATGAGGGATCTAAAATTGGTTTTAGTGTTGCTGCTTCTGATAAAAACAAAGATGAATTGGCATATCTATGGGAACTTGATGGGAAAGAGGCATCATCAGAAAAAAGCTATAATTACAAAGCTGGTTATGATGCTGCAGGCAAGCATGTTGTCAAGGCAATAGTAACAGATGGTGTTAATGTTGTGGATGTGGTGTGGAATGTGAATGTCAAGAATGTTAACAGGGCTCCTGTATTGGATAATATTCCTGATGCTGGAATAAATGAGACGGAAACTGCTGCTTTAAAGCTAAAAGCTGCTGATCTTGACGATGATGAATTAAAATTTAGCATAGACAATAATAAGTTTATAAGGGTGGGTGACAGATTCGAATGGAAGACAACCTATGATGATGCCGGCGAGTATACTGTGAAAGTAACAGTATCTGATGGAATAGATAGTGCAGAGCAGAAAGTGAAGATAAATGTGGAGAATGTCAATAGGCCGCCTGTTATAATCAGCGTAACGAATGTGAAAAGATAAATAAAAAGAAAGGTTTAATTATGGGCTTTCTTTATTTTTTGCAGTATGAAAAAAGAAAGGGTAGATGAAAAATTCAATGATGCTGCAATTAATCTTGCAATCAATACTATAAAAAAAGGCAAACAGGCTTTGGTTTTTGCGAATACAAAACGAAGCGCTGAGAAGACAGCTGAGGACATAAGCGGTAAGATTAAAAGCGAGGATAAAAAATTAGTTGAGCTTTCTGAAGAGGTTTTACACTCTTTAAGCAGGCCAACGAAACAATGTGAAAGGCTGAGCAGATGCATTAAGAAAGGCATTGCTTTTCACCATGCTGGGCTTGTGACTAAACAGAAAGAAGTAATTGAGGAGAATTTTAAGAAAGGTGTCATTAAGATAATCTGTTGCACTCCGACTTTGGCACTTGGCGTTTCGCTTCCAGCTTTCAGAACAATACATAAGGATTTGCGCAGATATGGGCCTAGAGGTTTAGCATATATTCCTGTACTGGAATATTTGCAGATGGCTGGAAGAGCTGGACGACCGGAATGGGATGATTATGGGGAGGCGATTATTGTAGCTGCTTCTGAGAATGAGAAAAAGAAATTAAAGGATATGTATATTGATGGCGAGCCTGAAGACATTTATTCTAAATTAGCTGTTGAGCCTGTTTTAAGAATGTATGTTTTGAGCCTGATTGCCTCTAATTTTGTCAATACAAAGAAAGAGATTTTTGATTTTTTTGGAAAGACGTTCTGGGCTTTCCAGTTTGCAGATACTTTTGAGCTTCAGCAGACAGTAGAAAAGATGCTGGGTTTATTGGAAGAATGGGAGTTTTTGAAGAGCAGTAAGGAAGATTTTGTTTCGGCTGGGGATATTGATGATGAAAGTTACAGGGCAACGCTATTAGGCAAGAGGGTTGCTGAACTTTATATTGATCCGTTAACTGCCCATAATTTTGTTGAAAGTGTTCGTAAGGCTACCAGCAAGAAAATTATCAGTTTCTCATTTTTGCAGATGATATCTGATAGTTTGGAGTTAAAGCCATTGCTTAGGGTTAAAACTAAGGAGTATGACAAGATTCAGGAAGAGTTGGCAAAGTATGAGCAATATTTGCTTGAGGGGGAGCCAAATGTTTATGAAGCTGAATATGATGATTTCTTGAATTCTGTCAAGACTGCTTTGTTCTTTTTAGAGTGGATTGATGAAAAGGACGAAGAGTATCTGCTTGAGAATTATGATATCAGGCCTGGGGAGATCAGGATCAAGCTAGGTATTGCTGATTGGCTGTTGTATGCTGCTGAGGAGCTAACAAGGATATTAAAGTTTCAGCCTTTGCTTAAAGAGATTGTGAAGTTAAGGATCAGGGTAAAGAATGGTGTAAGAGAAGAATTGATTCCATTGCTGAGATTGAAGCAGGTTGGAAGAGTCAGGGCAAGGAAATTATTTTTTAATAAAATCAAAACAATAGGTGATGTTAGGGAAGCGGACTTTATGAGGCTGGTTCAGATATTAGGGAGGAAGGTTGCCCTAGATGTTAAAAAACAAGTAGGGCAGGATTTTGAGAAGGTTAAAATTAAAGAGGGTAAAAGAAAAGGGCAGATTAGTTTGGAGGATTATAATGAATAAGCTGTTAATAGCCGTTATGTATTCTGACAAATCAGTTTATTCGGATTGCAAGAAAGAGCTAGTTTCTTTGTATGGGGAGATTTCTGTTGAAAGTGAGCCTTATGATTTTGATAAATATACTGCTTATTATGAAAAGGAGATGGGAAAAAGACTATTGAAAAGGATTTTGATTTTTAAGAAAGAAATTGGAAAAGAAGAGCTGAAAGATATAAAGTTTAAGATAACTGAGATTGAAAAAAAATATTCTGAAAATGATAAAAGGAGGATAAATTTGGATCCTGGTTATTTGAGCTCCAGTGAATTTGTACTTGCGTCTTTCAAAAGAGGGCGAAATTATAAAGAAGATGCTGGTGATGGAGTTTATCTGCATAAAGTTTTGGAGTTTAAAGATAAAGAAGTTGTTACTTTCTGGCATACTTTTCCTGATTATAAAGAGAAGAAAGAGTGGTTTGTTGAGATTAAATAATTATTTTCTTTTAGCTGCTCCTTTATCTACGTACATGTTCTTTTCAGCAGTTCTTACTAATTCATTATAGTTTTGGTTTCCTAAGGCAAAACCAAAAGAAGGTTCTATTTTCAATAATTGGTCTTCTACGCCTGAATTATAATCGGTTACTTTTTGTTTTATTCCATCAACTATTCTTTGAGCTTGTTCTTTGGTTTTTAGACCGGGACAGAATATAACAAATTCGTCTCCACCTTTTCTAACACAATAATCACTATCCCTTAATATTTTTCCAAATTCCCTTAATAAATTGTCTCCTTCTGAGTGTCCCCTTTTGTCGTTTGTTTCTTTAAAATTGTTTAAATCTATGTAGATTACGCCCATTGAATTACCGTAAGGTTTTGACTCTTTTACAGCTAGATTTAATATTCGTTCATAGCTGTTAGCATTATAAACACCAGTAAGGCTATCTAAGCGCGCCATTCTTTCAAGTTCATCTCTTTCTTTCTTTTCTTCTATAACATCATTGACTCTGCTGACTAAATCTTTATTATTGAATGGTTTTTTTACGTATTGACTTGCCCTTAGTTTAAATGCCTGTTCGGCAACATCTTCTGAACCCCTGCCTGTAACTACAAATACTGGGGCGTTTCTATCCTTTTGTTTTATTGTTTTAAGAACATCTAAACCAGTTATTCCTGGCATGTCATAATCTGTTAGAGTTAGATCGATAGTTCTGCCTGCAGCAGTTTCGCTGTCGTATTTTGTTAATGCTTCCTCACCTGTTGAAGCTGTCAGTACTTCGTAACCTTCCCTAGAAAGAAGCGCTTCAAGTAAGCTACGTACGCCTGTATCATCGTCTACTACTAAAATTCTTGCCATTTTTTGGGTTCCAGCATCTTCTGATACCATAGTAAAATTACTGGATATACTACTATATAAATCTTTCGTTTTTGTAGTTACCTAATAGTAATAACATTATTATATGAAAATAATTAAATATAGCTCTAAAAACCCTTTAGGAAGCTATAAAAAGCCCCTATAGTATAGTGGATCAGAACACGAGATTGCGGTAAAATGCAGAAATCTTGAGGCCCGGGTCCGATTCCCGGTAGGGGCATTTATTTATTCTTGAATTTAACTTTTTTAGTGTGATGAAACTTGTTGCTAACACAAGCTACTTCCTTTATTGTGTATTTTTCAGCATGTTTTGTGTTGTATGCTTTCCAATGTTTGCTTTTTGACATTTTAAGTTTGAGAAACTATTATTGCTTTAAAAAACTATCTCTTTTTTTGGCCATGATACAGGCCTTCAACCATACTTAGAGTAGAGCAGTCATCAGGATCCCTATCTAAACGAAGGGTTCTCAAACGGGGGAATCTTAAAGCATAACCTGAAGAGTAATTTGAGCTTTTTTGAATTTCTTCGTATTTCACTTCAATGACAATTTTTGGCTTTATTTTTACTTCACGTCCTTTTTCTGATAAGATTAATGGTTTAAGGAGTTTTGTAAGTTCTTCAAAACTAGTGCCTTCTTCTGTCTTCTCTTTAATTCCTGTTCCCATCTTTCCTATTTCTAAGAATTCCCCCCTATGTTTGCAAGCTAGAACAAAGGAGCTTAGCCAAGTTGCCCTTTTTCCTGTTCCCCATTCTGCACCTACAATAACAAGGTCGAGTGTTTCCATTGTTGGCTTTAGCTTTACCATGTAATTTACACGAGCTCCTGGCTTGTAAGGGGCAGATAAATTCTTCATCATAATTCCTTCATTGCCTGCTGCAAGGCTTTCCTTGTAGAATCTTTCTACATCTTTTTCACTAGATGTGATTAGGTTTTTCACAACAACTATCTTTCTTTTTTTGTTTGTGACTATTTTTTCAATTATTTTTCTTCTTTCCCTGAAAGGCTCATTAATCATATTTTTCCCATTATAATAAATTATATCAAAAACGTTAAGCTCAACAGGAAATTTCTTTGCCATCTCTTCAATGTTGTATTTTCTTCTTATCCTTTGGGATATGCTTTGAAATGGGAGATACTTATCGGTTTTTGGGTCGAAACCTGCTGCCTCTGAATCCAGCATAAAGCTATCTCCTTTTACATTCTCTTTTATGTACCCTACAACTTCAGGGAATTGTTTTGTGACCTCATCTAAGCGTCTTGTGAATAATTTTATTTTGCTTCCTTCTTTATGCGCTTGAATTCTGAATCCATCAAGCTTGTATTCAATATCTGCTGGAGTTCCGCATCTTTCAAAACCTTCTTTTGCATCTTTGACTTTTAGTGCAAGCATTACTTTTAATGGCTTAAACAGGGTAATACTTTTTTCTTCTAGATTTTTAAGCCCTAATTTTGCTGATTGAGCAACTGTTGAGAAATCGTTTGTTAAGTCAAATGCCCTTTGTACGGCATTTAGGTATTTATTATACTCTTCTCTGTCTTTAACCTCTATTTGCTTCTCTTCTTCGAGGTATTTTAATCCAATCTTATCTTCGAAGAATGCCCAGACAATAGAATCTCTTAAAGAGCCTTCCCCTACACCTACCCTTAAATCTTCTAAAACTGTCCTTATAATGTATTTTGCCTCTAAAGGCCTTGCTGAAGTAAGAAGTTCTGCTATTAACTGAAGCTTTTTTTCAACTGTCCCAATACCTCCTAGTTCAGATAATTTTCTTAGGTTTTCAAAAACTTTCCTTACACTTAAGTCATGGGACATTAAGGTTCTTTGTTTCTTTTGTTTTACAAGATTTTCCGCTACTATGCCTAAGTCGCCTGTTTTTTTCCATTCTTTTTCTATATTTTTTGAATCTATGCCTGTTGCTTTGTTGATCGCTTTCAAAACCAATCTTGAAGCTACCCCAACTTTATGCTCATCCCAGTTAGGAAATAATTTTCCCTGTAAAAGCAAAACAATTTCTGCTAAATCATCTTTGGGGATTGTTTTTAGAAATTCTGAGATTATGAAAGTTTTTTCTAGGCGTTTTGATGTTTCTTCTAGTTTTTGGTATGTTTCAACTAGTTTTACGTAATTCATAGCAAAAATATTAAATATAAGCTCCTATAAAAAGGTTATTATGGAAGTACAGGAATGCATAAAGACAAGAAGGTCTATTAGGAAGTATAAGAACAAACCAGTAGATTGGGATAAAGTGGTCCAAATATTGGATGCAGGTAAGTTTGCTCCTTCTGCAGGCAACATTCAAAATTGGAAATTTGTGGTTGTTAGAAAGGACGAAATTAGGAAGAAGTTAGCTAAAGCTTCTTTTGATCAAGACTGGATGGAAGACGCTCCGGTTCATATTGTGGTTGTTGGAGAGCCTGAAAAGGCAAGGAGGTTTTATGGTTCTAGAGGGGAGAGTATTTACACAATACAAAACTGCGCTGTTGTTGTTAGCAATATGATGTTGGTTGCTCATGAATTAGGATTAGGCAGCTGTTGGGTAGGGGCTTTTGATGAAAATAAGGTTAAACGAGCCTTATTCATAGAAGATAATGCTGTTCCACAGGCAATAATCACTATAGGGTATGCTGCTGAGGTTCCTGATATGCCTCCAAGGGTTGAGTTAGAGCATACTGTATACTTAGATAAATGGTTCTTTAAAGGGCAGGATCTTAAAGCCAAAGGGTATAAGAGCGTTGTAATAAGGGATGCTATAGAAGATACTAAAAAGGCGCTTCAGAGAGTAGCTAAGAACCTAAAGAACAGATAATTCTTTACCACTATAAAGTTTCGAGAAAGCTTTAAATAGTAACTGTCTTTGAATATAAGATAAAAGTTAAGAATTAGAGTTTTTTTGGCGAAAAACTCACTTCAATCGTTTAAGTGCTTTTTGGCGAAAGCAACTTTCTTGGTATTTGAAAAACTGTAATTTTGTTAAATCATTCGTTGGCACGAATAATTAACTTTTTCTAAGGAATATTTACGATCAACTTCAATATAAATATTTCGGTACTCTAATATTTATATTGAAGTATACAATAAAAAAAAGAACCACAAAAAGGGGGATGTAAAAATGTATACAGATGCAAGTAAAAACGAGCTAGGTATAGAAGTAGGACAAGCAAATATTAAGGTGTTTGGTGTGGGTGGAGCTGGTAATAATATGGTTGGCTGGCTATATGGAAAAGGGATAAAGGGCGCTGAGATTATAGCTGCTAATACAGACAAACAACATCTTGATATGATTGATGCTGACAGAAAAATTCTGCTGGGAAGAGGTGTGACTAGGGGCTTAGGGTGTGGAGGCTATCCTGAGAAGGGAGCTGAGTCTGCGCAAGAAAGCCTACAAGAGATAAAAGAAGCCCTTAAAGGGTGTGATATGGCATTTGTTTGTGCTGGAATGGGTGGTGGCACAGGCACAGGAGGAGCTCCAATTGTAGCTCAGGTAGCTAAGGATTGCGGAGCTATTGTTATAGGCACTGTAACAATGCCATTTAAGATAGAGAGGGCTAGGGTTGATAAAGCAGAATTTGGATTACAACAATTAAGGCAAGTTTCAGATACTGTAATTGTTATTGATAATAACAGGCTAGTAAGCATTGCTGGTAATCTGCCAATACAACAGGCATTTGCTGTTGCAAATGAGCTGATTTCAACAATGATAAAAGGGATTGTAGAGACAATAGCAATTCCATCTTTGGTAAACTTGGATTATGCAGATGTAAAGACAATTATGACTAATGGTGGAGTAGCTGCAATAGGTGTAGGCGCTTCTGATACAAACAACAGAGTTGATGAAGCTGTTAGAGGAGCATTGTCAAATCCATTATTAGATATAAGCTATAAAGGAGCGACTGGCGCTTTGATCCACATAAGTGGAGGTCCAGATATGACTTTGGATGAGATAAGCAAGATAGGTGAACTGGTTACAGAGTCGCTAGATCCAGATGCAAATGTTATATGGGGAGCAAGAGTAGATGAAAACATGAAAGGAAAAGTTACTGTGATGACAATTGTTACAGGTGTAAAGTCTCCTTGGATCTTAGGAAAAGTGGATTACACAAAGCCATCAGCACAAGCTCAACAAATTTCAGACGAGCTAGGCATAGAACTAGTTTAATATTCACCCCTTTAGTCTTTGTGGTGAGAAAGTTCTTTTGCCTTCATTTTAAACCACCCCCAACGTTTTTTAATGAAGGCATTTTTTTTATTTTTTTGAAAGGACTAAAAGGTGAGAATCACATTCATTCTATGCCTTCCATTTAACCACCCCCAAAAAGTTTTTTGGAAGGCATTTTTTCTTTTTTACCATAAATCTTTTAAATACCGCTTCAAATTCTAAAGTATATGACGCTATACTTTATTGGCCTTGGATTAGGGGATGAAAGAGACATCACAGTAAAAGGCCTTGAAGCTATTAAGAAGGCTGATAAGGTTTATTTAGAGAGCTATACTTCCAAATTGGTCAAATCGAGCAAGGAGGATTTGGAGAAGTTTTACGGGAAGAAGATAATAACTGCAGATAGAGAATTGGTTGAGAAGAGGGCTGAAGATACCATATTGAAATATGCTAAGGATAAAGATGTTGCTTTTTTGGTTATTGGTGATACTTTTTCTGCTACTACACATATTGATTTGAAGATAAGGGCTGATGAGCTGGGGATTAAGACTGAGATGATAAGTAATACTTCAATATTAAATGCTGTTGGGATTACTGGCCTTGATTTGTATAAGTTTGGAAGGACTACGACAATTCCTTTTGATAATAAGAATGTTAAGTCGCCATATGATGTTGTTAAAAATAACTTAAAGAATAATTTGCATACCTTAGTTTTGCTTGATTTAGATCCTGCAAGTGATAAGTATATGACAGTGAATGAGGCAGTAGAGTATCTTTTAAGAGAGGGGATGCCTAAGGACCAATTATGCGTTGGTTGCGGCGGGATAGGCTCTGAAGACGCCATTATAAAAGCTGGGAAGGCTAAAGATATAGTAAAAAAGAAATTTAAAAAGTTTCCTCAATGCTTAATAATTCCTAGTAAATTGCACTTTATGGAGGAAGAGGCGCTAAAAAAATTTAAGGATTAAACGCACTTTCCGCCGCTGCATTTGTTTGGGCACCTTATGTTCTGGTTAGCTACTTGGCCGCCATCACAATAGTATTCTATCAATAATCCTGCAACACAATCATCTGTGTAATCTTCATCTCCTAACGTGACTACTCCTTGTGTTGCTTTTTCAATTCCCCCATCTGTATCTTGACAACCCACTTGTACTGCAACAACGTTTCCAGTAATTTCTTGTTTTTTGCAACCTACCAGAACTAGGGATAGGATGATAAATCCTATTACCAGTAGTTTTTTCATTTTATAGTGGGTTAGATAAAGTAGTATAAATACTTTTTGGAATTTGGGTATTCCAAAACCGATTAAAATTTCATTTTAATAGTTTTTGGAATTTTAGAATTCCAAAACCGATTAAACCCCCTTAGGGGTTTAATAGTTTTCTATAGATAATTTTATATATGGCGGATTATTTCTTTGAGGTACAGCCCCATGGTGTAGCGGTCAATCATACCGGCTTTTGGTGATGGAAATCAAAGATTTTCAGCAGTTTTGCAATTTCCATCGAAAACAGCCGGTGACGGCAGTTCGAATCTGCCTGGGGCTATTTTTCCAATAAATTTAAAAGTATTGCTTCATTCTTAATAATTTATGAAGGTGGTTATTTTAGCAATAATTGGGCTTATTTTGGTTCTTTTTGTTAGTTATATAGCTATAAGTGAGGAAGGCGGTTCTTTTATTCTAAAAACTTTTGTAGTAGATGGTAATATGGAGAATGTAGATCATGATTATGATGTAATGACATATGAAGTAGGGCAAGGAGTTATGGGTGGTTCTGAAAGAAGAGTTATATATGATAAGACGAATGATGCTAGAAAAAGGAACCTAGAATATGAAAGAAGGGAGGAAGAAATAGAAAAGTGCATAGAGAAAAAAACAAAGAACTGGGAAAGGACATATTCTGCAAGATCTTTTGAAAAAGAGTTTGATGAAGATAAAGATGAATGGGTTATAACAGATGAATTTTTTGAGACAGAGGACAGTATTTTTGGCTATAATAAAGATGAAGACTGGAGATTTTATTGGAGATTAAGGAATAGGGCTTTGAATGGGGGAGGGATTTGTTAAAAAGAAAATTTGAGCAAACGTAAAGTTTTTAAATAGGGTTTCAATCCTGTATAGTATCAAGAGATAAGCCGGTTATGGAAAGCCATAAATTGACTTTGTCAATTTAATTCCACTGCTTGCTTATACTGGAGACAAAATGAATTCTCATTTGTTTCCTAATAAAATAAACTAGAATAAGGTGAGATAATATGGCAAGAATGTATTCAAGAAACAAAGGAAAGGCTGGTTCACATAGACCTTCAAATCCAGCAACACCATCTTGGGTCAGGTATAAAGAGCATGAAGTAGAGCTGTTAATTACAAAATTAGCAAAAGATGGCAATAGCGCTTCAAAGATAGGGGGGATATTGAGGGATACGTATGGAATTCCCAATGTAAAGCTTATTATGAAGAAGACTATTGGCGATATTCTAAAAGATAAGAAGCTTGCATCTGAGATCCCAGTGGATTTATTGTCTTTGATTAGGAGAAGTATTGCAATAAATAAACATCTTGAGATAAATAAAAAGGATGAAACAGCTAAGAGGGGCTTAACCATAACAGAATCAAAGATAAGAAAATTGATTAAATATTACAAACAAACTGGAAAATTAAGCTCAGAGTGGAAGTATGATCCAAAAAGAGCAGGTATGTTTGCTGAATAAAATGTATGATGTTGTCATTGTGGGAGCTGGTCCTGCTGGCCTAATGGCAGCTAGGAAGCTCCCAAAAACTTTTTCTTTTCTTGTTATTGATAGTAAAGCGAAAATTGGATTTCCTTTGAAGTGCGGGGAGGGTATAAGGGATAAAGAGTTTGTTAAGTTGTTTGGCGGTAAAGAGCATCCCTTTGTAAGGAATGTTGTTCATGAGCATGAGATTAGGTATAAAGATGTTAGAAGAGTGTTTGAAGCAGATTATATCCAGTTGGACAGGCCTAAGTTTGAGCAATGGCTTGCTAAGGATCTTAAGGATAGAATAAGGTTGAATACTTATTGCAAGGATATTTTAGTGAAAGAAGATTCTGCAGAGGTTATCACTAACAAAAGCATAATCAAGGCTAAGTTGGTTATATTATGCTGCGGATGTAATTTTAATATTCAAAGAAAATATAAGCTGCTTGGGAAAGAACCTGTGTTGTTTGTGTGTTATGGCGGAATATATAAGAATCATAATCTTGATCTAAACAAATTCTATGGTTATTTTTATGAGAGACACTTTGGCTACTTGTGGGTATTTCCTAAAGATAAAGATACAGCGAATGTTGGTTTTGGGACTATTGCAAAAGGAATAAATGTAAAGAATATGTTTGTTGAATTGATAAAAAAAGTAAATCCTAAAATTAAAAAGGTTTCCGAGTATGCGGGGGTAGTGCCTTGTTCTGGCCCTATTGAAAAAACGTATTATGACAGATTATTGGTTTGTGGAGATTCTGCAGGAATGGTTTATGCTGGGACTGGTGAAGGAATATATTTTGCTTTGGAGTCTGGAAGGTTGGCTTCCGTGGTTGCTGTTGAAGCTTTAAAAAAGAACAAATTTGATAAGAAATTTTTAAGGAGTTATGAAAAAAAATGGAAGAAGAGTTTTGGTAAATTGATGAAAGCAGGGGTTATTTTTTATGATTTGCAATATTTAGCTTTTAGAATGAAAAAAATAAAGGAATTGTATACAATACCAACGAATAGGGAAATAAAAGCGCTAATTGGATATAAGATTCCATTTAGAGCTAAGGTTTTGTGGTATGCGTATAAGATCTTTAAGAAGGTATTTTCCCGATAACTTCTTTAATAATGCTTTCTGGTGTGGAGGCTCCTGCTGTTATCCCTATATTATTTCTGTTTTTGAACCATTCTTGCTTTAGTTCTTTTGAAGATTCTATATGCTTTGTTTCTACTATTTTTTCGCATATATCCTTTAACCTTTTGGTGTTTGCGCTGTTATAACCTCCTATAACCAACATTAAATCAACTTCTTTTGCTAGTTTTTTTGCGTTTTCCTGCCTTGATTTTGTTGCAGAACAGATTGTGTCGCTTATTACTATGTCCTTAATTTTATTTTTTAATTTAGCACTTATTTCATTGAATTTAACAATGTCTTGTGTTGTTTGAGAAACTAAAGCGTATTTTCCTTGCTCTAAATTGTCTAACTCCCCTATATTACTAATTATTATGGGGGCATTTAGGTTGCCTTTTATCCCCTTAACTTCTGTGTGATCCTTGTCCCCAAAGATTATTATTCTATAGCCTTGTTTTTCAAGGTTTTTGGTTATATTATGCACATTTTTTACCAAAGGGCAGGTTGTATCTATTATTTTTAGGTTTTTTTGCTTAGCTTTTTCCAATGTTTTGTCTGATACTCCGTGTGCTGATATTAATAATGTTCCTTGGGTTATTTCACCAATATCTTCTATGAATTTAATTCCTTGTTTTTTTAATTCTTCTATCACTTGGGGGTTATGGATGAGTTTACCCAGAACATAAACATTTTCCTTATCTTTTATAGAACTGATCCTATCTAACGCTTTTTTTACTCCAAAGCAAAATCCTGATTCCCTTGCTAGTTTAATGTTCATTTTTTATGTTATTGTTTTTGTTAAAAACACCCAATTGTATTTGTATTTTAGGTTATTGTATGCTTGCTGCGCTTTTTCTTTAGTTTCAAATATTCCGAAAACCGTTGGCCCTTTACCTGTTATTGAGGCGTTAAGTGCTCCGTTTTTTATTAGTTCTCTAATAATTGGTTTTATTTCTGGTTTTTGCAGGTTTATAAAGTCGTTATGCAGGTTTTCTGCTATTTCTTTTATATTCTCTGAGTTTTTAAGTTTTAGGCTTGAAAATTTTTTTTCATGGATTGTTTTGTCTAGTTCTTCATAAGCTTGTTTTGTTGATATCCCATAACCTGGATTAATTAATACAATATGCATTTCTGGAAGATTTATTTTCTCTATTATTTCTCCTCTTCCAGAAACAAAACAGCTTTTTCCCCCTATAAAGAAAGGGACATCGGATCCGATGTCTGCTGCGATCTTTATAAGATTTTCCTGGTTTAGATTAAGGTTCCATAGTTTGTTTAAAGCTATTAATGTGGCTGCTGCATCTGAAGAGCCACCTGCAAGGCCTGCTGCAGCGGGAATGTGTTTATTAGTCAGGACTTTTATGCCCTGCCCTATATTAAAGAGCTCTTTTACTTTCATTATCGTCTTCAGAATGATTTCATCTTTAAATTGGCTTTGCACAATTATTTCTTCTGAGGTTTCAAATGTAAGTTCATCATATAGGTCAATCTGCTGCATAACTGAATTAATTTCGTGAAAATTGTCTGACCTTCTCCCTAGAACGTCTAATGCTAGATTTAATTTTGCGTATGATTTAAGCTGCATCTTGTTTCCTTAAGCTAACAATAGAAAAAACCTGTATAGCTTCTCCTTTTCCAAAAGGAGTTAGTTCTTCACCTGAGGTTACTGTTAATCCTACTTGATTATGTTCTAGGCTGCATAAATTTGCTATCTTTTCTTTTATCAGCTCTTCGTATTTTTCTAACCTTGGTTTTTTACCTTCAATCATGATGCCTATATTGTTGATTTTGAAGCCCTTTTCCCTTATCATTTCTAAAGCAATTTTTAAGTAAACAGCGCTATTCTTTATTCCTTTTTGACAAAGAGGGTCTGCGTAAAATCCAAGGCTTTTTCCCCCTATTGATTGAGATAAGGCATTGAATATGCTATGAAGTATGACGTCACCATCTGAGTTTGCCTCCAGGCCCGGTTCATCTGGAATTTCTACTGCTCCGAGTATCAGCTGTTTTGGCTGGCCTGTGAATTTATGCGAATCAAGGCCTATTCCGACCCTATCTGCATTGAGTAATAGTTTTGCATTCTCTAAATCCAGGGGGGTAGTTATTTTGAAATTTTCTTGATTAGACTCTATGATTTTAACTTTTTCTCCAAGGCGCTCTATTAATTCAACATCATCGGTGCCATAATAGTTATCGTTATATGCCCTAACTAGCGCCCTTACTAATAGTTTATATTTTGCTGCCTGGGGTGTCTGTATCTGCCATAGTTGATTCCTTTGCAAGGTTTTTATGACTAAGTTTTCTTCATCAACCTGCTTGATTGTATCTTTTGCCCTGGTTGCAACAGCACAAGCCCCGTATTCTTTAGCTGTTTTAATCACATCTTCAATTAGTGTATTTGAGATAAAAGGATTTGCGCCGTTGTGGATTATAACTACATCGTCTTCCTTTCCTTCTTCTAAGAACCTTATTCCTGCATAGACACTATCCTGCCTTTTTTCTCCGCCTTCAATTATTTTAGCAATTTTTTTGAAACTGTTATTCTTGATTATATGGTTTATCTCCATAACATCGTCTTTGTTTGCAATTATCAGAATCCTATCGATCAAAGCAGAATCTTCAAATGGCTTTATGGAATGGTATATTAGTGGTTTTTCGTTTAGCAGCAACAGTATTTTGTTTACCTTAGAGTTCATTCTTTTTCCTTGTCCTGCTGCTACAATAATTGCGTAATTCATTTTTGCAGTTCTTTTTCTGTATCTTCTTTGACCCTTTTATCAATATCCAGTATCTGATCTAAATCGGGGTTTTTTATTAGTTGGTGATTTTCCATTGCTTTCATGATTATTCTAGGGATATCTAAGAATTTTATTTTGTCTTGTAAGAAGTATTTAACTGCTATTTCGTTTGCTGCGTTCATTACTGCAGGCAATGTGCCTCCTTTTATTCCAGCATCATAAGCCATTGCTAAGCAAGGGAATCTCTCTAAATCTGGCTCTTTGAATGTTAATTCTTTTTTTTCTGATAAATTTAGTTTTGGGAGATCTTCATTTTCCCATCTTTGCCGATAAGCTAAAGCATATTGAATTGGGATTTTCATATCTGGCATTCCAAGTTGAGCAATAACTGATTTATCCTTAAACTCGACTAAGGAATGAATTATGCTTTGAGGATGCATAATAACATCAATTTTTGAATAAGGCATGTTATAGAGCCAGTGCGCCTCTATGACTTCAAAACCTTTATTCATCAATGTTGCGCAGTCTATTGTTATTTTAGCACCCATATTCCATGTTGGGTGCTGCAATGCATCAGCTGCTTTTACACTTTGCAGCTCTTCTTTTGTCTTGTTTTTGAAAGCACCGCCTGAACATGTTATTGTTATTTTGTTAATATCTTCAAGGTTGGATCCTTGCAGGCATTGTAATATTGCAGAATGCTCTGAATCAATTGGAATTAGCTCTGTTTGATGGAATTTTAGTTTTTTCATTACTAATTCTCCAGCTGTAACTAATGTTTCTTTATTTGCCAAAGCAACATTCTTAAGGTTTTCAATCGCTTTAATTGTTGGCAGTACTCCAATAGAACCAACTAGAGAGTTGACAACTGTATGGGTTTCTCCAAATGATGCAACTTTTAACAGACCATCCATCCCCTTATAGACTGGAATGTCAACTTTTAGCTCATCTGCTTTTTCTTCGTCATAAACTGCAACAATCTTTGGCTTGAATTCTTCTATCTGTTTTTTTAGAAGTCCAATGTTTGAGTTGCATGAGAGTGCAACTATCTTAAAATGCTCCGGGAATTTTCTTATGATATCCATTGTTTGTGTTCCTATTGAGCCTGTTGAGCCTAAAATTGCTAATGGCTTAGTTCTGATGTTCATCTTTTGCCTCTTTTAGTATTCTTTCTATAATTTCGTTTTCTTGTATCTTTTGAAGTATTTCTCCGTTTTTGTATAAAAGGTGAGAATCTTTTCCCCCTACTATGCCTATGTCTGCTTCTTTTGCCTCTCCTGGCCCATTTACTGCACAGCCCATTATTGCGATTTTTAATGGTGTTTTTATGTGTTTTGTTGCTTCTTCTATTTCTGTTGTGATTTTTGCAACGTCAAAGTTAGATCTTGCGCATGTTGGACAAGCAGTTACCTCTACTCCAAATCTTCTTAAGTTAAGGCTTTGGAGGATTTGTTTAGCTACTTTGATCTCCTCAACTGGATCGGCGCTGAGGGATACTCTTATTGTATCCCCTATACCTTGTGATAATAATGAGCCAATGCCAACTGAGGATTTTATTGTTCCTGTGAATAAAGAGCCTGATTCGGTTATTCCTAAATGCAGAGGGTAATTTGTTAATTTGGAAATCATTTGGTAAGCTTTTATTGTTTTTGGGACATCAGATGCTTTTAAGCTCACAACAATATCATAGAAATTGTTATCTTCTAACAGCTTGATATTTTTTAATGCACTTTCGACTAATGCTTTTGCTGTTAATCCATAGTTTTTTTCAATGTCTTTTTCCAAAGAGCCAAGATTAACGCCTATTCTTAGGGGTATTCCGTTTTCTTTTGCTGCATTTACTACCTGTTTTATCTTTTCTTCGTCACCTATGTTGCCTGGGTTGATTCTCAGCTTATCTACATATTTTGCAGCCCCTATTGCCAGTTTGTAATCAAAATGAATATCAGCTACCAATGGAAGCGATGTATTTTTTCTTATTATCTTTAAAGCTTCTAATGACTCTGTGTCTGGAACAGATACTCTCACTATTTCGCAGCCTGCTTCTTCCAGCTGTTTTATTTGCCCTATTGTTTTATCTGCATCTCTTGTTAAGGTGTTGGTCATTGATTGGATGGCTATAGGATTATTCCCGCCAATAGAAATATTCCCTATTTTGATCTCTTTGGTTGTTCTCATTTTATGCCTTTGATTGTTTTTATAATGTTGCTTTTGGTTAATCCCATATCTATTTTTAATTGTTCTTGACTACCATGTTCAATAAATTTATCAGGTAAACCTATTCTTTTAACAGTTGCTTTAATATTGTTTGCTTCTAGTAATTCTAAAACTGCTGAACCAAAACCTCCTTGAAGTGAATTCTCCTCTATAGTTACAATTTTTTTAATCTTTTTGGCAAGTTCTGTTATTGTTTTTTCATCCAATGGCTTAACGAACCTTGTGTTTACTACACAAACAGAGAGCTTCTTTTTGTTGGCAGGATTTTCAAAATACTTTGCTGCTTCTAACGCTTCGTAAACAATAGGCCCAACAGCCAATACCAATATGTCATCTCCTTTTTTCAATATCTCAGCTTTGCCTATTTGTATTGTTTCCAATGGATTTTCAACTGGCGCTCCAACTGCTTCGCCTCTCGGGTATCTAATTGCAACTGGAGATTCTAAATCAATGGCTGTTTTTAGCATATGGCCTAGCTCGTTTTCGTCTTTTGGCGCCATCACTGTCAGATTAGGTATGTTTCTAAGATAACTTAGATCGAATGGGCCGTGGTGCGTTGGGCCATCCTCTCCTACTAAGCCAGCACGGTCTATAGCAAAAACAACTGGAAGGTTTTGTAAGCATATATCGTGTATTATTTGATCATAAGCCCTTTGTAAGAATGTAGAGTATATTGCAACTACTGGCTTGAACCCTTGGGTTGCTAAGCCACCTGCGAAAGTAACTGCGTGTTGTTCTGCTATGCCTACGTCAAAGAAACGGTCTGGGAATTCTTTTGAAAATCTGCTTAAGCCTGTGCCTTCTGCCATTGCTGCTGTGATCCCTATTATTCTTGGATCTTCTTTTGCCAATTTTACCAATGCATTAGAAAAAGCTGCGGTGTAAGTCATGTGCGTTCCAATTTTTAATTTTTGCCCATTCTCAACATTGAATTGTGAGATGCCATGAAACTTTGTAACCTCTTCTTCTGCATAAGCATATCCTTTTCCCTTCCTTGTTATTACATGCGCTAAAATTGGCCCTTTTATGTCTTTTATGTTGTTGAATAATCTGATTAAAGAGTTTATATCATGGCCATTAACAGGCCCGAAGTATTTGAAACCCATTTCCTTGAATAATAAACCAGGGCCAGACATGGCCCTTATTGTGTCTTCTAGAGCAAATGCCCTTTCTGCAGCTTTTTTGCTCCATTTCTTTAGGAACAATTCTATCTTTCTTCTTTTTTCTTTATATCTAGGATGGGTAATCATCTTTCTTAAGTAAGAAGAGAGAGCGCCTACATTGGGGCTTATGGACATTTTATTATCATTTAGTATTACTATTAAATCTGATTTTAGATGGCCTGCCTGGTTAAGGCCTTCAAATGCCATTCCGCCTGTTAAAGCACCATCACCAACTACTGCAATTACTTTGTGGTTTTCCCCTTTCAGGTCTCTAGCTTTTGCAATTCCTAGGGCTGCTGAAATGGCTGTTGAGGAGTGGCCTGTACCAAAAGCATCGTAATCACTTTCCTTTATTTTTGGAA
Organism: uncultured Methanosarcinales archaeon; assembly: GCA_964609455.1. GTDB lineage: Archaea > Nanobdellota > Nanobdellia > Woesearchaeales > JACPBV01 > CAZSRD01. The sequence continues at coordinate 40,236 of CAZSRD010000006.1, forward strand.
ACCCGCTTATTCCTTTATACTGCCTTAGAGTATGGAATTTTTTTGATCTTCCTGTCAATATTTTATGGGTATAACTTTGGTGGCCAACATCCCATACTATTTTGTCATTTGGGCAATTAAAAACATAATGTATTGCTAGGGTTAATTCAACAACCCCTAAAGAAGGAGCTAAGTGGCCTCCTGTTTTAGAAACAGTATTAATAATTTTATTCCTTATTTCTGTTGCCAGAAGTTTAAGCTGCTGGCTATTTAAAACCTTTAAATCCTTAGGAGATTCTATCATATCTAAAAAGTGTGTGTTTATATCTTCCATTATTCCCCCTAATTGTTGAGTATTATCCAAATATTTATAAAGATTATTAATTAGGAAAGTAGTTAGTTGGCGGGAGACAGGCGCCTCGCCCCTAACTTTTTTTCTTAAATTAAAGAACTCATTAAATAAAAATCAACAAACAATCTCTTTTTCAACTTTCTGTTTCTTAATCTCCTTTTCCGACTCTGCTTTCAATAGGTTGTCGTACAATCTTACCAATTCCTTGACTTGGGGATTTATTGTATTCAATTTGTACAGCTGGATGTTGCCAAATTTCCTTGTAGGCAGGATTATCTTATTTTTCAGAAGGCTTTCTATCATCCTATAGAAAGTGGCTCTGCTTATTGTGGCTTGTTCTGCTATGTCTGATATGCTGTAGTCTAGTTCTCTTCCTGTAATTAACATATCCAGTACCCTTATCTTGGGGGAGTCTCCTAAAAACTTTACAAATAATGTTTTTTCTTCCATGATAGATATGATAAATATAACTTATATTTAAATGTTTCTATTTTGAACAGTGCTGTATCATTATTATACAGTATAAAGAAAGTTAATAAATGAATAAGTATGCTGTTTTCTTATGGATTCCAAATCAATACAAAAATTTTTCATTAGAAAGCTGATGGATTTTTCTCCACCGAAATGGGGCGCTTCCCATACAGAAGAAAGAAATTTATTTAAAGGCATGCCTAAGCATTTAATTGGCATGAAAGAAACAAGAAAGGCTTTGGAGGGATTATACAGAATAGGATTTATCAATAGATACAAAAAAACCAATGAAATCCATGTTTCTTTAAATGTTGAAAAAAAGAAGGAGATTGAGGAATTTTTAAATTCTTAAAATGGCTGAACAGGAAGAAACAAAAGAGGATGAAGAACCAGAACCGTGGTATAAAGGGCCGATTAAGTATATAATGGTGGTCTTTCTTCTGTTATTGATAGTATTGTGGTATTTTCCTAAAGAGTCTATAAAGTTAGACCCTGAACCTAAGATCATACCTAATGTAGATAGTGTTTTGCCTGCTACTTTAGTTGAGCTAAATCAAACAATTAAAATGGGGGGTAAAGATTATTTTTATGAATATATAAAGCCCAATGATCCTTATATCAAACAGGTTGCAACTAAGATTTCAACAATTGCGTGTGATGGAAATCAAGTTTGCCAAGCAAAGGCTATCTATTATTTTGTTAGGGATAATATAGAATATGTTGCTGACCCTTTGGGTTATGAGTATATCGAGGACCCTAAGGAATTATTGGTTACTAAAGGTGGTGATTGTGAGAGTGGTACAATCCTTTTGGCATCACTTTTGGGGGCTATTGGGGTTGATTATGAGTTGGTTTTTATACCTAGCCATGTCTTTTTGAGGATTCGGCTGCCTGATGTTGTCAAAAGGCATAAGATTGGGGATTATGTATATTTAGACTGGACTTGCAAGAATTGCGAGTTTGGAGAGATTCCTTTGGCTGATAGAGGGTATATATAAACATATATATAGTAAAAGACAAAAGTTAGTTATAAATTTGTTTGTCTTTTACAAATTAGAAGCGGAATATATTATAACTTACTAATGTCCGCTTCTAATAAACAGTAAGATTTACTAAGACTCAAATATGTTGTATTTGAGGACTTTAAAAATAAGCATCCTGAAATAACTAATCGGTAAGACAAAGATTACCCATTCTTTCCCTTTCTGTTACCAATCTATAAATATTGGTTTTACGAGATTACTTACAAGCTGATAAGGACATTTCGGTTGTCCTGAAAAGGATGCCGCAATACAGGCCTCTATCAGGTGTTTGAGTATAGATAGAGTATTGAAATATAGCTCACCATCCCCAACACTTGGTAAGCCTGATTTATGTTGTGGAGAAAATAAATAACAAAATTAGGTGAAAAGACAATGGATGGAAAAATTGGAAATTATGCATTTACGATAGGAGTACTTGTTGCAATAATACTCGGCGTTGTCCAATTAGGGGTTGCAACACCTTGGCTCTCGTCTTTGCTGATTATATTGGGTTTGATTGTAGGACTCCTTAATGTTACAGGCAAAGAAACCAAAGAGTTTCTCCTTGTAGCGGCAGTTTTAATAATTGCTGCTAGCATGGGAGGAGCTGCCACAACTTTAGGCGGAGTTCAATACATCGGTAAATACCTTAATACCATATTTACACAAATGTTGGTATTTATTGTTCCAGCAGTGATTGTTGTTGCACTGAAGGATATATGGAACTTAGAAGAACGGAAGTAAAACATCTTTGTAATAAGGAAAGATAAAAGCTGACATGGACATTTCGGTTGTCCTGAAAAGGATGCTGCTATAATCGCCTCTGTCAGGCACTCGCGATAAACGTGGTGACTGGACTATAACTCACCATAAGAAACCTGTGCTTGTTAAGCTTGATTATAGGGCGAAAAAGATCACCTTTAAAACGAATTGGTAGGTTAAGATTGACATCGATGATTGTTTAAGGCACTTTTTCACCGAGTCCAGATGTCAGTTTATTTATATTTATTTTGAGGTATAAAATGGCTAAAAAGAGGAAAATGGGGGCATCTAAAAAACATAAGAAGCTTTCAAAAAAAGGAAGATGCTCCAGTAAAAAGGGTAAAAATTCTAAGGTTAAAAAATTGATTAAGCTTGCGAAGTCAAGAAATAAAAAGCAAATAAAGAAAAAGGGGTTTTTTTAGTAATAAATATTTAGCTGAGGGGAGTATAATTTAGCAATATTTATATGTTCGATTGCACTAATAAATTCTTATATATAAATTAAATTTGCTTATTGGAGATTTTCAACTATGAAAGAAAATAATGTGAATACAAGTAAAATCAAACAGGAAAAGATAGAAGAAGAGATTAAAAAATTAAACATAAGCTTAAGGGAGAGAATAAAAGAGCTTACAGGACTTTGCTCATTAGCTAAATTAACAGATGAAACGGATGATATTGAAGAAATCTTCTCTAAGTTTGTAAAAGAGATTGTGCCTCCAAGCATACAGTTTCCTGAAAGGACTATTGCTAAAATAGAATTTGATGGTAAAACTTACACTAATCTTGAGAAGACTTCCAAAACCATAAAAAAGGAAGGAGGCTTGCATGCACCAATAATAGTGATGGGGAACCAAAGGGGTAATTTAGAGGTAACCTACACAGAAGATTATCCTTTTATTGTATTATTTGAACAAAATCTTATAAACAGTTATGCTGAGTGGTTAGGCAAGATTGTTGAAAGAATAGAAGCTTTTAATGAAGTAACAACAACGCGTGATCAATTAAGAATGGTAATTAACAGCGCCTCTGAGTTAATTGTTGCTATAAATAAAGATGGCACGATAATCAATTGGAATAATGCTATATCTAACCTAACAGGAATCCAAAAAAGAGACTTGTCAAGAAAAAGTATTTATCAAGACACTTACCCGGAAGGTATAAAACCCCTAATCAACATAATTATATCTTCATTAAAAAAAGGCAGAAATGAAGTTTCACAAATTCAGATTAAAGATAAACACAACCTTACAAGAACAATCCTTTGCTCAATTTCTTTAATTACTGCGACTAATAAAGAAAAAGAGGGCATAGTCCTAATAGGAAGAGATATATCGTCAAATCTCCATTTGCACAAAGATATAACACCTGGAAGCGCATATCTAGCTTATGATAAAGAATTTTCTTATTTGACAAAATCCTATGAAAGTTTTAGGGATAATGGCTACTCTTTCCTTTACATCTCAAGAGACATTACTAATTTATCACAATCAAAGTTGATTAAAGATTGCAAGACTATGTTGTTAGCAACAAAAAATAAAAATATTAAAACCGAAAACAGATTAGACGCTTTACTAAATTACCTGAAATCTTTTCTTAATAAAAAAGAGAAATTATTCATTTTAATTGAACGTTTAGATTATCTCTGCTCAATTCATGGCTTTGAAAACGTTATAAAGTTTTTATATGAACTTAACGACCTTATAAGAATTAGCAATAACATACTCGTACTGCATATTTCGAGTAAATCTTTTGATTTGCAACAGAAATCCAAGTTAGAAGATGAATTTTTTATATACCCAGAGATAAAACAGGAGTTGCCGTATCTCGATTCTAAAAAGCTTGATGTATTGAGATTTATTGCAAGCAAAAATTCTTTTCATCATTCTGTTTATTATAAGATGATAAGAAATAATTTTTCAATTTCTAAGAAACTGACAAAGAAATTGATAATGGAGTTAGAGGGAGAGGGGCTTGTTAGAACTGAGCAAAATGGCAGAAGAAAACTAGTTTATGTAACAGACAAAGCTAAGGATATTGTACAGGTTACCGTTTAGTCTCCTTTTTGTTACCAATTTATAAGTATTGGATTGACTTTTTCTTATATAACAAAAATCAATAGGTGAATATTACATGGCTTTTGGTATTAGAAGTAGTATCATTGCATTCGTAATTATAGTTGGTTTAGTATTAATCGGTATTTTATCGCTAGCAATATACTTCCTGGGGGTTCTTTTCTCTAAGACAAAAAAGGAGGTGAGATGAATGATGTTGGGCATCCAAGATGTGATTTTGTTTATAATTATAATAATGTTGGCAGTAATAGTGTACTTCCTGAGGGTTCTCTCCCCTATTAATATGAAAATTATAAAGATAGAGGAACATATTGAAAAGATTTTGAAAAGAGTAATGAAGGAAGAAATTAAAATTGAAAAAAGAATATGAATGAAGAGGTAAGGCGATGTATATGGAATTAGTTTTTTTGTTGTATGAATGTTTGCTCCTTTACGCCTACAATCATTATGCATAAACATGTTTTAAACCAAAAAAAGAAAATAAACCAAGAAATGGTTAAAGAGCAGATGGAGGAAATAAAGAAAGCGATGATATTGATAGAATGGGATATGGAACACAGCAAAACTGATTCTAAAAGCAAAGTATATGAAAATTTAAAGAAAGACTATGAAGAATTGCAAAAGAAATTTGAAAGGGGCGAATGATAACATGGATATAAAAGAAAAGATGCATGGCATTGAAGCAATTGATAAGAATAAATCAATAAAAGATGTTTCATTTATCTTAGAGAATTATACACCTGATGCGCTGTTAATCCTGGAAAAAGGCAAGATAATAGGAATTCTAACAGATACTGACCTGTTAATAAAAGTAAAGAAAGATGATATTTATTCTGAGAGTATAAAAGTAAAAGATATAATGTCTAGCCCAGTTATAACTATTGACAGCAATAAAAGCATACAAGAAGCAATAAATTTAATGCTCCAGTATAATATAAAAAAACTACCAGTTATGGAAAATGGACATCCGATTGGTATTTTGTACGGTGAAGAAATACTTGAATTAGATGAAGAAAAATGGAAAGAGATCGTATTTAAGCAAACTACAGAAGAAGTTTTTAAATTACTTTTAAGAGAGCCAAAGATTGATAGAATCTCTGTTCTAAATATAGTTCGAAGAATAGATAAATTTGTAGATATGAATTCTAAAACACAATTTGACTTATTTACCTATCAGGAGGGTATAGCATTAGTTGCTTATAATTACATAAAAGAAAATCCTCGAGCGCCTTTACAGAATATAATGTTTGAGATTAGAAAGAATTACAGTTCTCTTTTAGAAAAATATAGCCAAGAAGAAGAGGATAAACTTGAAAAAGAAGAACAATACTAATTTAGGGGGTGAAAAAATGAATACGAAAGGATTTATAGCGCATCCTGGTGTATGGATGGTAGCAGCATTTCTTTTAGGGGCGTTAGTAATGTACCTTATAGCAAAAGGAATCCTTCCAATAAACATAAGGGTATGTTAATGGGGTGAAGAATGTATGGGGTTATTTAGGGATATATTCAAAATTAACCTTGGCACTGAGATATTTAAGTCGGTATCAATGGCAAATAATCAAGCCGATTTTGGTAGAGTATTAGAAAAGAAGGGCATTGAATTAGCACATGAAATGAAAGACCTTGATAAATTAGAGCGTGCCTTAAAGCTGCATATACAAAATCGTCTTGCTGAAGAGATAGAAAAAGATGAAGAAAAAGCGTTAAAACTTATTGATGAGATTATAAAAAACGAAGATTTAGCTATAGGCAGCTCAATCAAAATAACAAAATTGCTTGTTAGAGTTCTTAGGGAAATGTTTAAGCAGGATATCTTAATTGAAAAGTATGGATTTGAAGAAGAAGTAGCTCATAGACTTGAAGAAGAGATAGAAGATAGGATTGCAAAATTTTCAAGTGAACTAAATAGGGTTGGTAAGATTTTTGTTAATGCTGCAAAGAGGACAAGAAAAAAGAGGCGATTAAAATAAAAAAAACAAAATCTAAAAACATACTAAAGGTTAAAAGATTATACAAGGATGTAGAACTTCCAGAATATCCCTTAGAAAGTGATGTGGGTTTTGATCTTAGAGCTAATGAAACATTAACTATAGATGTAGGGGGGCAAGCAACAGTAAAGACAGGCATAGCAATACAAATACCTATAGGTCATGTAGGATTGGTAAGAGACAGGGCAGGCATATCAACAAAAATGGGTTTGCATACTGCAGCAGGAACATTTGATCCTGCTTATAGGGGAGAAGTTTCTGTAGTTTTAATGAATTTAGGAAACAAAGATGTAGAAATAGAAAAGGGTATGAGAATCGCCCAGATGATAATCCTCCCAGTAACTAAAGTTAAAATTCGAGAAATGGGGGGGCTTTCTCATACCAACAGACATGAAAGGGGTTTTGGTTCTACTGGAGTCAAAGAGATAATCAGAGAATTAAAAGAATACAGCAATAAAGGGAATCCCCATTTAATCGAATCTTATGAGGAATTATCCACTAAAATTCAAGACTATGATTTTAATGATGATGAATAGGGATTATTAATCTAAAATGGCAGAGGTCAAACTTGGCAAGGTAGTTTCAACGTTTATTGCCGCATTTATTATGGGGGTGATACTTAGTGTAGGTTTAACAATTGGAGTAAAACCAACACAAACAGGCCTCACATTATTAATTCTCAAGGTAGTTTGCTCAACTGGCGAGTATATTGATGAATATAACTGCACAAACCTCATACGAGTAATGACGGTAGTTTCAATCTTAGGATTAGCTGTTTCTATTTTTACTCATGTTAAGGGTGCTGGTAGCTGGAGGGTGGGTTTAATAACATATGTGGTGGGGTGGTCTCTCGGATTTATTACATGGTTATTGATAATTTATTGAGCACGTTTTCCTTAGAATTAGGTTAAACAATGCTTTGAAAAGGTATAAGGTAGGGGATTATGTATATTTAGACTGGACTTGCAAGAGCTGTGAGTTTGGGGATTTGCCTTTAAGTGATAAACAGTATACCTAAACAGTAAGATTTACTAAGACTCAAATACACAGTATTTGAGGATTTAAAAAACTAAAGTTTTTTAAAGGGTTTAGATTTCTCAAAGGTAAAGGGTGTATATTTTGGAAGAAGATAATAACATACCAGAAGAGAGAGAAAAACCTGAAGTAGATTTGGTAGATAGAGAAGGCCATGAAGAGAAGTTAAAGGTATATGAAGAGAACGAGGAACAGAGAATCAAAGATTCTCCTACCTCACCTTCTAAAGAAGCTGAGGAACCTGTTAAAGCGGAAGAGATAATCCAGCCAAAAGAAGAAGTTAAATTAGAGCCAAAGGTTGAAGATGTCCCTAGGGCTCCAAGAGAGAAGTTTTCTATATTGAAATTTTATGATAAAGAATACAAAAAATTGATGATAATCCCTTTTGCTATGCTTTTAATTGCTCTTATTGTTATAGGGGTTCAAGTAGCACAAACAGGCAGTTTTATTAACAAAGATGTTTCTTTGAAAGGCGGTGTAACCCTCACTATAACTAAAGAGGGTCAAATAGATATAGTAACTTTGGAGAAAAGTCTAGAGTCAAAATTTATACAAAATGATATCTCGGTAAGAGATATAACCAGTGGTGGAAAACAAATAGGGGTTATTATAGTAGCTGATATTGAAGGTACAAATAAAGAAGAGCTTGATTCATTCATAAGCGAGGTTGAATCTGATATAGGGTATGCCCTTAGTGATGAGGATTATAGCATTGAAATAATGGGCTCTTCTCTTGGGGCAAGTTTCTTTAAAGAAACTTTTATAGCTCTTTTCATTGCTTTTATTCTAATGAGCCTTGTAGTGCTTATTTATTTTAGGTCATTTGTTCCAAGCTTAGCTGTTATTTTATCTGCTTTCTCAGATATTGTTGTTACTTTGGCAATAGTGGATTTATTAGGGATGAAGTTAGGCACTGGGGGGATAGCTGCTTTTCTAATGTTGGTTGGTTATTCTGTAGACACAGACATGCTGCTTACTACAAGATTATTGAAAAGAAAAGAGGGTACGGTATTTGAGAGAACCATAAGTTCTGTAAAAACAGGAATGATGATGACCTTAACCACGATGGGCGCTCTAATTGTAGGTTTAATCTTTGTGCAATCAAATGTTATAAGGCAGATTATGATAATTGTCCTTATTGGCTTATTTGTGGATATAATCAATACATGGATCCAAAACGTTGGAATACTTAGGTATTACATAGAAAAGAAAGCAAAAAAGGCTCAAAATGGATAGGAAAGTAAAAAAGATATTTACGAATCTTAGAGTAATAATCTTACTTATATTTATAGTCTTAGCTGTTGTAGCTATGCACCCTAATCCTTACAAAAAAGGAGTTGCTATAAGAAATGTTATTGTTAATAGTTCTGCCAGCCTTGGGGGAATACAAAGCCCCAAGCCTAATGTTGCCCCTATGAGCAGAGAGGTAATCTTAGCAGTCAACAACAAGGTAATAAATAATGTTGAAGACTATTTTAATGCAGTAGAAAATATTAAGGTAAATTTAAGTGTACAGATAAAAACAAACAAGGGGGCTTATAGGCTTGTTCCCAAAGAGAGCACCAAGGTAATAGAATTAAATGAGACAGAATTTAAGACAATAGAAGAGATTAGAGAAGTGAATGAAAGCATAAATGGCAGCTTTGTTATAAGAAATGAGACAATAACCAAAACAATAGAAGTTCCAAAAACTGAAACAATCAATCTGGGTGTAGAGGATCTTGGGGTAAGGGTTTATGATGCACCTAAAACAAACATTAGAAAGGGCCTTGATCTCCAAGGTGGAACAAGGGTTTTATTACAGCCTGAAGAAAAATTAAGTGACAATGATGTTGAAAATTTGATAAGTGTAATGAAAGAAAGGCTCAATGTTTATGGCCTAAGTGATTTGGTGATAAGGGAAGCTGGTGATTTATCTGGAAACCAATACATCCTTGTAGAGATTGCAGGAGCTACTGAAGAAGAAGTAAGAAACCTTTTGGCAAAACAGGGTAAGTTTGAGGCAAAGATAGGCAATGGAACAACATTTAAAGGCGGGAATGACATCACATATGTCTGCAGGTCTGCTGATTGCGCTGGTATTGATCCTTTGCAGGGCTGCGGGCAGAGCGGCGACCAATGGTTATGCAGGTTTAGGTTTTCAATTAGCCTGTCACCAGAATCAGCACAGAGACAAGCAGATCTAACAGAAGATCTAGCAATAGTAACAGAAGACAAACAACAATATTTGAGCGAAGATCTTATTTTATTCCTAGATGATAAACAGGTTGATGAATTGAGGATAGGGGCAGAGCTTAAGGGAAAAGCTGAAACAAATATACAAATTTCTGGCAGTGGTGTTGGGATTTCACAACAAGAGGCAGCTGTTAATGCCCTACAGAACATGAAAAGATTACAGACCATATTAATCACTGGTTCACTTCCATTTAAACTAAATATTGTAAAGACAGATACAATATCACCAATGTTAGGAGGAGAGTTTGTTAAGAACGCTTTATTGGTAGGGTTTTTGGCTATTCTGGCTGTTTCGATTATCGTATTTATCAGGTATAGAAAAATACAAATATCGATACCTATAATTATAACTTCAATATCAGAAGTTGTAATTTTATTGGGTGTTGCTGCCCTGATAGGCTGGAATTTAGATTTAGCAGCTATTGCTGGAATAATAATTGCCGTAGGAACTGGAGTTGATCACCAGATTTTAATTACAGATGAAACCTTAAAAGGAGACTCAAGAAAGATATTTAATTGGAAGGAAAGAATCAAAGGGGCTTTCTACATAATAATGGGGGCTTATTTAACAACTACTTTTGCTATGATCCCCTTGATATTTGCTGGCGCAGGCCTCTTAAAAGGATTTGCAATTACAACAATAATAGGTGTTTCTATTGGAGTGTTTATAGCAAGGCCAGCTTATGCTGCTGTTATTGAAATTCTATTGAAAGAATAAATTTAAATTAACAAGTTTTATAAATGTAAGAAGTTAACTTTTCATAAGATGACTACAAAAGCCTGGGCTGTTGGGTTGATGATTTTGACAACTATATTTACTTCTGCTGCACAGGTATTTTATAAATTTGGGGCTGCAAAGCTTGAGTTTAGCCTTATTAGTTTGATTACTAATTATCAGTTGATTATCGGTGTAGTTTTGTATGTTTTGGGAGCAGTCATTATGATAACTGCGTTTAGAGGCGGCGAGGTTTCTGTTTTATATCCCATAATTGCAACAAGTTATATATGGGTTAGCTTAATGTCTATCTGGTTTTTCAAAGAGAGTGTCGGTTTCTTTAGATGGGTTGGGGTTTTTGTTATCATAGCAGGGATTGTTTTGGTGAACCTTGGTTCAAAAAAAACCATTGAGTATGTGGATGTAATATGAAGACAGAACTATGGGCTATAGGGCTTGTTATTTTGGCTAGTTTTTTAGGCTCATTTGGGCCAATACTGCTTAAGAAGGCTTCTGGGAAAATATCATTTAAGATAAAAGATTTGATAAAAAATTATTATCTAATCGGAGGATTTGCATCTTATGCTGTTGGCACTATATTATTTATACCTGCTTTGAAAGGAGGAGAATTATCTGTTTTGTATCCTTTGGTTGCTACTGTATATTTATGGGTAACGCTTTGGTCTGTAAAAATCCTAAAAGAGGAAATGAATTTTTATAAATGGAGCGGATTGTTTCTAGTAATAATCGGGGTAGCCCTTATTGGCATGGGGGCTTAATAATCCTATGAATGAACGCAACGAATATTCTTAGGGCACTATCCTGTACTTTGTACTTACCAAAAACCATTCAAGAACCAGCAGAACAAAGCCAATAATTAAGAGCGCCATTGAAATATTCAGAGACACTTTCTTAATGGTTGAAGAAGCCATCTCCCTAAATGCACCTTCAAGGACTTCTTTATTTTCCGCCCTGTAATATTTGCCGTTTGTTTTCTCTGCAATCATTTGAAGTGTTTCCTCGTCCAATTTAGAGGTAAAACCAAATTCGACTTCTCCGCCTTCTTTTGTTGCTACACCAATAGGATATGCTGTAATATTTTTTGAATGCAAGTAGCCTATTGAATCCATTGGCTCTGTACCAACATTCGCTTGACCATCTGTAAGCAATATAACCTTTTTTGGGTTTTCTCCCTCCAGTAAATTTGCTGCTGTGATGAGGGCATCTCCAATATTTGTGCCCCCCATCGCGCTTATTTCTATGCTTTTAATTGCATTTTTTACCTTAAAATGATTCTTCGTAGGGATTAGGTTTGTGAAAACCTCCCCAGAAAAGGAAACAATGCCCATATTGGTTTGTTTTGCTACTGAATCTACAAACAACAAAGCTGCCTCTTTTGCGGCTTCCAGCCTGTTTGGATGAAAATCATTTGCCAGCATGCTTGAAGAAGAGTCAATTGCTATTATAAAATCAAAATTGCTGGCCTTTCCCTGGTATTCCAATACAGCACCGCTAATAGCCAGAATAAAAAAGGAATATATGATGGTCTTTAAAAAAATAAAATATACGTCCCTCCTGCTAAAAAAACCCCTGTAATAAGAGATTGATGATTTTCCTGATACCTTTTCTAAAGCCTCAAAATTTGAAAATTTTAATGCCAGCGTTTTTTTGACGTTAAACAAAAAGAGGTGGAATATAGCTAAGAGAGGCAAGATTACAAGTATCCAAAGGTATTCCGGATTTTGGAATATAATCCTCATTTTTTGACCTTACAAATTCAGCTATAACGGCCCTTTTGCCCTTCTTTTGAAATAATTTATTATAGGAGCTGAAAAATCCTGCGCTGTTGATAATGGGATAAAACCGGCGCCTATTCTCATGAAAGCATTTTTTATATTTTCTTCCTGCTCAGCTGCATATTTCCTATATTTTTCACCTATTATCTTTGGGTTGATGAGCTGCTGCTTTTCTGAAAAAGTATCTTCCACCAAAACCCACATATCTGTATTGGGCAATGCCCTATCGCAGGGGTCCCTTACCATTATCCCTATTACATCAAATTTTCTTTTTATAACGCCCAATATTTTTTCCCAGTCTTTTTCCATCCCTATAAAGTCAGAGATTATTATCAAGGTAGAGCCATGCTTCAAATGAGCAAAGAGATACTCCAATGCAGCTCTTAACTTGTAGCCCCTGCCATAATTCCTTATATCTGTTAAACTCCTTAAAAGCAAATAAAACTGCTTGTTGTCTTTAAGGGGGAAGGATTTGTGCACTATTGTGTCTGACAACAATCCAAAACCAACAGCATCCCCTGCCTTTAAGACTGCAAAAGACAAAGAGGCTGCGACCTCTGCAGCATATTCATTTTTTAATTTTTGGGTTGTACCAAACAGCATTGACGAGCTAACATCAATGAGGATAAAAACGTTCAGTTCCCTTTCCTCTTCGAATTCCTTCATCAATGTTTTGCCTACCCTTAATGAAGCCTTCCAGTCTATCAGCCTAGCATCATCGCCTGCTGTGTAGTCCCGGTAGCCCTCAAATTCCAAGCCGCTACCCTTAAAAACGCTTTTATAGCTGCCTACAAAAGATGTGGTAACGCGCCTTCGTGTAGGTATCTCTAATTTTTTTATTGCCTGTGTCAGGCTTATCCTTAATTTTGCCATCTTTAGGGTACAGGCACTTTAGAAAGGATTTCTGTTATTATATCATCTGTATTAATTCCTTCCGCCTGCCCTTCGTAGTTTAGTAGAATTCTATGCCTCATTACCTCGTAAGCGCTATTTTTGACATCATGAGGCGTCACAAATTTGCTTGAATTTATGAAAGCCTCTGCCTTGGAAGCAATAAACAGGCCTATTGATGCCCTTGGCGAGCAGCCATATTCTATGTAATCCCCAAGCTTTACCTTATATTTATGGGGGTGCCTTGTAGCGTCTACTATGCTAACAATATATTCTTCTATATCCTTGCTTAAGAATACTTTTTTTGTTTCCTCCTGCATTTTAATTGTATCCTTTTGGCTTACAACAACCTTCAATTTAAACTCCTCAAACCCATGTATAGAGATGTTTGTTTTTAATATTTCCTTTTCTTCTTGAGCGGTTGGATAGCCCATGCTAATTTTAAACAGGAACCTGTCAAGCTGCGCTTCTGGCAAAGGGTATACGCCTGCTGATTCAATAGGGTTTTGGGTTGCTATAACCAAAAAAGGATTATCCAGCCTGAAAGTTTCTTTTCCTATGGTTACCTGCCTTTCCTGCATTGCCTCTAATAGGGCAGATTGCGTTTTTGGAGGGGCCCTGTTAATTTCATCCGCCAGAAAAAAATTAGAGAATATCGGCCCTTTTACAATATAGAATCCTCTTTTCTGATCATAGGCTGTTATTCCCAATATGTCACTAGGCAACAAGTCAACAGTAAACTGAACCCTTTTAAATTTACAGCCAATTACCGCTGCCAAAGACCTCATCAGCAATGTTTTTGCGATTCCCGGGACTCCTTCCAGGAGGATATTGCCATTACACAAAAGGGCTTTTAAGCAGCTATTTACTATATTTTCCTGCCCGATTAAGGCTTTTGCTAACTCTTTTTTGATATTCTCAATATCTTTTTGGTATTTTCCCGCTTTAACGCCCATTTTTTGCATATAAAACTGCCTTTATTAGTATAAATATGTTTATATCAACTAAACGGTGGTTACTAAAAATAAATCAGCCATACCTTACAAAAATGTAATCGATAAAGAACAACACAACAAACAATATTATTAATGCAAGATTTAGGCTTATAGGGATGTTAAGCTTTGCGGATGAAAGAATCCTGTTATAAGCGTCTACAAGGGATTGTTTTGTTTCTGCCCTGTAATAGGCGCCTTTTGTATTTTTTGCTATCTCTTTTAATAGCTGTTCGTTAAGCGTTGAAATCAATTCTGTACCTGGCAGGTGCGCGCCTTCAATTTGGCCTATACCTATTACATTGATGGTTATATGCTCCTTCTCTACTTCGGATATCAGCTTATACAATGCTTCATCTGACAGTATGTTCTCTCCTCCATCAGTTATGAGAAGAATGGATTTTGGCTTTTTTTCAATGCTTAAGATATTTATAGACGTTTTTAATGCAGAGCCTATTGATGTGCCTGAAATTGGGCTTATCTGAATGTTATCTATGCTTTTTATTGCTTCCTCTTTAGAAGATAACCCATGCTCAATGTAGGCATTGCCAGAGAAAGATAACACTGCTATTCTGCTTTTTTGAGGCATTTTCCCGATGAAATCCTTTATTGTCTCCTTAACAGCTTCCAACCTATTTGGAGGCACGTCATCTGCAAGCATGCTGCCGGAAGAATCAATTGCTATTATGAGTGATTGTTCTTCAACATTTCCCCTATAATAAAAAGTAGCGCCTGATATAATGAGAACAGCCACCAAATAGATTGCCGCTCTTAGCAAAAAAATAAGAAGATGTTTTCTTAGGTATAGGTAAAAGAAATTTGCCTTTTTAAAAAAAAGATCAAGCGAACGTAAACTTATGAATTTCTCTATATCTTTTTTTCCGTGCAGCAAGATAAGGAATGCGATGAGCGCAAAGAAAGGAAGCAGCAATAACAACCAAAGGTAGTGCGGATTTGCGAATGATATTTCCATAGTTTATTCTCTCCTCTTCCATTTTTTGAAGATTTTCAGTTTTTTTGCCTTTATAAAGTAAAACGACCATATGGATGCGATGAGGATTATCCCCATAGTAAACCATGGCCATGCATTTAACCATGGAGAGGGCTTTTCCTTTTTAGCCTCTTCTTTTTTAGCCAGTATAAACCTGCAGCTTCTTAACACCTCTTCAAGCATTTTGTCTGCCTTTTCGTATTCCTTGTTGTTAATTGCTTTTTTGGCATTAACAACAAGCTCGTTAAGCTCGAAGCATTCCGGATTGGCCTTTAGCATATCCATCACCATTTTTACTTTGGTGGTTATATTCTCCAAGGGATTTATCTGGATAATAATGGAATCATTTAATGAAGGAGCAGTAACTTTGGCATTGACAGTTATTGTATAAGGCAGCTCTTTGTCAAATGATGTTACAAACAAATTTATGGTTTTTTTGTCGCCTTTACCTATCTCGCTTATATAAGATGTGTCAAATTCAAAGGATACCCCTTCCTCTGTTGATTCTGCAGAAAGATAAATGTTTTTTAATGACTCCTGGATGTTGTTCTCAACTGTTATAGGGACCTTTACCTTGTTTACGCTTATTAAAGAAACAGGGCCTGGAACGAGAAGCCTTGGAAATTCGTATTCGGTGGTTGTCTTTGTTTTTGTAACTCTTGAAACGCCGCCACCCCCACCACCACCGACATTTATTATAGTTGTTGTTGGAGCCTCATCTTCTGCATCTGAAACTATTATGGTAATATTATTTGAGTAGGTAAGAGAATGGCTGTCATTAGCATAGAACCTAAAGTTTTCTGTGCCATACCAATCTGGAGTAAAGCTTAATCTTACAACATGGGTATTGCTGTCTATGCTCATATTTATGTTGCTTACGCTTGTATGATGGAAGGTGAGGTTATCATCAGAGTCAATCTCTTGGAAGTAATCGTCTAAATCAATCCAATTCTCGTATATATAATCCTCAAGCAATGCAGGGGTTGTAATCTCATAGTATATATCTACACTTTCTAAAACTGGGGTTTTTGTATTGTCTTTTGTTGAGAGCATAGCCATAAACTGAATGTATTGGTTGCCTGTTGAATTTACTGGGCTTACTGAACTGTTCGTGTAAAGGGCGCTCCATTCCGCAGATGAAAGGCCTGCTGATGTGGATGCTGTCCTTGTTTTCAGGGTTATGTTTGCGCCATCCTGGAGGTAGCGGCTCCATGTGATATTTGTAAAGTTTATTTTGTCAGCATCTGCACCTGTGTCTATAGAAGGAGAGGTGTATGTGCCGTTTACGTAAAACCCATCAACCATCCTTAATGTTACATTGCCGGACTGCGCCGTTATGTTTGTATTATTTAGAGTTCCCCCTAAAAAATCATCATAAGAGGTGTATGTTTTGGTTCCAAATATTACCGGCCTGTTAAGATTGGTTATGTTGATGCTCCAATAGAATGTGGTTGTGTTAAATCCGTCACTTACGCTTAATGTCAGGTTCTTTATTCCTGCAGATGTAAAGTTAAAATAGTAGGTTATGTTCTGGGTTGTGTTCAATAAGGTTCCATTTAAAATCCATTGATAAGTCAGGTTATCACCATCTGCATCTGAGCTGTTCTGCTTAAACTCCACATTAGTGTTTTCATAAATGTATATGGAGGTTCCATCAGGATAAAGCGCAGGGTTTACCCAATCATAAATTGTAAGATTAGACGTTCCATCCCCATAGGGATATATGTTATGGATTTGGGGGGGGTTGTTGGGGGTTGCATTTAGGGTTATATTATTGGAGTATGCTGTGAAATAGCCGTCGGTAGCAAAAAATTTTATGTATTCTATGCCTGACCATCCTGCAGCCGGATAAAAGCTAACGCTGGAGGTTGTCTGATTTATTACGATTAATATGCTGGAATTGCCTATCGCACCGTAAGTGAGATTGTCGCCATCTGCATCAGAGAAATAATCGCTCAATGTTAAATTGTTTGTCAGATTGCTGCTGCTACGCCATGTAATGTTGCTTATCGAGCCGCTAAAAACCGGGGGGGTGTCATTTGATATTATGAAATTCACTAGTTGAGAATCTATAACCCAAGAATCATTAACAGTTATGTTTACTGTATAATTTCCCATATGGTCTTCTGAAGGTGTAAAGTTTATTATGCCTGTTGCGAGGCTGATGTTTATAACTGTGCTATTTGCATAGAAGTATAATGTATCATTATCAGCGTCAAATGCGCTTATGCTTAAAGTAAATAATGAGCCAATTTTTAAAGCCTGATTGCTGATTTCCTGAAGAATAGGGCCATCATTTATGTTAGTGACATTTAAGGTTATATTGTTTGAGTAGGTTATATCATAACTGTCATTTGCGTAAAAGGCTATAATCTCAACACCGTACCAGTCATCCTCAACATAGAAGCTTACATTGCCTGTTGTTGCGTTAATAGACACATTAACACTCTTTGAAGAATTCACCGAATTAGTGACACCATAGCTGATATAACCATAAGTTAGGCTGTCTTTATTTGAGCCAGAACATTCACCCCTGTCAGAATCATTAAAATACCCTTCTAATGTTAGGTTATTGGTTAAATTGCTGCCTTCACTCCACGTCAAATTCTGTATTGTAGCATTATTTACAGGGGGCCTGTTTTTGTTTGTTACATCAACAATCCATGAGATGGATGTTGTATTCTTGTATGAGTCATTAACGACAAGAGTTACATTTTTTATGCCCTCATCACAAAATCCAGGAGCATATGACCAGGAAACATTATAAGAAGCAAAGGTATTGTTAAGGTACCATGTGTTGTTTAAATAATCGGCTCCTGGGTGGACTAAATCCGGGTCTGCTGTGGTGTTGTCAAAGGAGAATGTGAGGGTGCTATTCTCCTGCACTGAAGGCGTAGTGCTTGAAGGAGTGAATGAGGTAACGCTAGGAGGGTCGTTTACATTGGTGATATTAAAAAGAATGTCTACAACTGATGTTGCAAAAGTCTGGTCCTTTACAATGATTGATATATGGTAGTTTGAAATGTTTTTATTTGAGTCCAAGACGTCTGATTCTGAGGGGGTGAAATCTATTATTGCCCTTCTGTTGTTATCTGAATCATTAAATGCAGTCATACTAAATATGGGGAGTTTTGTTTCAGAATCATCAGAGAATATTAGGGGGTAATCTGAGGGGATGTCGGAATCTGTTGCATTAACAATATAAACAAAATTTGAATCCTCTAGCACTTCCAATTTCATGCCGTCGGTTAATTCATCAAAGGTTGGCGCTGCTCCGCAAGAAATTTCAGGGGAAAATGCAAAAAAGAGCAGCAGAACTATGCTAAATACAACTTTTTTATGTAAACTCATCTTCATTTTTTATCCCTGTTTTTCATTGAGTAAAACCTGAATAGGATTAGGTCTCCAATTATTATGGTGATGATAACAGACATCAATAGGGGGTATAGTTTATAAGAAGGCTCTGCTTCATTTACACCTAAGCTTGATACGACCATCCCTGTCACTCCTTTAATTGCTGTTTTAATTTCTGCTGCACTTACATTCATAAGCAAGCCATATTCTTTTCTTTTAGAACTGCAGATTACTTCCAGTTTTCCTGTGTAGCTGCCAGGAGGCATGATTGTTGAATTCCAGTAGGCAATAACCTCTTTTTTTTCCTGAGCGGCGATATTTAGAGGGGTGCTTTGGATGCCTGTTACATTAGAGCCGTTGCTATAATTTAATACTACCTCATAATACACATTTTCTACTGACTCATTGCCTATATTTTCTATAAGAACATTAAATTCTGCTATATCGCCTAATTTGAATTTGTTTACGGCAATAGAAAGCACATCAAGGGCGAAGCCAG
>CAZSRD010000006.1:59495-62538 GCA_964609455.1 uncultured Methanosarcinales archaeon
TGTTAGCTCTTCCTGTTCTTGGCCCGTTATGTTAAATATAACATCCTGGAATGATGTCTTGTATCTGCTGTCCTTTACAATGAGGGTAACATGATGGACGCCTGCATTGCCTTCTGAGGGGGTGAAATCTATAATCCCATCAGAGCTTATATTAAACAGCTTAGTATCATCAGAAAACAGCAATTCCACTCCTTCAGAATCGTAAGCCTGCGCCCTATAAACAAAATGCTCTCCTGCTTGAATATTAAAGACAGGCATGCCCATTAAATTTGGCGGTGCGCCCTCCTGTACAGCATTTCGGTTAACGATAGCAAAGAAGCCAGTGGGGTTGCCAGCATAGAATGTGTTTAGGGTGATTAACGACAGGGTTAAGAGCAAAATAACCATGCCCACAGCAACTATTTTGGATTTTCTTTTTTCATTTCTTTCGCTGTTTTTCCTGAATAATTCAGCCTCATTGCCTATTCTTCTTAAATAATTCTCAACTTCTTTTTTCTCACTTTCTTTGAGCAGACTATAGATTTTTTCAGCATGAGCAAGCATTTTTCCTGCCTTTTCTGTTTGATGCGCTTCTAGCATGCACAATGATTTTGAGAGGGCTATGTAGAATTCTTCTGATTTGCTTTCATATTTTCCTTTTTCTTCTATACTTTTTCCTTTTTTTGCTGTACCAAAAGATTTTGTTATTAAGTATATTATAATCCTAAATTCTTTTGCAAGCAACATCAGCTCCTCTTTGCTAATCGGATACCCGCTATATGCAACATGGATTATTCTATGGATGTACTGCAATAAAATTGGCTTTAGTGGGGGGTTAATGCTGCTTTCTTTTATTACAGGTATTAGGCTCTCATAGGTAAATTCTTCCTTAAGGTTGAATATCTTTGCCAGGATTATTCTTATGGCGCTGAAGAAATCTTTTGATGAGGCTTCAATAGCATTTGAATGAATGCTCTTTTCCAAACTGTTTAACATAGGCAGCGCTATCTTTCTTATTTCCATTTCAGGGGTTTTCTCCTCAAGTTTACGCGTCTTTAATGCAATATACCCTTTAATGCGCCCCAAGTTGAATAATAGCAGTATAACAGCGGCTATTAATACGGCGCTAATTGATAAAATAATCCATCTAAGCCCTGGCTTGGATGGCTTTTCTATCTCAACTTCACATTTTTTGCAGTTTCCACCGCAGTCTATTCCCTCTTCTTTTAGATTTGGGTCTTTGTAGCCGTTTAAACAACAATTCTCCAGCTTGCATGCGCCTCCGCAATCAATGCCTATTTCGCCGCCGTTCATTGCGCCATCAAAGCAGGTTGGGCATGGAGGGCACATTCCGCCACAATCAATTCCTTTTTCATTGTTGTTCATTGTGCCGTCAAAGCATGATGGGCATGGGCCACAAGAGCCTCCGCAGTCAACTCCGGTTTCGTCGCCGTCCTTTATGCCATTAAAGCATGATGGTATGTAGGTGCAGTTCTTCGATTCAAAAGGCTTGTAGTATTCTGTACCGCAGTCATTTACATCGGTGCAGGTTCTCCTCATAGTTCCATCTTGGTAGCAAACGCTCCACATTGTGCAGAACCAGTATTCCTCGCATGCAACTGTTCTTCCCCCGCTTCCTGCAGCAACCTGAGTAATAGTTACATGGGTTTCCTGCACATCATAAACTGTTAAGGTGATCATATTGCTGATGTTGCTTGAGCCCTTGTCATCGGTTACATTGAAGGATACATTCTCTGAGCCATACCAGTTCGGAGGCTGGGAGAAGGTTACAACATTTTTATTATTTATAGACGCACTAATGCTATGGGGGTTTGTGAGATAGTTAACAGAGTAGCTGAGGGTATCGTCTATATCTGGATCATAGCTGTAATCATCCAAATCAAGGCCATAGAGCGTGCTGTCCTCTGCCCATGTCTGGTTATTAATCGTCCTGTTAAAGCCAGGAGCCCTGTTAACATTGGTGACATTTAATTCCCATTCATAAGAATCATTAAGGGAGCCGTCACTTATGAAAACTCTTATAGAATAGCTTCCTGCATTTGTGTAGTTGCCTATAAAGGTATAATTGCTCCTAGAACTATTTGATGTATCGTTAAAGAATAAAACAAGCGAGTTGTTGAGGTACCAATAGACTGATATATTATCTAAATTAGGGTCAGAGTATGATATGTTAAATGTCTGGTTTTGCTCCTCTGTTATATTTTTGTTCTCTGCCGGGTAATAAGTTAATATGGAAGGAGCTACATTTTGCGAAGTAATGTTGAGGACAAGAATTTTAGCATCATCAGCATTTCCGCACGTTGAATTATCCCTTGCGGTAATGAGTATGTAGTAGGCAGATGTTATATTGGAAGGCACTGTAAAGTTTATAATTCCGGTGGAATCATTTATTTCAAAAAGGTCTGTATCATCATAAAAGCGCATGCTTTGGGTTTCGTTATCGATGTCTGCTGCATTTACATCATAAATAAAATTTTCCCCCCAACTTAATTCAAAAGGAGAGGAAGGAAATTCATCGATAACCGGCTTATGGTTTATGCATATCCGCAAATAGCCAATGGCTGTTGCTTTACCAGTAATATGAATAAGCGCTTTTTGGCAGATAAACATACTGCAGGCTAATGAAATGAGCATGAAAGCTACTGCTAAAAATGCAATCTTATTATTGGTTAACCTCATTTTTCCCCTTTTTTATATTTTAGCAGAACAGACCTTATACCTTCTCTTGTTATTTCTGCCTGATTGCTGAAGAGCCCCCTCTTTATCAAATTCTGCATCTCTTTCTTCAACTCCTTTCCTACCCTTATATGTATCAGGCCCATATGTATCAAAATGATATGTTTTTGTTACTAATAATATACTAATTTGATATACTTGTATATAAAAGTTTTCCTTTTAGGTATGTGATTAACACCTTCAAAACTCTCGATGTGTTGTACGAAGGCTCTGCGTGCTGAGAAAATTCTCTTGAATTTTCTGGCACCTCGCTCACTTCGTTATTACACAAAGGTACCTTGTACTTTAGTGCAAGGTGCAAAACCCT